>NZ_JBVKAE010000015.1:0-222319 GCF_055598845.1 Amycolatopsis sp. NPDC039088 | reverse complement strand
AAGCTCACCAAAAGAGCCCGCCACACTCAGACGCGACACAACGCCGCCCCACAGCTCACGCTGCGCCGAAGCCCGCTCCTAACTTAACGGCATTGACATCGAGCCATCAATCGATGTCCTCTGATAGAAACCGAATAAAGTAGATCGGACTGAGTGGTACTCGTCCGATAAGGGGTCTAACCCCAGGACATCTCGCCTAGCTGCTTCGGGGCAGCTATCCGGGGTCGAGACGTCCAAATTGGCAAGCCAGAGTTGCCCTGGCCGCGAGATCGCACCTGCAGCAGCCCAAACCGGGCGGCTGGAGACCCGGACTTGTCGCCAGGAGTGGGACTGGTGTGAACGTGCTCATCGTGGGGATCATCTGCTTCACGTTCATCACTCTCGTGTGGCTTGCGTTCAAAAACGACCGCCCCATCTCTGTAAAGCTCTGGATCTTCACGCTCATCTCGCCGCGCCGGAACGACTGGACCTTGCATCCACCGTCGAGCGAGAAGAATTCGCCACCGACTCAGGCAACTGAGAAGATCAACTAGACGTCCTGATTGTGCGGAATCCGCAAGAAATATGCGGAGTAGTACCGGTTTTCAGTGAGCCTTTTTTGTTCACTCGACTGGCCTATAGTCAACATCAACTCATCTCCGCTTAGCTGCGACTGGCAAACCAGTACGTCGGGGTATTTTAGAGGGGGAAGTAGCTCGATGAAGTTCGTTCGTTCATGCGTAGCATTGCTGTTTGCTCTTGCGTTGACAGTGACAACCACCTCCACGGCCCTGGCCCTCGACCCGCCGAAACGTCCGAACTGTGGCGACACGGTTTACTTGGTCGACATGAATTCAGGACTGAACACTGCCAAGTTTCGCATTGTGGGGGTCGGCCTTTCTAAATGGCTCGGATCTGGCGGTGGGACTCTCCACTTCTCCGCGACGGCGGGCGGAAAGTCGACGTTTTTCCGAACCGGAGCATCGGGATTTGACGGGGCACGGTCGGGCTTGATCGTGATCAACGGTGCCAGCCACGTAGCGGTTCATGCTTGGTTGGACAACGCTTCCGGCGCTACCAAGTGCGAGAAATATATGTCGTTTTGACCGGCGAAGTGAGACGCGGAGGAACTTGTCTCGCCTTGCGGCGCAGGAAGCCGACGTTACACTGGGGCGGTGAGCATGTCGTCGATCGTTAATACGGTGCAGGTGGCCAGCGCGTTGAGCGCTCCAATCACCGTCAGGCTCAGTCACTGCCCTATGGCGTTCGACCTGAAGCCCAGTGAGTCATTCGAGGTTGCAGAGAGAACTCCACCAGAGGGGTATGTCGAGATTGTCTTCGACAGCTACGAAGGACGCCCGATACTGTGGGTGCATGGTTGGGAGTTCGGTGACACGGAAATCGCAGTAAACGGTGTCCCGCAGGATGTGCCACCGTGCACGCGAAACAACAAGCCGGATTTTCGCTTGAAGGGTTGGCCATCCGGTCGGCCTGAAGCTGCTCCTTCGGCCGGTATCTACGTTTGTGACGAGCGAACCGAAGATGACAACCGGATCGACGTCTATGACTCCGGGGTTGTGACTTCGCACGTGAGTCCACCGAAGCAGCCGATTTGGTACTCGGGAACGGGCATCGACGGCAGCCCGCCCAAGCTGGTTCTACACGACGATGGAGTACGGATCATCGGAGCGCATGGCCACGTAATCGCTGACGGTGGTTAAGTGCGTTAGCGAGTGCTCCACCTCCAAGCCAGAGAGCCCCTCGGTCAGGGTCGAGGGGCTCTCTGGCGCGAGGATGAAACCTCCACCGCGCGGTTTCATCGCCATTTCCTGCTGGGGTTCCGCCACGCCGCCTAGCTAGATGGGTCACGTATCAGGTTCCTTGGTGACAACGCGAGAGCGTGCTTCACGTACCCAGAGCACAACGTCCAAGCTTCTCAGCAAGCTGATGTCCGTGATCCCGCCGGCCTCGTCCCGCATGTCCCGCAGGCCGTCGACCCGCCGTGGGTCACCGTCGAACCACATCTAAAGGCAAGCCCAGAAGCTGCTTGGCGTACCGAGCAGCTTCTGGGCTTGCTGTCGTAGACCGGTAGTAGCTGCGGTCGCTTACGCGAGCAACTTGCTCGCCGTCACCCAGCGGTCCGTTCCGCCACACCGTCGCAGAAGCTCATGCAGCTCCGATGCCGGCGAACCGGGTGCATACACCGTCCACGCTGCCTCATGCATGTCGACGTCAACCGGCAGCTGCGCAAGCAGCTCGGTGATCTCGTTGGCATGGGTGACCATGGTGGCGGAGGAGGCGACGTCGGGCAGCCGGTCCGAGATGCTCAAGAAGGTGAGCGACAAGACGTCGGCGCTAGTGATGCAGTCCCGCACCTGGGGGAGATCGCCACCGCCGTCCAGACGATCGAACCCGCGGCCGGTATAGAGTCGCCCTGCAGCCGCGTCCTCGTTGAAGTATTCGCGCAGAACACGGAGCGAGCCGTCCCGACCTCCGCCCAGCACGAGGAAGTCCAGCAACTCGTGCTGGCCGCGGTACAACGTCGGATCCGGCGCCTGCTGGACGGTGGTCACAGGGTCCGGTCACTTGCCCTGCGAGCTGCCCACTGCACCAACTCCTCTTCCACCGAACGCGGCCCGTCCCGGGCAGATTCGTCGGAGACAACGTCATCGTCGTGGTCGTGGCGTCCTTGCCAAAGAGCGGTCGCGCCACTCGCGAGCGCTGCAAGCAGCCAAACCGCCGCCAGGATTCCTGCCCACGTCGCTCCCGTCGATAGGGCGAGTTAGAGCTGGACGATCGCCACAGCGGCATAGGCGACGGCCAAGCCGCGCCAACTGTGCTGGTCATACATCCGAACTTCAACACCCCCGCCATCTCGACCAGCGGCTACCTCGGCGGCATGGCACTGGCCATGCTGACCGGCCGCACCCCCGGCCTGTTCGACGACACGCTCGGCCTGCGCCCCATCCCCGACACCAGCGTCGTGCTCGCCGACGCCCGCGACCTCGACCCCGCCGAGCGCGACGCCCTCACCACCAGCCACGTCCGCCGGGTGCCCGCCGACCCCGCCGCGATCACCGCAGCCCTCGACCGGCTCGGCCCGGTCCCCGTCTACCTCCACCTCGACATCGACGTCATCGACGACGCCCAACTGCCCGGCGCCCGCTTCCCCTCCGGCCCCGGCCCCTCCCTCACCCAGATCGAAGAATGCCTGGCCGCCGCCCGCGCCACCGCCGACATCGCCGCCGCCCACATCGCCTGCGCCTGGCCCCCCGAAAACGTCAGCCACCAGACCATCACCCGCCTCACCACAGCACTCGGCGCCAACCTGACCTGGCACCAACCCGCCAACAGCTGACCTGTTTCCGGCAGCCGGCAAGTGAAAGCGGGCGGCACACTGACGACCATCGAGATCATCCAGCCAGACGGCCTGGACACCCCGGAGACCTACAGTCACGTCGTCATCGCCACGGGCAGCCGCATGGTGTTCGTCGCCGGGCAGATGTCCGACGACCCCATGGCGACCTGATCCACCCCGAGGATCTGGCAGCGCAGCTCAGCAGGTCTTCGCCAACCTCGGTCTTGCCCTCACCACCGCGGATGTGCGACCGGATCAGGTCACCAAGATCACGATCTACGTGGTCGGGCACCGCAGGGAGTACCTATTCACCGTCCTAATCGGACAGACTCAAGACGTCGTCGCCAATCGCCTGGCCGTCCGGCCGATTTGAGCTCGGGAGGAACAGCGGATACGAAGGCGTGAGGTTGAGGACGTTGCCGAAGCACGGCGGTGTGATTGACGCCGAGGTGGTCGCCGATCTCGTGCACCGTCGCGCCGGACCGGTAGTCGGTGATCAACTGCGGCGGAAGAAGATCGAGATCATGACCGTGCGGACATGGCAACCAGCGAGATGAGTCCGCACGGACCGCGATGTGACGATGAGGGCCCGAAACGCGGCGGTGTACCGAAGAACGACAAGCCGTTGGACGAGACCGTCGAGGCGGTGGCCAGCGCCGGGTTCTTACCTCTGGGGACGGCAGCATGACATCGACGCGACAACAGCTCATCGACCGGCTCACCCGGCGATTCGACTACCACGATCCCGAATACACCCCCGACATCGCGGAAATCGTCAACCGTGAGATCGGGAAGAACGAGGGTGTCACCTATTCCGAGGCGCATGGGGGCATGTGGATCCTGTCCCGTTACGAGCACGTCAAAGCGGCTTTCAAGGACCACGAGACGTACAGCTCCGGCAGTGGCGTCTTCTTCCCTCGTGCGGCGGGGACGCCGAAATTCTCGCCGATCGACTTCGACCCGCCGGAGCATCGCGCTCGCCGTAAGCTGATGTCCCCGCCGCTGCAACAGGAAAAAGTGCGGAATCTAGAGTCCGCCGTCGTCGAACTCACCGCCCGCATGATCGAGCCGATGGCCGATCGTGGGGATGGGGATTTCACCGGCGAGGTGTCGAAGCCGCTCGCGATCGGTGTGCTCGCGATCGCGCTCGGGTTGTCGGAGGCGGCACAGCACCAGATCCGGGAACTCACCACCACGCTGTGGGCGCGGCTTTCGAAGAACCCCGACATGGCCGATTTCTGGTCGGAGTTCCGTCAGCTGGTGTCGGAAGAAGTCCGGCGGGCGACAGAAGAGCCGGGCGATTCCTACCTGTCGCGGTTGGCCAGGCTCGAAGTGAACGGCGAGCCGCTCACCGAGGAGACCCTTCAGTCGATCATCGTCTCGTATTGCATCGCCGGTCATGAGACCACGATGAACACGATCAGCCGGATGTTGTGGTACCTCGGGGGAAATCCCCACCTCCAGGAACGACTCAAAGCCGAACCGGACCTCATGCCGGTCGCGGCCGACGAGACCCTGCGCCGCTGGTGCCCCACCGATCGGTTCACCCGCGTCACCACCCGCGACGTGACGATCGCCGGAACCGCCATCCCCCGCGGCTCCCGGGTGGTCTTCCTCCTGGACGCGGCGAATCGTGATCCAGGGAAGTTCCCCGACCCGGACACCTTCTCCCTCGACCGCGGGAATTCGCACCAGCACCTCAGTTTCGGGTTCGGCATCCACCATTGCATGGGCGCGCACCTGGCGAGACTGGAGCTCAGGACCGTCTTGGGCGAACTGGCCCGGCATCCCGTCTACCACCTCACCGAAGAACCGGCCCGCCACTTCGAAAACGGCAGGCACATCGTGTTCGAACAGGTCCTGGTCAAATTCGAAACCAGCTAAAGGGGAAACAAGTGGAAACTCGACCCGCCCTCGACGGTCTGGTCCGGCTGACCAGTGGCCTGTGGGCTTCGCAGACGCTGGTCGCCGCCGAAGACCTCGGCCTGTTCACCTTTCTGTCCGGCGGAAGCGCGACCGCGGCCGAGGTCGCCGCGGGGACCGGGATCGCCGAACGGCCGTCGGAGATCCTGCTCACCGCGTGCGCCGCACTCGACCTGCTGGAGACCGACGGCGGCCGCTTCCGCAACACGCCGGTCGCCGAGGCTTACCTGGTCAGGGGAAAGCCGGACTACTTCGGCGACTACATCAGGATGCTCGCCCAGTACGCCACTCCCGGCTGGATGCGGGTCACCGAAGCGGTGCGGGCGAACCGGCCGTCCAGGCTGCTTTCCGGTGAGCAGCAGGAGATCTTCGAGGAGCAAGCACGGCCGAAGATCTTCTGGGACGGCCTGTACCCGCTTTCCGCCGGTACCGCTCGGGTACTCGCGGCCGAGGTCGATTTCGGCGAGACGTCCAGCCTGCTCGATGTCGGCGGCGGAGGCGGTGCCTTCGCGATCGAATTGTGCCGGCGCTATCCCGGCCTGCACACCACGATCTTCGACCTGCCCTTCGTCTGCGAGTACACCACGGACAGAGTCGAGGAATCGAAACTGTCCGATCGGATCAGCCTGCGCGCCGGTGACTTCCTTCAGGACGCGGAACTGCCGCCGGGTCACGACGCGATCTTGCTCTCCATGATCCTGCACGACTGGGACGCGGACAGTAACGCCTCGCTGCTGGCCAAATGTCATCGCGCGCTGCCGAGCGGCGGGCGGCTGATCGTGTCCGAGTTGCTGGTCGATGACGACAAGTCCGGTCCGGCCGACGCGGCGCTGATGAGCATGGCCATGCTGGTCGGGACCTGGGGACGCAACTACACGGCCGCCGAGTACCACGAATGGCTGCGTGTCGCGGGCTTCGAAGACATCCGCACGGTGCGGTTCCGGGCGCCGGGAGCCAATGGGGCGATCACGGCCAGAAAGCCCTGAGGGCGCCGGTAGGCCTCAAGCCCGGAAGTGCCGCGAAGGCCTCCTTCCCTACTTTCAAGGTAGGGAAGGAGGCCTTCACGGCATCCGGGTCAGGCGGCTTCGGGTTCCCGCAGGATCTCCGTGACGTGCGCGGAGAGTGCGGCGACCGTCGGCTTCGCCCACAGGATCGTCGGCGGCAGATCGAGCCCGAAACGGCGGCTCAACCGGACACGGAGACCGACGGTCATCACCGAGTCGACACCCAGCTCGACCAGCGGGCGCCGGAGGTCGACGTCTTCGGCGGCCAGGTTCAGCTCGGCACCGACCTGCTCCCGGACCTCCTTGGTGATCAGCTCGTGAGCCTCTTCCTCCGGCAGGCTCGACCAGTCGACGTCCACCCCGTTGTCGGCTTCGCCCGCCTCGGCGTCGATGGCGGCCAGATCCCGGAACATCGGAACCCGCGTGGTGCGCGCCGGCAGCGGCAGAACCCGCAGAACCGCCTGGTACGGCGTGTCGTATCGCTCGGCGAACGCCCAGGCGCGGAACGCCTCGGACGCGGTGATCGCTTCGAGGCCGCGGGCGTTGGCTTCGAACATGGTACTGGCGATGCTTTCCGACATCCCGACACCGAGCCACGACGTCCAGCCGATGCTGGTGGTCTCGGTGTGGCCACCGGCGTTGCGGTGCGCGGCCAGCGCGTCGAGGAACGAGTTCGCCGCCGCGTAGGCGGTCTGCCCGGTGAGCCGGGCGAACTGGCCACAGGAGGAGAACAGGACGAAGAAGTCCAGCGTCCCCGGCGGGAACTGCCGGTGCAGCACCATCCCGCCCCGTGCCTTCGGGGCGAGTACGTCACGCAGGCCGTCCAGGTCGACCTTGTCCATCAGCGCGTCGTTGACGACACCGGCGGCGTGGATGACACCGCGAATGGGCGGGAGACCGTGTGCTGCCGGGTCGAGCGCCCTGGCGACGTCGTCTTCGTCGGTGATGTCCACCGAGACCGCGCGGACCGTGACCCCCGCCGCCTCGAGGGTGAGCACACTGTCGATCTGGTGCCGCGTCTGCGGGTCCGTGACGCCTTCCCATTCCGCACGGGGCGGCAGTCCACGCCGTCCCGCCAGCAGGAGGCGACGGGCACCGCGGTCGGCGAGCCACTGCGCGACCTCGAGGCCCAGACCGCCGAGACCGCCGGTGATCAGGTAGGTGCCGGTGGCCCGGCATGGGAGGCTGGACCCGTCCGACGGTCGCTCGATGGTGGTCAAGCGGGCGACCTCGGTGGCGCCGCCGGTCAGCGAAATGACGTCTTCGGTGCCGCCCGCGTGCCGGAACAGCTCGAGCAGCCGCTCGGCGGTGTCCTCGCCCACCTCGTCGACGTCGATCGCGCCACCCCACAGTTCCGGGCGTTCACCGGCGGCGATCCGCGCGATACCCCAGAGTGGCCCGTGCGCGAGCGCTGCCTCGTCCCCGGCCTCGCGCACGCCCCGCGAAAGTGCCCAGACCTGCTGCGCTGGGAACTCGTCGCCGGCGATCGACGCGATCTCACCGATCCGCTGAACGGTCCGGATCACCGCCCAGCTCGCCCGTTCGGTCGCGGTTTCGAGCGTTTCGCCTTCGCGGATGAGTGAGGGCGCGATCAGGACCGCGCCCGGCTCCGACAGCAGCTGCTCGCTGAAATCGGCGGTGCAGTCGCAGTCCCGCGGCTGGTCGACGTGCGGATTCGGTTCGCAGACCCGCGTCGTCGGCACGCCGAGCGCTTCGAACCGCGCGGCGAGGGCGCCGGTCAGCGAGGGGTCACCCACCAGGAGGATCTGTCGCAGGTCGTGACTGGTTTCCGGGAGCTCCAACGGTTTCCAGGTGATCTCGTGCACGAGATCACGCGGGCCCGCCGCGGCTGCGCCGAGATGTTCCACCGCCGCGAACCGCAGTCCGGTGACCTCGCAGACGATCCGGCCGGTTTCGTCGGCGACCAGCACGTCGGTGGTGTCCTGCGGGGACCGCGGCGACCGGCGGCTGTGCACCACGATCTTCGCGGGCGGGACGCCGTCGAAGACGACCTTTTCGATCGACCTCGACATCCACAGCACCGGGGCGTCCTCGGGGGTCACCACGACCGCGCTGATGGTCAGCGCGCCGTCGATCACGTGCGCCCAGCTGGCCGCGCGCGGGGCGCCGGGTTCGATGGTCATCACCGCGAGCTGTTCGGAGTCCGTGCGACGCAGTTCGTCGAGGTCCCACGGGAACGCGTACCCACCGACACCCATCCGGCGGAACATGGTGTCGACCTTCTCCCACGACCACTCCGGCAGCCGGTCGCGAAGATCCGCGGTGTCGATCGTGCCGTCGGTGACGCGCACGCCGGGTTCGATCGCGGCCGTGGTGTGGGTGATCCAC
Organism: Amycolatopsis sp. NPDC039088; assembly: GCF_055598845.1. Lineage (NCBI taxonomy): Bacteria > Bacillati > Actinomycetota > Actinomycetes > Pseudonocardiales > Pseudonocardiaceae > Amycolatopsis > Amycolatopsis sp. NPDC039088. The sequence goes on along the minus strand of NZ_JBVKAE010000015.1, from coordinate 213,706 downwards.
TCCTGTTCCTCACCGGCGCCGCCGTCTTCGGCGAGGCGGGTGGAAAGCCGGAGGGTGTTCTCCGAAGACACGATCTGCACGACCCGCGGCGGGACGACGGAAAGCGGTGTGCGCAGCACGATGTCGGTGATCGCCGCCTGCTTGCCGTCGCGGACCGCCGCTTCGGCGAACGTGTTGATGATCGACGCCGCCGGGGTGATCTCGACCCCGACCACCTCGTGACTGAGCGGATACGGACGGCAGTCCATGTCCAGATAGGTCTGCCACACCACCCTCGCGGGCGACCCGCTGACGGCCATTTTCCCGCCGAGCAGGCTGTGCTTCTCCGGATCGTGCCCGCCACCGACGCCGTTCGAGCCGACGGCCTCGTCGCCGAAGATCCAATAAGGACGGTGCTGCCAGGCCACGGGCGGGAGAGCGAGCAGCGGAGCGTCCGGATGCTCGGCCGTCCAGTCGAAATCCGCGCCGTCGCAGTGCAGCTCGGCGAAGTTCGTCAGCAAGGTGCTGACCTCGTCCTGGTTGCGCCGCATGGTGAAGGCGACCTTCGCCTCCTCGACGCCGAGGTGGTCGAGCGTCTCCTTGATCGAGTGGGTGACCACGGGATGCGACGACACTTCGAGGAACAACCGGTAGCCGTCCTCGATCGCCGTCGTCACGGCCTCCGCGCAACGGACCGGCTGCCGGAGGTTCGCCACCCAGTAATCGGTGTCACGGAGAGCGGCCGAACGGGCGTCGGCGAGCGCCGTGCTGTAAAGCGGGACGGCGGGGGTGCGCGGGGTCAGCTCGGCGGCCGCGGCGGCCACAGCCTCGACGACCTCGTCGACGTGCGCGCTGTGGAAGGCGATGTCCGTGTCGACCGTCCAGATCCCGATCCCGTCCGCCTTCCATTCCCCGGCGAGCAGTTCGACCTCGGCGTGATCGCCGGAGATGACGGTCGAACCGGGGCTGGCGGAGATGGCGGCTTCGACGCCGGAGCGTCCGGCCAGACGCCGCTCGACCTCGTCGAACGCCAGCCCCACCATGGCCATCCCGCCACGGCCGGCGAGCGGCTGCAGTGCCGCCGCTCGGCGGCAGGCGAACCGGGCCGCTTCCTGGACATCCAGCGCGCCGGCAGCGACCGCTGCCGCGATCTCGCCGACGGAGTGACCGAGTACCGCGGCAGGCTCGGCGCCGTGACGGCGCCAGACCGCGGCGAGACCGATCTGGATCGCGAAGGTCATCGCCTGGACGTGCGAAGCACTCCACGGCCCACCGTCCACAATGGCCTCACGCGGGGTCCAGCCGAGTTCGGCGCGGAACACGTCGGCGAGGGAATCGATCGCTTCGGCGAAAACCGGTTCCTCGACGAGCAGCTGCCTGCCCATACCGGACCACTGCGCGCCATGACCGGAGAACACCCAGACGACCTTGCCGTCCGCGGCCGAAGGCACCCGTCCCTTGACGACGCCGGGCGCGGGCCGCCCGTCGGCGAGCGCGCGCAACCGCTCGGTGAGTTCGGCGGTGGATTCCGCCACGACCGCCGCGCGCTGCGCGAGGTGCGAGCGCCGCCGGGAGAGCGTGCTCCCGATCGCGGCGAGGGAAACGCCGGGGTTCGCCGCCAGCCAGTCCGCCGTGGTCGCGGCGAGCGCCCGCACTCCCCCGTCGGAAGCCGCGGACAGCGGGAACACCGACGTGCCCAGTTCCGCGGTGGCGCCCTTCAGCGCCTCGGGCACGGCGACCGGCGCCTCCTTCAGGATGACGTGGGCGATCGAACCACCGACGCCATAGCTGGAAACACCGGCGATCCGCGGCTGTTCGCCACGCGGCCACGCCTGACGGCCGTCCACGAGCCGCAACCCGGAACCGGCCCAGTCGAACTCGGGGTTCGGCTCGTCGTGCAGGCTCGGCGGGATTTCTTCGTTGCGCAGGGCGAGAATCGCCTTGATCACCCCGGCGATCCCGGAACCCGCCTCCACGTGCCCGATGTTCGGCTTCACCGAACCGATCAGGCACGGATCGTCGATCCGGTTCTCGCCGCCGAACACCGCCGCCAGTGCGAGGGCCTCCTCCCGGTCCCCGACCGGGGTTCCGGTGCCGTGGGCCTCGACGTAGCCGACCGACTCCGGCGCGATCCCGGCCCGGCGGTAGGCCTGGCGCAACATGTGTTCCTGCGCTTCGCCGTTCGGCGCCATCATGCCGTCGGACTTGCCGTCCTGGAACACTCCGCTGCCCGCCACGATCGCCAGCACCTGGTCACCGTCGCGGCGCGCGTCCGACAGTCGTTTGAGGACGACGACGCCGGCACCTTCGCCACGGCCGTACCCGTCGGCGTTCTTGTCGAACGCCTTGGACTTGCCGTCCGGTGCCAGTGCCCCGGCGGCTTCGAGCGCGATGTTGAGCGTGGGGCTCGCCATGATGTTGACGCCGCCGACGATCGCGACCGGGGTTTCGCCGATCCTCAGGCTCTGGCAGGCGAGGTGCAACGCGGTGAGCGAGCCCGCGCACGCGGTGTCGACGGCGAGGCTCGGTCCCCGCAGATCGAGGAAATACGAGATACGGTTGGCGATGCCGTAGTAGGTCGTACCGTTGACCGCGTAGGCGCCTGTGCGGCCGACGTCTTCCAGCAGCCGTCGCCCGTAGTCGTTGGAGTTCGCGGCGACGAAGACACCGGTTTCGGTACCGCGCAGGAGATGCGGCGGCAACCCGGCGCTGACCAGCGCCTCCCAGGCCAGCTCCAGCACGATGCGCTGCTGCGGGTCGAGGAAATCGGCTTCACGCGGGGAAATACCGAAGAAGTCGGCGTCGAATCCCTCGATGTCGTCGAGGAAAGCGCCCTTGCGGGTGGTCTTCCGGAGGATGTTGGTCGCCTGTGGACTGGCGGCCGCGTAAGACGACCATCTTTTCTCCGGCATCTCGCGCACGGAATCGCGTCCGTCGACAAGGAACTCCCACAACCTGTCCGGAGAGTCGAGGTCAGGGGCGAACCGGCAGCTCATGCCGACGACGGCCACCGCGTCTGTGAATTGCACGTCCTGGCTCAAGTCCCTGCTCCTCTTCGCATTACGACCCGGTCGCGTTGGCATCGCCTGCGGAGCGCGGGCTCGTTCACCACAGCCGGGAACTCCGACCGGACCATCTTTTGCCGCCGCCGTCCGCGCTGGCATCTCCTGCTTTGCCCGCACCCCCTCGGCGGCGCCGGGCGGTGGTCTCCCCGCATTCGAGAAGAGGGTCTGGGCAGGTCAGGGCCCTTATCGTTCGGTCAAATCGAGTCGCCGCAAGCGTATGGAGGACCGGCATGCCGCACAGAAGTGCCGAAGGAACCGTTCCCTGGCCGCCGGATTTCGCCGCCAGGTACATCGCGCAGGGTTATTGGGAAGGCAGGCCGCTCGCTTCGTACCTGCGCTCGGCGGCGACCGCGACGCCGGACGCGGTCTGCTTGGTCGACCGCGGTCTGCGGCTGACCTACGGTGAACTGCTGTCCCTCGCGGATGGTGCGGCAGCGAGGATGCGCGAACTGGGGCTGCGCCAGGACGACCGGGTGGTGCTCCAGTTGCCGAACTGCTGGGAGTTCGTCGTCATCATGGTGGCGTGCCTCCGGCTCGGTGTCCTCCCGGTGCTGGCGTTGCAGGGCCACCGGAAGCAGGAGATCGCGACGGTCACCGAACACGCCGGCGCGCGGGCGATCATCACCGCCGGTGTGGTCAAGGGGTTCGATCACCAGGCCCTGGCGCACGAGGTCGCGAGGGAATCGGAGACCTGTGAACACGTTCTGGTGACCGCGGACAAGCTTCAGGCGGGAAGCCTGAACCTCCGCGCGTTCCTGCGTCCGCTCGAGGACGACGTCTTCGAACCCGCGGAGCCGGACGGCACGGACGTCGCGCTCTTCCTGCTGTCCGGTGGGACCACCGGCGCGCCGAAACTCATCGCCCGCACCCACAACGACTTCGCCTACCTCGTCAAGCGGGCCGCGGAGATCTGCGGAATCGGGCGCGACACGGTCTATCTGGCGGTCCTGCCGCTCGGGCACGGTTTCCCGATGACGTGGGTGCTCGCCTCGCTGTTCGCCGGCGGCAGGGTGGTCGTCACCGGCTCGCCGACCCCCAAGCGGAATTTTCCGCTGATCGAAGCGGAAGGGGTCACGATGACCTCGCTCGTCCCGGCGATCGCCCAGCGCTGGCTGGAACACCGGGCCGTCGACTCCACCCACGACCTCGGCTCACTGGACCTGATGCAGGTGTCCGGGTCCCGGCTCCCGGACGAGATCGCCGGCCGGATCGGCCCCGTGCTCGGCTGCACGCTGCAGAACGGCTACGGCATGGGCGAAGGGTTGATGTGCCTCACCCGCCGAGGAGATCCGGCCGAGGTCATCTGCCGGACGCAAGGCAGACCGCTCTGCCCGGACGACGAACTGATGCTGGTCGGGGAAGACGGTGAACCGGTCGCCGACGGCGAGCCGGGCATTCTGTTCACCCGTGGCCCGTACACCATTCGCGGTTACTACCGGGCGGAAGAGCGGAACGCGACGGCCTTCCGGAACGGCTGGTACAACACCGGCGACATCGTGCGCATGCGGCCGGACGGGAACCTCGTCGTCGAGGGACGGGAGAAGGACGTCATCAACCGCGGAGGCGAGAAAATCTCCGCCGAGGAGATCGAAAACTTCGCATACCAGGCCGGGGCGAGCCTCGCCGCGGCGGTCGCCATGCCGGACGCGGATCTCGGCGAGCGGATCTGCCTCTACAGCACCGGAAAGAGGCTCGATCTCGACCGGTTGCGCGAGCTGATGGAAGCCGCGGGCGTGGCGACGTTCAAGTTCCCCGAGCGGCTGGTCCACGTCGCGTCGCTGCCGATGACGGCGGTCGGGAAGGTCGACAAGAAGGCGTTGCGCGCCGACATCGCCGCCCGGATCGAAGCCGAGCGAGTAGCGGCCGAACGACGGGCGAGTTGAAGAAAGGGAGCGTCCCCGCATGGATGGCGGGGACGCTCCCTCAGCTGGGAAGGCCGTGAAGGCCTCCTTGAGGGACTCTGAGTCCCTCAAGGAGGCCTTCACGGACCTCACTTGTCGCGAGGAGTGTTCTGATAGGCGGCGAGGCGCCATTCGCCGCCGTCGCGGACGACGGTCCACGAGGCGCGGATCGCGTTGTGGTCGGCGACCTCGGACTCTCCCTTGTACAACACGCCGCCCTGTGTCAGGAGTACCGCGGAGTCAGCCGAAAGGAACCGCAGGCTGAGCGGCTTCCCCGTCACCTGCGTGTCCTTGTAGTTGGTGGCGTAGGCGTCCTTGAGGAACTTCCGGATCGCCTCCCTGCCGTCGGCGTAGCTGCCGGCGAGGATCATCGTGCCGTCTTCGGTGAAGACGTCGGCGAAGGCGTCGGCGTCGTGGTACGCCCAGGCGGCGATCACCTTCTGCGTGAGCGCCGCGATGGCCGCCTTGTCCGCGTCGGTGACCTTGACGGTTTCAGTGGTCGTCATCAGGACTCTTCCCTTTCGTGGCCGGTCTCGGGCTTCGGCGGATCTCAGATGTAGAGGGTGTTCGGCTCGAGCCCGCACAGCACGCGGCCGTACAGCTCGTTGTTGGTGTCGGGGTGCATGAGCGCGTGCAGGTTGACCGCCTGGATGTCACGGGCGATGCGCTGGATCGGGACATCGGAGAAGATCGAAGATCCGCCGCTGGCGTTGGCGAAGATGTCGATGGCCTCCTTGCTCCGCCGCACCGTCGCACCCATGTCGGCCCGCGCCTGTACCCGCTCCTCGAGCTTCCACTCGGTACCGTCCGCCGCCTTGCCGTCGACGAGCGCCGCCAGCCGTGTCGCGTGGAATTCGGCTTCGTCGAGCTTCAGCGTCGCGTCGGCGACCTGGTGGTGGGTCAGCGGCGCTTCACGCTGGCTGTCGTAGGCGGTGTAGGTGATCTTTCGGTTCGGCAAGCGCTTCAGGAAGGACTCCTTCGCGGCGCGGCCGAGCCCGATGACACTGCCGACCGACGACGCGGCGGCGACCGGCAGCAGGGGTGCGCGGAAGATCTCCAGCCCGGCGTTGGTCACCGACGAGTACTGGCCCTGCAGGACGGCGGGCAGGCTGATGATCCGCTCGGCCGGGATGAAAAGGTCCTTGGCGACCGTGCTGACACTGCCCGAACCACGCAGGCCGACCGTGTGCCAGTCGTCGACGATCAGCAGGTCCGTCAACGGGACCACGCCCATGACCGGATACGGCTCCGCGCCGTCCTCGACGAGGACGGCGATGACGACCTGCCAGTGCGCGTGACGCGCACCGCTGATGAAGCCCCACTTGCCGTTGACGACCACACCGCCCTCGGTGGGTGCCGCGATCGCCGTCGGGCTCAGCGTCCCGCACACCCGAATGTCGGGGCGGGCGAACACCTCGTCCTGCACCGCGTCCGGGAAGAGGCCGGTCATCCAGCTGGTGATCCAGCTGACCCCGGTCGTCCACGCTGCGGAACCCTCGGCACGGCCGAGCTCCGCGGCCACCTCGACGAGAGTTCGAGTGTCGGCTTCGAAACCGCCGTAGCGCTTGGGGACCCTCAGCCGGAACAGGCCGGCCTCGGTGATGGCTTCGATCGTCTCGTCGTGCAGGCGGCGGTTTTCTTCCGTCCACGCCGCGTGCTTCCGGAGTGTGGGCACCAGATCGGTGGCCCGCTGGACGAGCTGTTCGCGAGTCGGGCTCTCGGTGGTCGACACCATTTCCTCCAAGCTGTGGAACCGAGGTTGGCTGGTAGCGGGAGGACACCGGTCCTCGCGTGAACCTGTTCCGACGATCCCAGTACCGCCCCGCGGCCGCGTCTCCCTGATTGCGGCAGCTTTGAGGACGTGGGTCACCGGCTGCCGGAGTCACCATGTTCCTGCCGGAAAGGCCTTACGCCACACCGGTTTCCGAGATGCCCCGACCAGAGGAGAACGACACCATGGTGATCGTTATGACGCCGGACGCCACCGAAGAGGAGGTCGAGGCGATCGTCACCCAAGTGGAATCCGCCGGCGGCGAGGCCTTTGTCAGCCGCGGGGTGAGCAGGACGATCATCGGGCTGATCGGCGACGTCGACCAATTCGAGACGCTGAACCTCGCCAGCCGCCCCGGAGTCGCCAAGGTGACGAGGATTTCGGCAAAGTACAAGCTGGTCAGCCGGGAGCACCGGCCGGAGGGCAGGTCGACCGTCGAGGTCGGCGGGGTCCCGATCGGTCCGCATACGGTGACCCTGATCGCCGGGCCGTGCGCGGTGGAATCGGCGGAGCAGACCCTCGAGGCGGCCGTGATGGCCAAGGACGCCGGGGCGACGCTGCTGCGGGGCGGCGCGTTCAAACCGAGGACGTCGCCGTACGCGTTCCAGGGGCTGGGGGAACGCGGACTCCGCATCCTGGCGGACGTCCGGGCGGAGACGGGGCTCCCGGTGGTCACCGAGGTCGTCGCGCCGCAAGACGTCGACATGGTCGCCGAATACGCCGACATGCTGCAGATCGGGACCCGCAACATGCAGAATTTCGCGCTGTTGCAGGCAGCGGGGCTGGCGGGCAAACCGGTGCTGCTCAAACGCGGTATGAATTCGACCATCGAAGAATGGCTGATGGCCGCCGAATACATCGCACAGCGCGGCTGCCTCGACATCGTCCTGTGCGAACGCGGGATCCGTACCTTCGAGACCTCGACCCGCAACACGCTGGACGTCTCCGCGGTGCCGGTGGTCCAGCACCTTTCGCATCTGCCCGTGATGATCGACCCGTCGCATTCCGGCGGTCGCCGTGATCTGGTGCTGCCGCTGAGCCGCGCCGCGATCGCGGTGGGATCCGACGGGGTGCTCGTGGATGTGCACCCGCGTCCGGAAGAGGCGCTGTGCGATGGGCCGCAGGCCCTGATGGCCGAGGATCTGCGGGAACTTTCGGGGGCGGTCCACGCGCTGGCCACGTTGATGGACCGGCGGCCGTCGGCGGCGCCCCGGCGCTATCTGCGCGCCAGCTGAGCCGACCGGCCGAGAGCCGTTCCGTTGAGGGAAAGTCAAACGTGGCGTGGGGCCGGTGTCGCTCCTGCGTACGCGTTCTCTTGGTAGCGAAGGCCTCCTTGCCTACTCTGACGGTAGTGAAGGAGGCTTTCGCTACCGTCGGATGTGATCCTTGGTGACGGTGGGACGGCTGCGACCTCGGCGGCCGGTCGTGAAGTGTCGGAGCTTGATCAACGGAGGATCGGGGACACTCAACGTCCCGGATCCTCCGTTGATCAAGGCGAACAAGTGTCCCTTATGGACAGCCAGTCTCGGCCGAGACACGACATGTTTGCCCTACCCCTTCAACGGAACGGCTCTCGGCCGGTTCTATCAACGCACGCGGGGCCGTCAGGTGAGGCGGACGGGCAACGTCCGGTGGCCGTTCATGATGAACGTCGGCAGCGGGCGGAGTTCACCGGGTTCGACCGCGAGGGAGAGACCGGGGAACCGTTCGAACAAAGTGGACAGACCGATCGTCGCGACGGCACGGGCGATTCCCGCGCCGAGGCAGAAGTGCGGGCCGTGCCCGAACGAGAGATGCTCCTTGTTCTCCCTGGTGATGTCGAACTCGCCGGCGGTGTCCCCGTGGACCTCCGGATCCCGCCCGATCGCGCTGTAGTTGACCAGGATCGCGTCACCACGGGGAATCGTGACCCCGTCGAGTTCGATGTCCTCCACCGCGTACCGCAGGGGCAGATGCGCGAGCGGCGACTCGACCCGCAGGGTCTCGTCGATGACCTCGTCCCAGGAGATCTCCCCGCTGGTCACCAATGCCCGCTGTTCGGGATGGGTGAGCAGTGCGGTGATGGCGTTGTCGAAGAAGTTGATCGTGGTCTCCGAACCGGCGCCCAGGATGGCGAAAATGGTGTCGGTCAATTCCTCTTCGGACAGTCGTGAACCGTCCTCGTCCCGCGCGGCGATCAGATCGCTGGTGATGTCTTCGGCGGGCTCTTCCCGTTTGGCCGCGATCAGTTCGGCCATCGCGCCGCGCCAGCCCGCCAGCACCGACTGCGCCTGTTCGGGGGTGACGGTGGTGTCGACCATCATGTCGATCACCTTGGCGGTCTTCACCCTGGCGTCGTCCGACATCCCGATCAGGTCGGCGACCAGCATCGCGGGCAGCGGGTAGGCGAACCGCTCGCGCAGGTCGACGATCTCCCCGGCGGGTACCGCTTCCAGCGCGGCGATCAGTCCCCGCGTGAGTTCGGTGATCCTCGGTTTGATGGCTTCGGTGCGGCGACGGGTGAACGCGCTCCCGACCAGTTTGCGCAACCGGACGTGGTCCTTGCCGTACGCGGTCACCATGTTGTCCATCGCGATCCAGCTGATCATTTCCCAATCCGGCGGGATCTGCCCGTTGATGAAGGCGGGCCAATGGTTCCTGGCGCTCTTCGTGACGCGCGGGTCCGACAGCACTCGTTTGATCACCGAATGGCTGTTGAGCGACCAGACCACGACCCCGCCGGGAAGCTCGACCTGGGTCGCCGGCCCCTGCTTGCGCAACGCGGCGGCTTCACCGTGGATGTCGGCCCCGGTGACATCTAGCGCGACTGGGCAACGGTTCTCCATGAAAATCTCCCTCGAGGACTCCATAGGCACTGAAAGACGACTCCGGTGGCCGACCGGTTGGACGAGTCAGTTCCGCGGGAAGGAGATCCTCGTGGACTACCTCGCTGTCGTGGATCGTAAGTGAGGAAACCCTTGTGTTTGAAGACTTTCAGCGAGCATACGGAGCACTCGGCACGTTCGAAGACCTGCGCCGTGAGGAACGCCCGGCGAGGGCGTGTGAAACGGGTGGCGGCCGCCGGGAAACGCTCACGGGTTCCGTGGTCGTCGCCGCGTGAACTGGCGTGCCTGACTGCAACCAAGGTAGCGAAGGCCTCCTTCCCTACCTTCAGGGTAAGCAAGGGGACCTTCACGGCAACGAGGCGATCACTCATGTCGGAACATCGCTGACCGCCCGACGCAGGAACCCTGTCCTAGCCGGGGAGCCGAGCGGGTTCGGGCACCGGGAAACAGTTCGCGAATTCGGTCACCGCCGCGAGGTCGCCCTCCACCGTGACGTCTCCGCCGTCGATGGCGTGATCGAGCCCGCGGCCTTCGAAGACCACCGCCCGCAACGCCTCCACCGAAGCGGTCACCACCGCGTCCGGCCGGTCCGAAGTGCCGTATCCGATCTCGAGGGTCCCAGCAACGACCTGGGCGCGCACCGCGTGCTGTCCGAGGTACAGCTGGCAGTCCACTTCGAGTCCGCCCGCCGAGACCGGATCGAACATCGTGCGCATCGCCAGCACCAGTGCATCGAGGGACAGCGGGGCGCGTTCCGGCATGAGCGGCGACCTGGCCGCCCAGCGGCCGAGTGCCAGCAGGGCGGGTTCGAGCTCGGCTCCCCATTCGGTCAGTTCGTACACGGTGGACGCCGCGGGTGGCGGCAGGGTGCGCCGTCTCAGGATGCCCGTCTGCTCCAGTTCGCGCAGCCGCTGGGCGAGCATGGTCGGGCTCGAGCCCGGCAGACCGGCCCGGAGGTCGGTGAACCGTTTGGGACCCAGGAGCAACTCGCGCACGATCAGCAACGCCCATCGTGACCCGACCAGGTCGAGCGCGTGCGCGGTGCCGCATCCGTCGAAGTATTCGCGTGTGACCACCACGGTTTCACTATAACCACACCATCGAGTAGCGTCACCGTAGTTGATAGTCAGTTTTCCGTACTTTACGATACGGTTATCTTCAGAACCGACCAAGGGAGAGCGATCGTGAGCACCGTCATCTCGGCGGATGGAACCGCCATAGCCCGCACCCGCATCGGGCAAGGGCCACAGGTCGTACTGGTCGACGGCGCGCTTTGCCACCGCGGAGCCGGTCCGCTCACCGGAGTGGCGGAGGAACTGAGCACGCGGTTCACCGTCACCACCTACGACCGCCGGGGCCGAGGGGAAAGTGACGGCGCCGGCGCCGTCGCCGACGCCGCGCTCGAACGGGAACTCGAGGATCTCGCCGCGGTGATCGCCGACACCGGCGGCCCGGTGGCGTTGTTCGGCATGTCGTCGGGCGGGGCGCTGGCCCTGCGGGCGGCGGCGACCGGCCAGCCGGTGACCGCGGTCGCCGCCTACGAACCGCCCTTCTACCCGAGCGACGAACAGCAGGAAAGCGCACGCCGCTATTACGAAGAACTCATCGGGCTGATCGCCACCGACCGCTCCGGCGACGCCGTCGCGCTGTTCCTGGAACGGATCGGCTCACCGCGGGAGATGATCGACCAGATGCGTGAGTCCCCGATGTGGTCCGGCCTGACCGCCGTCGCGCCGACGCTGGCCCACGACTCGGCGATCATGCGTGACGCCGAACTCGGCTCCGCCGTTCCCGCCGATTGTCTGTCCACAGTGGATGTCCCAGCACTCGTGCTGTACGGCGCCGAAAGTCCCGGCTGGATGCTCGACGGCGCACAGGAGGCGGCCAAGGCCCTGCCGCGCGGTGAGCAGCGGACACTGGACGGCCAGAACCACGACGTTTCCCCGGCCGCGCTCGCTCCCGTGCTCGCCGACTACTTCTCCCGCAACGGCTGACGTCCCGCCTTTCGCCGGTGCGCGACCCTGATCGCGTTGAAGAGCGCCAGCAAGGTCAACGTGGCGAAGACGCCGATCGTGATGGGGATCAGAACGCCGGGCGTACTGCCGGTGATCCCGCCGATCACGAGCGGGGAAAGCACGCTGCCGAGCATGCCGCAGCCGAGGATGGCGGCGTTCGTCGACTGTGCCGAGGACGGCGCGATCCTGGCCAGCCACGCCATCACCATCGGGAGCACCGGGCCGAGCGCGAACCCGGCGAGGCTGTAGCTGAACGGTGCCAAGACCGGTGACGTGGCGCTGAAGAGGGCGAGGACGGCGAACCCCGTGCAGACGAGCACCACGCGCGGCGGTGACATCCGGACGGTCAGCACGGGAATCACGAGACGGCCCAGTGTCGAACCCGCCCAGAAGCCCGCGTCGATCTGCGCGGCCGCGGACACCGAATACCCGACGCCGACGAGATAGGTGCTCTGCCAGGCGGAAATGCCGGTCTCGGTCGAGGCGTACACGAGTCCGATGGCGGCGAAGGCCACCAGGATCGGGAGGCCGCGGCGCAACCGTCCACCTGGGACGGCGTCATCGTCGGACCCGTCCGGGTCGGCCAGCAGGAAGGCGCAGTCCCGCACCTGCCAGCACAACAGGATGAGCACTCCGATCGCCGAGAACACGAAAGGCAGGTTCGACGGCCCGACCGTTCCGATCAGGAGCGGACCGCCGACGGCGCCGACCCCGAAGACGGCGTTGAGGATGCTCAGCTTGATGGCGCTGCGGTCCCCGAAACCCTTCGCGAAAGCCGTGTTCAGCAACACCACGAGACCACCGAACCCGGTACCCGCGATCAGCGCCGTGATCAGCAGCATCGCCCACGAAGTGGCCAGCCCCATCAGTACCGCGGCACTGCCGATTACGAGCACCAGGACGGTGATCGACCGGCGCGGCGGCAGCCGACGGCCGGCGATCCCGAAGAGCAGGGTCGACAGCAGCGAGCCGCCGTTGAAAACGCTGATGAGTTCGCTTCCCGAGGCCGGACCGAGCTGATAGGCCACCCGCAGCTGCGGCAAGGCCGCGCCGAGGCCGGCGAACAGCGCGCCGAGCAGGACGAACAAGGCGTAGGCCAGCAAGGTCTGCCGGAGGCCCGGCCCCGGAGTGCCCGGCGGGCTGGCCGGCGGGGTCGGGCTTGCCTGCTCGCCGATGATCAGATTGCTCACGACCTGGCCTCCTGTGCCGAGTGCGCTCTCGCGTCGATCCACTGAGCCTTTTCATCCGCGGGCAGGCTCACTGCACCGCCCAGCGTCAGCCACCCGGGGAAGGGGCCTTCTCCGAAAGCGCCGACTTCGCCGACGACATGAAAAATTCACGTCGACGCGGTGGCTCGATCACTGGCTGTGACCACGTCCGGAACAGCACACTGAACGCGTTCGTGTGCGCTGGATGCGTGAGCCGACGAGGAGGCGTGTGCCGATGTCCGGATCCCGGCGATCGCCGGCACGGTCTGACGGCGCGAGCGGCTCGCAACCCAGAAGACGTTCTCCACTGTGGCCCGGTGAAAGCCTGGAAAAAGCTCCGGTGGTGGGTCTTTCGGTCACCACCCGATTCACGGATTGGAGACTTCGATGACCGTCGCGTCCATCCAGGAGGCCTTCTCGGCCCGCGCACGAGCCCACCCCGACGCCGTCGCGGTGCGGTCCGGCGACACGGCCGTCACCTACGCTGAACTGGACGCACGGGCCGCACGGCTGGCCGGCAGGCTCCGCGCCCTCGGCGTCACCGCCGAAACCCCGGTGGCCGTGCTGATGGACCGGTCGCCCGATCTCATCGTCGCCCTGCTCGCCGTGCTCAAGGCGGGCGGCGCCTACCTGCCGTTGCACAGCGCCTACCCGCTCGACCGGATGCAGTGGATCGTCGACGACATCGGCGCCGGGATCCTGCTCACCGACACGGCGATGAGCGGCGGCGAGCTGCCCCTCACCGACGAGCTCATCGTGGTCGACCGGGAACCGGCGGGAGGACGACCCGGCGAAGCCCCGCTTCCCGGCGCGGACGAAGACCGGCTGGCCTATGTCATCTACACCTCGGGATCGACGGGCAGGCCGAAGGGCGTCGAAGTCACCCATCGTTCCGTGCTGAGCCTTCTCGGCGATTCCTGCTGGGATTCCTCGGTCCACGGACGGGTACTGATGGTCGCGCCCTACGCGTTCGGCGTGTCCACCTTCGAGGTCTGGGGACCGCTGCTGCGCGGCGGTGAGGTCGTGCTCGCCCCGCCGGGGACCTTCGATCTCCAGGCGGTGCGGCGGATCCTCGCCGCGGACGTCGTCACCTCGGTGCATCTGACCGCGGGTCTTTTCCGTGTGGTCGCCGAAGAAGCGCCGGAATCGCTGGCCACGGTCAAGGAGGTGATGACCGGCGGGGACGTCGTCTCGGCGACCGCTGTCCGGCGGGTGCTCGAAGCATGCCCCGGGATCAGGGTGCGAATCATGTACGGCCAGACCGAAACGACGTTGTTCTCCACCTACGCCACCTTCGACGCCCCGGAGGAGGTCACCGGGACGGTCCCGATCGGCCGCCCGATGGACGACACCCGGACCTACGTCCTCGACGGCGACCTGCGGCCCGTTCCCGACGGCGAGATCGGCGAGCTGTACGTGGCGGGCGCCGGAGTCGCGCGCGGCTACGCGGGCCGCCCCGACCTCACCGCCGAACGTTTCCTGGACGATCCGTTCGGTGCCCCGGGCGAGCGCATGTTCCGTACCGGGGATCTGGTCCGCGTCGGCGAGGGCGGCGGATTGGAGTTCTCCGGACGGACCGACAGCCAGGTGAAGATCCGCGGTTTCCGGGTCGAGCTCTCGGAAATCGAGGCCGCGCTCGGCAGGCACGCCGGCGTGGCCCACGCCCTCGTCGTCGGCGCCCGCGAGAACGGCGAGCGCAGGCTGGCCGCCTATGTCGTCCCCGGCCCCGGCGGGGTGGATCTGGCCGAGCTTCGCGCTCATGTCGCCGAAACGTTGCCGGACTACATGGTTCCTTCGTCGTTCCAGGCACTCGACGCGCTGCCCGTGACGGCGAACGGGAAGATCGACCGGGCCGCCCTGCCGGAACCGGTATTCGGTGCGGACAACGGATACCGGGCGCCGCGCAACCCGGTCGAAGAGACGCTGTGCGGCATCTTCGCCAAAGTGCTCGGCACCGAACGTGTCGGCCTCGACGACAGCTTCTTCGACAACGGAGGCCAGTCCCTGCACGCCGCCCGGCTCGTCCTGCGGATCGAAGGCGAGCTCGGCGTCCGCGTCACGGTCGCGGAACTCTTCGACCTCCCGACGGTCGCACTGCTCGCCAAACACGTGGCCGAGCTGACGGCCGAAGACCAATGACGGGCAACCACAAGGGGAACAGCCACATGTCCACCTTCGACGACCTGACGGTCGACCACGTGAAGTTCTACACCGCCGACGCCGGCGCCACCGCCGCTTGGCTGGCCGGGGGTTTCGGGCTCGCGCCGTACGCGGAGTCCCACTCGGACGACTCCCGCCTGATCGCGGTCGGCCGGAACGACATCAGGCTGGTCGTCGCCGAACCCCGCGCCGACGGTGAGCCCGGCTCGTTCTACCTCGCCCGGCACGGCGACGGGGTCGGGGACATCGCACTCGGTGTCCCCGACGCGGCAGCGGCCTTCGACGACGCCGTCGCCAGGGGGGCGCGTCCGGTGTCCGGCGTCGTCGAAACCGACGGCATCGTCACCGCGACCATCGGCGGGTTCGGCGACCTCACCCACACCTTCGTCCAACGACCCTCCACTGTGGACTCCCGAGTGCTGCCGGGTTTCCGCCCGATCGAGGGCGCCGGCGCGGCTGATGTCGACCTCGGCCTGGTCGACCACTTCGCCGTCTGCGTACCCCCGGGACAGCTGGAGCCGACCGTCGCGTACTACGAACAGGTCCTGGACTTCCGGACGGTCTTCACCGAGAAGATCTCCGTCGGCGCGCAGGCCATGAACTCGAAGGTCGTCGAAAGTCGTTCGGGCGCCGTCACCTTCACCGTGATCGAGCCCGACATCAGCCGCGCGCCGGGACAGATCGACCGATTCCTCCGCGACCACGGTGGGGCGGGCGTGCAGCACGTCGCGTTCACCGCCGACGACATCGTGCGGGCGGTGGACGCGATCGGCACCAACGGAATCGGCTTCCTCAGCACGCCGGAGTCCTACTACCGCAGGCTGGGGGACCGGCTCTCCCCCATCGGTCACACGATCGACTCGTTGCAGCGGCTCTCCATCCTCGTCGACGAGGACCACGACGGCCAGCTCTTCCAGATCTTCGCCAAATCCGTGCATCCGCGCAACACCTTCTTCGTCGAGATCATCGAACGGCTCGGTGCCCAGACCTTCGGCAGCGGGAACATCCAAGCGCTCTACGAGGCCGTGGCCGACCAGGAGTCCGCCGACCGGGCCGTCGGCGAGACCGCCGCGTGACACACCTCGAGGAGGTTCACGAAATGTCCGAAGTGGACGAAAAGGCACCACGCCGCTACCCGCTTTCCCTTACCCAGGAGTTCCTGTGCGGTTTCGACGACAACGTCGAAGCCGACGAGGGGCCATTCGGCCCGCGGTATCACAACGTCCGCGGCTGGCGGCTGCTCGGCTCGATCGACGTCGCCCTGCTCCGCGAGGCGCTCGGTGACGTGGTCAGCAGGCACGAGGCACTGCGTACGGTGATCAACCGGCCGTCGAGCGACCGGTACCAGGAGGTGCGCCCGCCGTCCCCCGCCGAACTGGAAGTCGTAGACATCCCCGGCACCGGTTCGGAGCACCGCGTCGAAGAGTTCCTCCGCGAGGTGGAAACGGGGACGATCTCGGCGAACCGCCCGCCGCTCGTGCGGGCGGTGCTGGGCAGGTTGTCCGACGAGGAGTCCCTGTTCGTGCTCGTCGGGCACCACATCGGCACCGACGGCTGGTCGATGCGGCTGCTCATGCGGGACATCGCCGAGTACTACGGCGCGCGGCTCGAAGGGCGCGATCCCCGGCTTCCCCAGGTGCGCCAGTACCGGGAGTTCGCTGTCGCGCAACGGGAAGCGAGCACGTCGAAGGCGCACGAGCGTTCGCTCGCGTACTGGCGGGACAAACTGCGTGACGCGCGCCTGCTAGGCCTCCCCGCGGACGCGGTCGTCACCCCCGGGCCGGACAAGGTGACTTCGACCTACCGGTTCGTGCTGGATCCGGCCTTGACCGAGGCGACCGTACGACTCGCCAGGAGTTCCCGGGCGTCGGCGTTCATGGTGCTGCAGACCGCCTACAACGTCCTTGTCTCGCGCCGGACCTCGGCGACGGACATCGTCGTGCCGACCATCACCTCGGGCAGGCTCGACGAACGCTTCGAGGAGACCGTCGGCCCGTTCTTCAACTTCCTGCCGCTGCGGACCGACCTCGACGGCTGCGAAACCCTGCGCGACGTCCTCCAGCGCACCCGCGCCACCTGCATCGAGGCGCAGGTGAACGACCTCCCCTTCGCCCATCTCGTCGCGGAGGCCCCGGAGTTGCCGAGCACCTTCGCCACGCCGGGGGTCGCCGTCAGCGCGCTGCAGGTCTTCCAGCACCCGTTCGGCGCCGACGGCGAATTCGGGGCCACCGCGAAGTATTCCGAGGTGCGCCACCGGGTTCTCGGCCAGGAGGTCTCCTCCGACATCCCCAACGGGATGCTCTGGACCCTGGACGTCGACGCGGAGCACGGCATCTTCGGCAGCGTGAAATACGACCGGGAGGAATTCCGGGAGGAGACCGTCGCCGGCCTGGTCGAGCAGTTCCGCGCGATTCTGTCCACTGTGGTCACGGACACCGACGCGCCGCTCGCGGAAGAGGCGCGATGAGTACCGAACCCGCCGCCAACGCCCGCAAGACCCGGCCGCTGACCGGCGACGAATACCTCGAGACGTTGCGGGACGGCCGGGAGGTGTTCATCTACGGCGACCGGGTCAAGGACATCACCAGGCATCCGGCCTTCGCCAACCCGGCGAGGATGACGGCGCGGCTCTACGACGCGCTGCACGATCCGGAACGCCAGGCGACGCTCACCGCGCCGACCGACACCGGGAGCGACGGGTTCACCCACCGGTTCTTCCGCACCCCGCACAGTGCCGAAGACCTGGTCGCGGACCAGGCCGCGATCGCGGGCTGGGCGAGGATCAGCTACGGCTGGATGACCAGGACACCCGACTACAAGGCGTCGTTCCTCGGCACCCTCGGGGCCAACGCCGACTTCTACGCGCCGTTCACCGACAACGCCCACCGCTGGTACCGGGAAACGCAGGAGAAGGTGTTGTTCTGGAACCACGCCTTCGTGCACCCACCGGTCGATCGCAGCAAACCGCCGGACGAGATCGGCGACGTGATCGTGCATGTGGAGAAGGAGACCGACGCGGGAGTCGTGATCAGTGGCGCCAAGGTCGTGGCGACGGCCTCGGCGATGACGCATTACAACTTCATCGCGAACCAGGGCATGCCGGTGAAGGACAAGCGGTTCGCACTCGTCGCGACCGTTCCGATGGACGCGCCGGGCGTGAAACTGATCTGCCGGACCTCCTACGCCGCGACCGCGGCGGTGATGGGCAGTCCCTTCGACTATCCGCTGTCGGCGCGGATGGACGAGAACGACAGCATTCTCGTCTTCGACAAGGTGCTCGTGCCGTGGGAGAACGTCTTCGTCTACGGGAACATCGGCAAGATGCAGATGTTCACCGGACATTCCGGGTTCAACGAGCGCGCGATGTTCCAGGGCTGCACGCGGCTCGCCGTGAAACTGGAATTCCTGGCCGGCCTGCTTTTCGAGGCGTTGGAGCTCACCGGTTCCAAGGACTTCCGCGGCGTGCAGACCAGGATCGGCGAAGTGCTGGCGTGGCGGACGTTGTTCCAGGGGCTGTCCGACGCGGCCGCGCGAAACCCGGTTCCCTGGAAGAACGGCGCCGTCCTGCCGAACCCGCAGTACGGAATGGCTTACCGCTGGTTCATGCAGATGGGGTACTCCCGCATCAAGGAGATCGTGATGCAGGACGTGGCCAGCGGGTTGATCTACCTCAATTCCAGTGCCGACGACTTCCGCAATCCGGAGATCCGCGGTTATCTCGATCGTTTCGTGCGCGGTTCGAACGGAACGGATTCGGTGGCCAGGGTCAAGGTGATGAAGCTGCTCTGGGATGCCATCGGCTCGGAATTCGGGGGCAGGCACGAACTGTACGAACGCAACTATTCGGGAAACCACGAGAACACCCGGATCGAGCTGATGATGTCGCAGGTCGTCTCGGGGCAGGTCGACGGTTACCGGGACTTCGTCCGCGAATGCCTGGCCGAATACGACCTGGACGGCTGGACCGCTCCCGACCTCTCCTCCTTCGACGAGCTGAGACGGACGAGCGCCGATTTCCTCCAGCGGTGATCAGTTGATCACCGCCGGGCCGTGCCCCAGAGAAAGGAAGGTTGATGGACGCAACAACACCGACGGGCAATGCGCCCGTCTTGGCAGGGCGGAAGGAATGGTTCGGGCTACTCCTGCTCGCGCTGCCGACCCTGCTGATGTCAGTGGACTTGAGCGTACTTGTGCTCGCGACCCCGCACATCACGGCGGATCTCGCGCCCAGCAGTACCGAACAGCTGTGGATCTTGGACATCTACGGCTTCCTGCTCGCCGGTTTCCTGCCGACGATGGGCGCGTTGGGCGACCGGATCGGCAGACGCAAGATCCTGATGTTCGGCGCCGCGGCGTTCGGGATCGCGTCACTGCTGGCGGCGTTCTCGACCAGCAGTGAGATGCTGATCGTGTCCAGGGCGCTGCTGGGGATCGCGGGCGCGACCTTCGCACCTTCGTCCTTGGCGCTGCTGAGCAACATCTTCCAGCACCCGAAGCAGCGATCCGCGGCCATCGGGATCTGGATGGCCTGTTTCATGGGCGGTTCGGTGCTCGGACCCATCGTCGGCGGCTTGATGCTGTCGAGCTTCTGGTGGGGTTCGGTCTTCCTCCTCGCCGTGCCGGTGGTCCTGCTGGTGCTCATCGCCGGCGGCTCGGTGCTGCCGGAGTTCAAGGCACCGGGCGGGCGGAAGGTCGATTTCGGCAGTGTCCTGCTCTCGCTGCTCGCGATCCTGCCGCTCATCTACGGCGTCACCGAGGTGGCCCGCGAGGGCTGGAAGCCGCTGCTGGTCGGTTCGATGGTCGTCGGCCTGATCTTCGGCGCGCTGTTCATCGCGCGGCAGAAGCGGCTCGCCGACCCGATGATCGACCTCGGCCTGTTCTCCCACCGGGTGTTCCGTTCGTCGTTCATCCTGAGCCTCGGCGGTGGCGCCATCCAGGGTGGCGGGCTGCTGATGGTGAGCCTCTACCTGCAGACCGTCGTCGGGCTCACCCCGCTGGCTGCCGGTCTTTGGCTGGTGCCGACCGGATTCGCCATGGTGGTCGCCATCATGCTCGGCAGCGGGATCGGAAGGCAGATCCGCCCCGCCTACGTGATGAGTGTCGGCCTGCTGATCGCCGCCATCGGCTACGGCCTGCTCACGCAGGTTTCGGCCACCGGTGGCCTGACGCTCACCGTGATCGGGTTCGCGCTCGCGATGGCCGGCATCGGGCCCGGCACCGCGCTCGGGTACGAGTTGATGATGGGCAACACGCCGCCGGACAAGATCGGCGCGGCGTCGGCGTCCATGGAGATGGGCGGGCAATTCGGTGTGGCGGCGGGTATCGCGCTGTTCGGCACCGTCGGTACCGCCGTGTACAGCAACCAGGTCGAGGTGCCGCCCGGAGCGGACGCGGCACGGGAAAGCATCACCAACGCCCTCGCCGTCGCGCCGGGGCTCGGTGAACCGGCCGGTTCGCAATTGCTCGAATCAGCGAGGAGCGCGTTCACCAGCGGTTTGAACGTGGTCGCGATCGTCGGCGCGGTTTTGTTCACGCTTTTGGCTATTCTGTGCATCAAGTCGTTCCGGCAGATCCCGCCGCTCTCTCACCAGAGCCCCGGTGGCGACGGGCAGGCTGGCGCGCCGGAAACGGGAGAAACCGCCACCGGAGAAGGCTCCGAAGCCGGAACATCCGTTCTGGCCAAGGACTGAAAGTTCGACGAAAGGGACAGGAAATGATCATCGTCGCGGGATACTTCCAGATCGACGCGGCCGACCGGGACAAATACGTGCAGCTGCACCAGGACGTCATCTCGCGTGCCCGGAAGTTCGACGGCTGCCTTGACTTCGCCATCACGGCGGACGCGGTGGATCCGGGCCGGGTGAACCTGTTCGAGCGCTGGGAATCCGACGAGGTGCTCAACGCGTGGCGCCAGGTCGCCAACCCGCCGGAACAGTTCACCGAGATCCAGGGTGGTGACCTGGCGAAGTTCGAGATCGCCAGCGTCGGCTCGCCTTACTGAGCGACGACCCACGACGAAAGGGCCGTACCCGGCAGCCATCCGGGTACGGCCCTTTCGGCTTTCTCAGCCGACGGCGTGTTCGCACACGCCGCACCGGTCCGCGTTCTCGTAACGGTCGTGGTGCCGGACCCACTCCTGGGTGAACCCGAGCCCCTCCTCCTGCCTGCCGAGCGGCGTCAGGTCGAGGTAGTTGTAGGTCGTGTTCAGCAGATCGCTGCCGCGGCCGTGGGTCGAGTACGCGTACTGGATCGTGTCGCCCTCACGGACGAAAGCACTGATTCCGGGCGGCTGGACGCCGGCCCCGAGTGACACGTGGAAGTCCTGGTAGAAATCCGAGCCGAGCGACGACACCCAGGGCACCGTCCACCCCATTCGTTCCTTGAACGGCTGGATCTTCTCCAGCGGCGCCGGGCAGTCGATCACCAGCGTGGTGTCACGGGCGTGCAGATGCGCGAGGTGCCCGATGTTGTCGATCCAGAAGGAGCAGCTCGTGCAGAACTCTTCACTGGGACCCAGCATCATGAAGTGGTAGACGATGAGTTGCCGCCTGCCTTCGAAAAGATCGGGAAACGAGAGTTCACCTCGCTCCGGGTCGTGGAACGTGTAGTTCTTCTCGACCAGTATCCGGGGCAGCGCACGGCGCTGGGCGTTGATCTCGTCACGCGCCTTGGTCAGTTCTTTCTCCTTGGCGAGGAAGGCGGTGCGAGCTGCTGTCCATTCTTCTCGCGAGACGACTTCGGGGACGGTCACTGCAACATCCTCACTCTCGGCGAACCATACCTGTGTTTTCATTCGATGCTAGCCCGCCGGGGACCCGTTCCCCTACTCCGTGTTTGCCGGAAAAGAGGGCATCGGCCTGCTTATCCTGGATTGTCACACCTGCCGCGGAACCACTGTGGCGTGCGTTCACTCCGGTATTCTGATCAGTGGACAATTGCCGGGCCCGTAGCCGAAAGGGAGCTGTCGCGTGACACTGCACAGGCTGGGATCGGTCACCATCGGAGTGCCCAATCTCGCGGAGACCTCCGCCTATTACGACGACTTCGGCCTGACTCCCGGGAAAGACGGCTGGTACTCCACTGTGGACGGTGGTCGCCAGCTGCGGCTGGTGTCGTCGAGATTCCGGCGGCTGGCCGGGATGACCGTCTCCGTCGACGACGAGGACGATCTCGGCCGCGCCGAGGCGAATCTGGAGCGGATCGGCGCGGCCCACCGTCGCGCGCCGGGCAGCCTCATCGGCACCGATCCGGCCACCGGCACCGAAGTGACCCTGAAGATCGAGCCGCGGATCCGTCAAGCGGTGGGCCAGCCGACGCCGTACAACGCCAACGGACGGATCGAACGCCCGGGGACGCGAGCTCCCGGGGTGTTGCGTGACGACCGGGTGCGACCGAAGCGGCTCGGGCACGTCGTCCTCGGTTCGACCGATTTCGCGATCTCACAGAAATTCTTCGTCGAGGGCATCGGGTTCAAGGTCAGCGACCTGATCCGGAACGCGGGCGCGTTCCTGAGGTGTACGACCGAACACCACAACCTGCTCCTCCTGCGCTCCCCGGTGACCTATCTGCACCACACCGGCTGGCAGGTCGACGACGTCGACGAGGTCGGCCGCGGTGCGACGTCGATGCTCGAGAACCATCCGGAGCGGCACGTGTGGGGCCTCGGCCGTCACCATGTCGGGTCCAACTTCTTCTGGTACCTCAAGGATCCCGCCGGCAACTTCAGCGAGTACTACAGCGACACGGACTGCATTCTCGACGACGAACTGTGGCAGCCCGAGGTGTTCGAGGGTGCGCTGAGCTTCTTCAGCTGGGGCACTCCTCCGCCACCGTCGTTCCTCGCCCCGGAGGACCTCGCCGCGCTGATGATGGGCGCGGAAGACGCCTGAGCGACGGCTGGTCGTCACGCCTTACCGAAGTACATGAAGGTCCCCTTCCCTACTTTGAGGGTCAGGGTCCCGGCAAGGTCGAGGTAGGGCGGGCCTGATTCTGGATGCCGCGGGGCTGCAGGTGCGGTTTCGGAGGAATGGCGTGAGTGGCGATTCGGGTGAGGGCCACTTGCTGTCTTAGGTACCTACCATCGGGCGACACGCGTGATCCGACGGAGGGCACGCGTGAGTGAACGGAGAACACACGCGACGAAACCTGCCGCTCCCGCGTGTCATCCACCCAGTCACACGTGTCCTCCGTCGGATCACACGCGCCATCCATCCAGCCACGCGAAACCGTGCAAGATGCCCAAATCGGGCACATTTGTCCCGAGAAGTGTCCCTTATGGACAGTCCGGACCCGGGTGAGGCCCCTTCCGTGGGCCCGCTCCCGCCGTGTCCACCACGACGCGTTCGTCTTGTCCCGCTATAGAGGTGCAGCCGACCAGCACTTATGCGACTCTGCCGGAACCCTGCGCTAGGCGCCAAGGAAGGGGACCTTCATGTACTTCACGACCGGCCGCCGCCCCACTGTCACCAGAGATCACATCCGACGGTAGCGAAAGCCTCCTTCACTACCGTCAGAGTAGGGAAGGAGGCCTTCACGGACTTCCAGCACAGGATATTGCGGATCAAACGGCCATTCAGGCATATGGTTGGTCCTTGTGGACAGTTGATCCCCCTGTCGCCGGACCAGCGCAACTCACGCGACTCCTCGGCGCGTGACCGCCCGGATAGAACCAACAGCATCCCCAATGCCGCAGTGGTGGCATGCTCGGTTACCGCTCAAGCCGCTCGACGGCTCTCCCCCGCGAGGAGTTTCGCGGTGAACGCCCGCAGATCGGAGACGAGCAGCTCCGGTTGCTCCAGCGCCGCGAAGTGCCCGCCGCGGTCATGTTCGGTCCAGTGCGTGATGCTGGGGATGTCGCGTTCCGCGAGACGGCGCACCGGCACGAAGATGTCGCGCGGGAAGACCGCGACGCCGACCGGTACCGGCACCGGGGGCGGCACCACGCCGCTCGCCGCCTGCCGGACGGCTTCCGCGCCTTCGTAGTAGAACTGTGCCGAGGAACCCGCCGTGGCCGTCAGCCAGTACAGCGTCACCCCGGTCAGGATGTGGTCCCGGGAGACCGCGTCTTCGGGGAGTTCCGTCGAATCGGTCCACTCACGGAACTTCTCGACGATCCAAGCCAGCTGGCCGACGGGTGAGTCGGTGAGCGCGTAGGCGATCGTCTGTGGCCGTGTCGCCTGGACCTTCATGTAGCCGGAGAGTTCGGTGTCGAACCGGCCGAGCCCGGCCAGCCGCGCCCCGTCGGTTTCGCTGATTCCCTCGAGTTCCGCGGGGTCGCCCGAAGGGAAGGTCATCAGCATGTTCACGTGCACGCCGAGCACGTGCTCGGGATCCAGCATGCCCAGCACCAGCGAAATCGGGGAGCCGGCGTCACCGCCTTGCGCCACGTAGCGGTCGTACCCGAGGCGTGCCATGAGTTCCCGCCAGGCACCGGCGATCCTCGGCACGTCCCAGCCCGGCTGGCGCAGCGTCGAGAACCCGTAACCCGGAATGGACGGGATGACGACGTGATAGGCGGTCGAAGGGTCCAGATCATGCGCGCGGGGATCGGTCAGTGGCCCGATGACGTCGAGGAATTCGGCGAACGAACCCGGCCAGCCGTGCGTCAGCACGAGCGGCGTCGCGTTCGGTTCGGGTGAGCGGACATGCAGGAAGTGCACGTCCTCACCGTCGATTTCGGTGGTGAACTGCGGAAAGGCGTTGATTCTCGCTTCCACCGCGCGCCAGTCGAATTCCTCCGCCCAGTACCGCGCGAGCTCGCGCAGGTAGCCGAGCGGGACACCGCGATCCCAGCCGACGCCGGGAAGTTCGTCGGGCCACCGGGTCTGCCCGATCCGGCGACGCAGGTCCGCCAGGTCGGCCTCCGGCACAGCGAGGCGGAAGGGCTTCATAACGACTCCGATCATCGATAACGACAAGGCTCCCCCGGCGAGCACGCTAACTCCCCGAATAGACCGCGTACGTCTCCTTCGCTGCGGGAAGGAAACGGACTCCACCAAGCAGTCGGGAAGAAGTATCCGTGCGGGGAATCGTGTGACGATTTCCATCACCGGGATGAGAAACGCCGGTGGCGCGGTCGCCCGGCGACGGCGTCGAAAAGAGCAATCGACCCTGTGGGAGAGCCATGGACAAGGTATTTTCGCGCGACGGCACCGCGATCTCGGTCCAGCGGGTCGGTGCCGGCCACCCCGTGATCCTCCTCGGCGGCGCGCTCTGTGACCACTGGGCCACCGCGGAACTGGCGGAACTGCTGTCCCCGCATTACGAGGTGTTCAACGTGAATCGCCGCGGCCGCGGGGAAAGCGGCGACACCGGCCCGTACGCGGTCGAGCGCGAACTGGAAGACCTCGAAGCGGTCATCGCCGAGGCCGGTGGCCAGGCGCACGTGTTCGCCCACTGCACCGCCGCCGTGCTGGCCTTCGATGTCGCGTTGCGCGGCAACGGGATCACGAAACTCGTGGCCTACGAACCACCGTATATCCTGGAAGGCACGCGCGACCGCCTCGACGAAAAATACCGGTCCGACCTCGCGGAGTACGTCCGCAACGATCAGCTCGGTGACGCGGTCAAGCACTTCATGATCAACGCGGTCGGCTTCAAACCGGATTCCGTCGGCCGTATCGAGCAGTCCGAGGCATGGTCGCACCTGGTCGGCTTGGCGCACACCCTGCCCTACGACGGCGAGATCATCGGTGACTGCCACGTGCCCGATCGGATCTCGAAGATCACCGTGCCGACGCTGGGCGTCACCGGCGCGAAAAGCCCGCAATGGCAACGTGATTCCGTCGCCGAAGTGGTGGCACGGATCCCCGGGGCGAACGCGTTGACCTTGCCTGACAGCGACCACAACCTGGTCGCCACCGCCGTCGCCCCGTCGGTGATCGAGTTCTTCGGCACGGACGACTGAGTCCGGCGTTCCGGCCACTGATCGAATCAAGGACGAAGACAGGGAGGCCCTGGTGGGCAAGCAAGTGGGAGAGCGCGCGGTCGTTCTCGGTGGCAGTATGGCCGGCCTGCTGGCCGCACGGGTCCTGTCGGAGTCCTACGCGGACGTCGTGATCGTCGACCGGGACGAACTGCACGGTCTGCGGACGGCACGTCGCGGTGTGCCACAGGGCAGGCACGTGCACGGTCTGCTCGCCAGAGGTCAGCAGATCCTCGACGAGCTGTTCGACGGGTTCACCGACGCCGCCGTCGCCGCCGGTGTCCCCACCGGGGATCTCGGGGAACTCCGCTGGTATTTCAACGGCAGGCGGCTTTCCCCGGCGCACACCGGTTTGGTCTGCGTGTCGGCCGCGCGTCCGGTGCTGGAAGGTCTCGTCCGCGACCGGGTGGAGGCGATCGCCAACGTCCGGCTGCTGGCGAACCACACGGTGCTCGGGCCGGTCCTGTCCGGTGACCGCTCCCGGGTCGAGGGCGTGGAGGTCCGGGACGGTGCCTCCGGCGACGACCTGCGGCTGACGGCCGATCTGGTGGTCGACGCGACCGGACGCGGCTCGCGAACGCCCGCGTGGCTCACCGAACTCGGTCACGCCGCGCCGGAAGAGGACCGCGTCAAGATCGATCTGACCTACACGACGCGGGTTTACCGGCTGCCGGAGAACGGACCACTCGGGGACGACCTGTCGATCAACCCCGTGTCCACTCCGTCGCATCCGCGGGGCGCGTTCCTCTCCCGGATCGAGGGCGGCAAGTTCATGGTCTCGCTCACCGGCGTGCTCGGTGACAGCGCGCCCACCGACGACGCCGGCTTCCTGGCGTTCGCGAAGTCGCTCGAAGTTCCCGACGTGTACGACGTCATCAAGGACGCCGAACCGCTCAGCGAACCGGTCGCCTTCCGGTACCCGGCGAGCGTGCGCCGTCACTACGAGCGGCTGACCGGTTTTCCGGAAGGTCTGCTCGTGGTCGGTGACGCCGTCTGCAGTTTCAACCCGGTCTACGGACAGGGCATGACCGTCGCCGCGCTCGAGGCGCTGACCCTGCGTGAACACCTGCGCGAAGGGAAAGCGCCGGAAGCACTGGCGTTCTTCAAGGACATCTCCGCCGTCATCGACGTGCCCTGGCAGATCTCCGCGTCGGGTGATCTGAGTTTCCCCGGTGTCGCCGGAAAACGCCCCGCGCAGGTCCGGATAGCCAACGCCTACATGGGACGGGTGCAGCGCGCGGCGACGAGGGACGGCCGGGTCACCGGCACCTTCATGCGGGTGGCCGGGCTGGTGGACCCACCGGCGAACCTGATGAAGCCCGCCATGATGATGCGGGTGCTGAGGCAGTCCCGGCAGGTTCCGGCCCCGGTGCCCACACCCCCTCCAGCGGTGGTGACGCCGGAGAGGCACGCGGCATGAGCGCAGCCGACGAAGCAGCACATACCGCGTACCGCGACTATCTCGCCCTCGACGAATTGCTGGAGCTTCAACAGCCCAACACCGGCGAACACGACGAGCTGCTCTTCGTCATCGTGCACCAGGTGCACGAGCTCTGGTTCAAGCAGCTGCTGCACGAGTTCGCCGAACTGGGCCGGGCGTTCGGGGACGGCGAGGTGGGGGCGGCCCTGCGGACCATCGGCCGCCTCCTCGCGATCGTGCGGGTGATGCTCCGGCAGATCGACGTCCTCGACACCCTCACCCCCGGTCAGTTCGCCCGGTTCCGGGACGACCTCGGCGGCAGCGGCTTCTATTCCGCGCAGTTCCGCGAGATCGAGGTGGTCCTCGGCAGACGCGACCCCGGCGTGCTCGACCGGTTCCCGGAGGGAACGGCCGACCGGGAACGGCTGCTCACCGCGCTGGCCGGACCGTCCTTGTTCGACTCGTTCGCCACCTACCTCACCGCGCAGGGATTTCCCGTGCTCCCAGGCGATTCGCCCGAAATCGCGGCGCCGACGATCGCGAAGGCCTACCGCGAGGACGGCGTGGTGGCGCAGGTGTGCGAGCGGATGGTCGACCTCGACCAGACCTTCACCGAATGGCGCTACCGGCATTCGATGATGGCGCAGCGCATCATCGGCGACAAGACCGGGACCGGCGGTTCGACCGGCGCGGCCTATCTGCGGCGTGCGGTGTTCACGCCGTTGTTCCCCGCGTTGTGGGAGGTGCGGAACATCACCTGACCCGCGGTGAAACCCGGCCATCGATTCCTGATCTGATGAGGGAAAGCACTATGACACCGCAGAAGGACACCCTGGCCGCGAATGGAGTCGTCCCCACGACGACCGGGGTCGGCCGACTCAGCCTCCGCGCGGTCGGCGCGGGCTCATGGAGACGCTCTCCGCGGCCCGCCGTCGAACAGATCGACCGGTGGTTCGAGCGGCTCCGTTCCGGAGCGGCGACCGGGGAAGCGGCACGGTTCCCCTACGACGCCGTGCTCGGGCATTTCCAGGCGGTCGGCCGCAATCAGGCCGATCCGCTCCTGATCGAAAGACTCCGCGTCCTCGCCGGAGCACTCCCGCCGCCGCGCACGGTCCACGACCGCGTACTGGCAGGCTGGCTGCCCGGCACCTTCGACCAGGAAAACGGGAACTACGACTCCTACGCCGCGATCCCGCTACTGGAAGAAGTCGCCGAAGCGGGCGGACCGGACCGGGTCGACACCGAGCTGGACGGTCTGATCGTCGCACTGCTGGCCGATCTCCTGCGGTTCGAGGCGACCGGGCTGCGCGCGAATCCGAACTCGAGCAAGCAGTGGGCCCGGACCCAGGCCGTATTCCGCGCGCTCGTCAGAGCCGGGGAGATCGCGCCGTTGGCGAGTGCTCTGCTCCAGCCGGCGTCCACGGACGGAAGCGCTCCGGGAGACCAGGAGATCGCGGTGGCGGACGCGACCCTCGCGCGGATCGAGGAGCCGGTCCGGCACGCGGTGCGGATCGCGATGCTGCCGACCACGAGCAGACACGACGAGGTCATGTTCATCCGTAGCGTGCAGGCCTTCGAACTGCTCTACCGCAGAATCGCGCGCGGCCTCGATCGGGCCGTGTCCGCTGTGGACGGTGGTCGGCCGTCGGCCGCGATCGAGGAGATCACCGGCGCGGCGGGCAGGATCAGCGCGACCACGATGCTCTACCGCGTACTGACGACCATGCCACAGGACAGCTTCGCCGAAATCCGCGCGAACACGCGTGGCCGTAGTGCGATCCAGTCGAGGGCGTATCGCGAGGTCGAATTGCGCAGCGCGCCGATCCGGCCCAATCCGCAGGCGCCACCGTTCTCCGTGGAAGGCCTGTCGCTGCAAGAGGTCTTCACCGCCCTGCCGGCCGATCCCGTTTCCACCGCGCTGGCCGCGGCGATGCGGAAGCTCGACGACGCGTGGCGCGGGATGAAGAGAACCCATTGGGGTATCACGCTGAAGATCATCGGCCGGGTACCGGGAACCGGTGGCACCGCCGGCGCGGACTATCTGCGGGTGGCGGCGGACCAGCCGCTGTTCCCGGTACTCCATCCCGAGAACGGCGAACAGCAGGAAGGTGCCCGCATTGCGTGACAACGACGAATTTCTCGCCAACGACGAGGCGAACAGCTTGCTGCGGCGGAAGATCATGGGTTACGTCGTTTCGCAGGCGATCTTCGCGGTGACCAAGGCGGACATCATCGAGCGGCTCGGCGACGACGCGCTCCCGGTGGAGGTCATCGCGGCCAAGGCGGGGGTCGATCAAGACGCGCTCACCCGCTTCCTCAGGGTTCTCGTGGCCGAAGGGCTGTTCACCGAGGAGCCGAGAGGGACCTTCGCCGTCACCGGACTCGGCTCGCTGCTGCGCGAGGACACCCCCGGTTCGCTGAGGCATTTGGCGACGCTGATGGACGACGAGGCCTACCTGGCCTGGTCCGCGGCGGGACACAGCCTGCGCACCGGCGAAGCGGGTTTCGACGAGGTGTTCGGCAAGCCGATGTTCGACTGGCACGGCGAGCGGCCCGCCGCGGCCGCGGCTTTCGACCGGGCGCAGGCGGGGCTGGTCACCTTGCGGATGCTGCCGCTCCACGAATGGGACTGGAGCGGCGCCGGAAGCGTGGTCGACGTCGGGGGCGGCAACGGCACACTCGTCGACGAACTGCTCTCCCGCCATCCGCATCTGCACGGCACGGTTTTCGACCAGCCGCACGTCGTCGGTCCGCCGTCGACGTCCAGCCGCCGCGAGGTGGTCGGTGGGGACTTCTTCGAACGTGTCCCGGCCGGCGGGGACGTGTATGTGCTCGCGCAGATCCTGCACGACTGGGACGACACCGACGCGACGCGGATCCTGCGCCGGGTGGCGGAAGCGATGGCATCGGGTTCGAAACTGCTGATCCTGGAACAGGTCGTGCCCGACGGCACCGAACCCCATCCGGCGAAACTGCTGGACCTGCACATGCTCGTCCTGCTCGGCGGCAGGGAACGGACCGAGACACACTGGCGGGAACTGCTCGGCGGCGCCGGTTTCGAGATCACCCGGATCACCGGTTCGTCCCGTTCTTCGCTCATCGAGGCCAGGGTGACGCGATGACGACGGCCGAACGGGATTTCACGACACTCACCCGGCGCCTGCTCGACGGGATTGATCTGTCCACTTCGGACGCCGCGTGGGTGATCGACGCCGTGATGGCCGGCGACGTCACCCCGGTACGGCTGGCCGGTTTCGCCGTAGCGCTGCGCGCGAAGGGCGAAACGGCGGCCGAGGTCGCCGCACTGGCCGAGCGGACCGTGTCGCACGCGCCGCCGGTGCGGCTGAGCCGGTCCGCGGTGGACATCGTCGGTACCGGCGGCGACGGTTCCCGTTCGGTGAACATCTCCACCATGGCGGCGATCGTCGTCGCGGCGACCGGCGCGGACGTGGCGAAGGTCGGCAACCGGAGCGCGTCTTCCTCCTCCGGGTCGGCGGACGTGCTGGAGGCGCTGGGCGTCGTCATCGATCTGCCGCCCGAAGGGGTGGAACGGTGTCTCGCCGAACTGGGCATCGGATTCTGTTTCGGCCCGGCGTTCTATCCCGGGCTGCGACATATCGGCCCGGCACGCCGTGAACTCGCCGTTCCGACCACCTTCAACCTGCTCGGCCCGCTCTCGAATCCGGCGCGACCGGACGCCGCGCTCGTCGGTTGTGCCTTCGCCACGCAGACGAAGACCCTCGCGGAGGCGTTCGCCCGGCGCGGGACACGGGCACTGGTCGTCCGCGGCGACGACGGACTCGACGAATTCACCACGGCGACGACGAGCACGGTCTGGGTGGTGTCCGACGGAACCGTGCGACGGGACGAGTTCGATCCGCGTTCGGCGGGGATCCCGCTTTCCGCACCCGGCGCGCTGCGTGGCGGTGGCCCCGCGGAGAACGCGGCCATCACGCTGGAAACCTTGGGGGGCAAGCGAAGTTCCGTCCGGGACGCCGTGCTGCTCAACGCGGCCGCGGCGTTGGCCGCCCACCACGGTTTCGGCGACTCGCTGACCACCGACATCCGCCACTGGCTCCCCGTCGCGGAACACTCGATCGACTCGGGCGCGGCGGAATCGCTCCTGCGCGGCTGGGCGAAACTTTCCGGCACCATCGCCGCCCAGCACTGAAATCCGGCAATGAG
This sequence comes from Amycolatopsis sp. NPDC039088, assembly GCF_055598845.1. Taxonomy (NCBI): domain Bacteria; kingdom Bacillati; phylum Actinomycetota; class Actinomycetes; order Pseudonocardiales; family Pseudonocardiaceae; genus Amycolatopsis; species Amycolatopsis sp. NPDC039088. Next base: position 182,253 of record NZ_JBVKAE010000015.1, on the reverse strand, counting down.
CGAGAAGCCCGCGCACCACGACGATGCGACGATTTCCGAGTGGCTCATGATCAGGAGGGATCAGGTGAACGGTCGGAGTTTGCAAGAGGTTCTCGACAACGCGCGACTGGACGGCCGGGCCGCGTTGATGGCCGACGTCAAGTTCATCTCGCCTCGCGACGGGCTGTTGCTGCGCCCTGAGGACCTGGAGGGTTATCTCGCCGAGCTGGTCACCGGAGGGGTCGAGGCGCTGTCGACACCGACCGACCCGGTGTACTTCGGCGGCGGGATCGAACTCGCCGCGCGTATTCGCGCCCTTTGCCCGCTTCCGTTGATGCGCAAGGAATTCTTCAACTCCATCGACCAGGTGGACGAATCGGCGGACGCCGGTTTCGACGCGGTGCAGCTTTCGGTCAACACCGTCGTCGAGCCCGGTCTGCTGGAGCGGATGATCGAGCGGTCGGAACGCCTCGGACTGGAAGTGGTCGTCGGAGCGCATCAGCCCGAGCATGTGGCGCGGGCACTGGAACTCGGTGCGAAGACCATCGCCGTGAACAACCGGGACATCGTCGCGCTGGAACTCGACACCGGCACGGTGAGCCGGACCGAATCCCTGCTTTCGGCGATCCCGCCGGAGGTCCGGGTCATTTCCGAGAGCGCGTTCCACACTCCCGAGGATGTCGCGCGGGCCGTCGCCGCCGGCGCGGACGCCGTGCTCGTGGGGACGGCGCTGGCGAAGAGCCCCGACCCCGCCGCCCTCGCGAAGCGGCTGCGAGCCGGAACCGTCCGATGCCTCACCTAGGCGACCGGCTCGGCGAAAGCCGGTCGCGGGGCGAGGCACTACTGGTGGTCTACCTGACCGTCGGTGATCCGATCGCGCCGACCGGACGGCTCGCCGAGGCCTTGGTGGAAGCGGGCGCCGACGTCCTGGAACTCGGGATCCCCACCGAAGGCACGCGACCACGCGGAACCGAGGTGGCGCGCTCGTTCGATCGGGCGCGCGGCCTCCCGCCCGGTCGCTCGTGGGAGATCGTCGGGGAACTGCGTGCGGCGCTGCCGGACACCCCGCTGCTGCCGTTGGTGTATCCGGCCACGGTCGCCGATCTCGGCGTGCGATCGCTGCTGACCGGCGCGGTGACGGCGGGCACCGACGGTCTCGTGCTGACCGATCCGGCTGCTTCGCCCACCGTCGGCCAGGTCCTCGACCAGGGGCTCAGCGCGGTTCCCCTGATCGCCTCCTCGACCGAACCCGGCCGCGCCGCCAGGTTGGAGGCAGAAGCCGACGTGCTGACCTACCGCTCCCTCGCCGCCCGCACCGGTGACCCACTCACCCACGCCGAGGCGGGACGGCTCACCGAGGCCGCCGCCGAGGGCGCGAAGAAGCCCTTTCTCGCCGGATTCGGCCTTCGTGACGAGGGCGGCATCCGGGCGGTGTCGAGGCACGCGGCAGGCGTGGTCATCGGGAGCGAGCTCTACCGGGTGCTCGGCGCGGCGGGCGGTGCGCGGCTCGACCGCGTACGCGACGCCGTCACCCGGTGGAAAGCGGCGACCGTCCGGACGAGCACCGAATCGAGGGCGTGATGCGAGTCGACATCATCGGGGCGGGGCCGGGCGGGCTCTTCCTCTCCACACTGCTCAAACGCGGCGGGATCGCGGACGAGGTGCATGTCTTCGAACGCAACGCCGAAGACGCCTCGGCTGGCTGGGGGCTCGTGTTCCCCGACGGCGCGCTGGCCGAACTGGGCGCGATCGCGCCGGACATCCACGAGGAGATCGTCTCGGCCGGAACCACCTGGACCCCCGTCGAGATCCGGTACCGCGGCACGGTCCGCCGGGTGGAAGGCAACCGGTTCCACGGCATTCCCCGCAATCAGGTACAGACGGTGCTGCGCCGGGACGCCAGGCGGCTCGGGGTGGAACTCCACTTCGGACACGAGACGAAGTCACTCGCCGAACACGACGCGGCCGATCTCGTCGTCGGCGCGGACGGTGTCGGCTCGGTGGTCCGCACCGAACTCGCCGACACCTTCCGGCCCGCCTTCACCCCGTCGAAGTTCCACTTCGGCTGGTTCGGCGTCGAACTCCCGCTGCCCTACTTCACCTACGCCTTCGCCGAGACGGAATGGGGCCTCTTCCAAGGCTATTTCTATCCCTCCGGCCAGGGCTGGTGTTCGCTGATCCTCTACGTCTCGGACGACGCCTGGCGGCGGTCCGGACTGGCGGAAATGAGCCTGGAGGAGTCACTCCGCTTCTGCGAAAGCGTCTTCGCGGACCACCTGAACGGCAAGCCGATCCTGCCGCGCGGCTCGGAATGGTCGCGTTTCCGGCTCCTCGAATGCGAAAACTGGCACACCGACGACGTCGTACTGATCGGCGACGCCGCGCACACCGCGCACTGGTCCATCGGTTCCGGCACCCGGCTGGCGCTGGAAGACGCCATCGCGCTCGCCGGTGAACTACGGGCGCAGCCCGGCCGGATCTCCGAAGCGCTCGCGATGTACGAGAAGACCCGGCGGCCAAGAGTCGAGCAGTTCCAGCAGGCTTCCCTCCGTTCGGAACGCCACTTCGACCACGCGCACCGTTATCTCGGCTTCGAGCCGATCCAGTTCGCCTACCAGTTGCTCGCCAGGTCATGGCGGATCTCCCACGACGACATCGTCGCGCTGGACCCGGATTTCGCGAGCGAGTTCACCCGCTGGTTCCACGCGCGCGCCACCGGCAGGCCGATGCCACCGGCGTCGTCGCCCGCGCTCACGCCACTGAGTCTCGGGCCGCTCGAACTCGCGAACCGGATCGTGACGACCGGCGAGCCGGGCGCCGGACTGCTCCTCGTCGACGGGACCGGCGGGATCCCGCCCGCTCCGGTGGGTCCGGCCCCGGCGGCGGTCCGGCTCGCCGCGTCGGACGCCGGTCTGGCCGAAACCGCGGCGGAACTGGGCTATCGGTTGCTGGTCCTCGACCTCGGAGACCGGCTCGCCGCGACCGTGCCGTCCGCCTCCACGTGGGCGGAAGCACGGGCTTCGCTCCCGGTCGTGGCCGCGTTCGGCCTGGACGAACGGACTTACTCCGGGGACGGGCTGGACGCGGTGATCGCGTTGGCCGGTTCGCTCAAAGAGTCCGGTGTGGACGGTCTGTTGCTCGCCGCCGCGGACCGGGACCCGCTGCCGGCGGGACGGGTCGTCCAGGTCGCCGACCTGATCCGCAACACCGCCGAAATCGTGGTGATCGCCGACGACGGGCTGACGACGATCGACGAGGCCGACACCACGGTCGCGTCCGGCCGCGCCGACCTGTGCGTCCTGCACGAAGAGGAGACGGAATGAGTACTCCGGAGGCCGCGTTCTGGCAACCCGCGACCGAAACCATGCCGCGGGACCGGCTGGCCGACTGGCAGTGGGTGAAGCTGCGGAAGGCGCTGGAGCACGCACGGGTCAACTCGAAATTCTGGGCGACGCGCATCCCGGACGGCATCGAGTCGCTCGCCGACTTCCGGCAGCGGATCCCACTGCTGTACAAGAAGGATCTGGTCGCGGCGGAGGCCGTCGACCCACCGTTCGGCATCCTGCCGTCCACCGATCCCGTCGCCGGAGTCCGGTTCCACCAGACCAGTGGCACCAGCGGGAACACGCCACTGCGCACCTTCGACACCGCACGGGACTGGGCGTGGGGTGTCGACATGTGGTGCGCCGCCCTGCACGCCGCCGGGGTCCGGCCCGGCCAGAAAGGGTGCGTGGCCTTCGGATACGGCCTCTTCATGGGTTTCTGGGGGATGCAGGACGCGCTGTCCAGGATGGGGTGCACCATCGTGCCGACCGGCTCGATGGACTCCGCCACCCGTGTCCGGCTGATCGTCGACCAGGGCATCGAAGTACTCGGCTCCACGCCCACCTACGCGATGAGGCTGCTGGAAACCGCCGCCGCGATGGGAATCGACCTGGCGACCGAAAGCAGGCTCCGGATCATCGTGACCGGCGCCGAACCGCGATCCGCCGCCACGACGCGGGCGCTGACCGAAGGATTCGGCGCGAAGGTGTTCGACTTCGCCGGGATGACCGAACTCGGCACGGTCTTCATGTTCGAATGCCCGTCCCGGCCCGGCGCTTGCCACGTCATCGAATCCGGTGTCATCGAGGAGGTGCTCGATCCCGGCACGAGGCTCCCGGTCGGCTACGGCGAGCGCGGCGTCCGGGTCATGACCGGCCTTGGCAGGGAAGGGATCCAGGTCTTCCGGTACTGGACGGACGACGTCGTGGTGAAGCGGCCGTGGCACGAATGCCCGTGCGGACGCACCTGGGACTTCTACGACGGCGGGATCCTCGGCCGCAGTGACGACATGCGCAAGATCCGCGGGATCTCGGTGACCCCGGTGCTGGTCGAGGACGTGGTCCGCGGTTTCGGCGAGGTGGCCGAATTCCAGACCGTGCTCCGCACGGACGGTGGCCTCGACAAGATGGTGCTCCGGATCGAGCCCCGCCCCGGCGCCGACGCCGTCGCGCTCACCACCGGAATCCGCGACGCGGTCAAACGGCTGATCGGGCTGCAACCGGAAGTCCAGCTCGCCGCGCAGGGCGAGCTTCCCCGATTCGAGGCGAAGGCGGCGAGGTTCCATGACGAACGCGACCGGTGAACTCAGTGCCGAACACCGCCACGCGCTGATTGACACCTACCTGACCCTGCACGACCTCGCCACCGGCTGCGCCGTCCCGGCGGTGCGGGCCGCGGCGAGGGCGGCGGTCGCCGAGGTCCACGCCGCGCTGGACGGGCAGGCGATCGACTTCGAGTTCTATTCGCACCGCTGGGTATCCGCTGATCCACCCGTGACCGAGGGAGTGCCGAAACGATGTCCCTGAACGGCTCCGACCAGAGCTTCAACGTCGCCGAACGCTTCCTCGACGGACGCGACGGGCACCGGACGGCTCTGCTCACCCACGACGGCCCGACGACCTACGACGAGCTCCGTGCACAGGTGAACCGGACGGGCAACGCCTTGCGCGCGCTCGGGGTCGGCCGGGGCGACCGGGTCCTGCTGTCCCTGCGCGACGGGGTCGAATACGTCGCGACCTGGTTCGCGGTACAACGGATCGGAGCCATCACCGTCGAGGTCTACAGCTTCCTCGGCCGCGACGATTACCGGTACTACCTCGACTACCTGAAACCGAAGGCGATCGTCGCCGACGCCGGCACGGCACCGGAACTCAGGGCGGCTGGCGCACGGGAGATCGTCGTGGTCGGCGCCGCCCCGGACGAGCTCGCGCCGGGGGAACACCGTTTCGAGACGCTCGTTTCGGAACTGCCCGCGACACTGGAGGCCGTCCACGTCGACGGCGACGACGAGGCGATCTGGAAACTCACCAGCGGGAGCACGGGTAAACCGAAGGCGTGCCGGCTGACCGCGCGCAGCCCGTGGCTGAGCTTCCAGTGGTACGCGCGGTCGACGCTCGGGATCGACCAAGACGACGTCGTGCTGCCGGTGCCCAAGCTGTTCTTCGGCTACGCGAGGGACATGGTGGCGCTCTTCCCGCTCGGGGTCGGCGGAACCGGCATCCTCTTCCCGGAACGGTCCACCGCGGACACGCTCTTCGACCTCGTCGAACGGCATCGCCCGACGATCCTGGTCAACGTGCCCACGATGATGAAGGCGATGGTCGAGCACCCCGACGCCGCCGGCAAGGACCTGAGCAGTCTGCGGTTCGTCACCTCGGCGGGCGAGCATCTGCCGCCCGATCTGCACCGGCGCTGGCTGGACACCTTCGGGGTCGAAGTCATCGACGGCATCGGCTCCTCGGAGGCCTACCACGGCTACATCACCAACCGGCCGGGCGAATCCAGGATCGGCACCCTCGGCAAGGTCGTGCCCGGCTACCGCGCGCGGGTCGTCGACGAGAGCGGGACCGAGGTGCCGGACGGCGAGACGGGGGTGCTGGAGGTGTCCGGCGAGCCGGTCGCGCTCGGCTACTACCGGTCGCCGGAGAAGTCGGCCGCCACCTTCCCCGCCGAGCACACCGTCCGGTCGGGTGACCTGTTCACCCGCGACGCCGAGGGGTACTTCCACTACCGTGGCCGCGCCGACGACCTGCTCAAGGTCGGCGGGGTGTGGGTGGCGCCGGTCGAGATCGAGAACTGTCTCGCGACGCATCCCGCGGTCAAAGCGTGCGCCGTCGTCGGCTATCAGGACGGCGGGCTGACGCGCAGCCGCGCCTATGTCGTCCTGTCCGGCCCCGTCGAAGCGACCGAACTGCAGGAGTACGTGCGCGCCCGGCTGGCCCCGTACAAGTATCCGCGCGACATCCGGTTCGTCGACGCCCTTCCCGTGACACCCTCGGGGAAGGTCGACCGGGGCAGGCTTCGCGACGCCGCTTGAGCCGGGCCTTGGCGGAGCGGCGGGGCGGCCGTTCGGTGCCGGTGGCCGACGATGGAGGATCGGGGACGTTGAGTGTACCGATTCCTTCATCGTCGCGGCCTCGCCACACCCGGTCAGGATCGGCCCGCCTCTTGACTGTCCACAAGAGATACTGTTCGCGACCATGGCGCCTGTTCCAGGCGATTTGCGCAGTTTCATGAGGGGTCGCGAGTCGCAATGAGCGTTCTAGCCCGAATCGCCACTCACGACCGGGGCCGAGTGGGTGGTTTCGCGTGGCTGGATGGATGGCGCGTGTGATCAGACGGAGGACACGTGTGTCTGGATGGATGACACGCGGGAGCGGCAGATTTCGTCGGGTGTTCTCCGTTCACTCACGCGTACCCTCCGTCGGATCACGCGTGTCGCCCGATGGCAGGTACCTAAGACACAAGTGGCCCTCACCCGAACCGCCACTCACGACATTCCTCCGAAACCGCACCCGCAGCCCCGCGGCATCCAGAATCAGGCCTGCCCTACCTCGGCTCGATCAAGCTCTACCTCGACTTTGCCGGGACCCTGCGCCTAGCGCAAGGAAGGGGGCCTTCATGTACTTCGATAAGGCGTGACTCGCGTGCCCGGATGCCGCACTCCCGCCCGAGACACGACACGTTTGCCTTACCCCTCAATAACCCTCATTACCACTCACGACCTCGCACAAAGGACCCGGCGCCACGGCAAGGGGTCAGTCGCCGAAGCGCTCCGTCAGCCAGTCGTGCAGCGCGGAGGCGGCGGATTCCGCGTGCTGGGTCAGCAGGGTGTAGTGGTTGCCGGGCAGATCGACGGTCCGCGCGCAGAGCGCGGTCGGGAACTGTTCGTCCGCCGTGAACGAGGGCAGGCCCGGCAGGGCTTCCGAAGCCCGCAGGTGCAGGGTCGGCGTCCGGATCGGGACCGGCTCCCAGGTGTCGAACAACGTGACGTACCGGCCCATCGCGCCGAGCTGGCTCGCCATCGAACCCGTTTTCCCGCCACCGAAGAGTTCCTGCCGTCCGGCCTGCTCCCGCATGAACCGCCCGCGTACCTCGTTCCGGTCCGAAGCGGGCAGATAGATGTCCACGAGCACGACGGCGTCGGCCGGGCGGCCTTGAGCCTCGAGGTATTCGGCGAAGGCGCGGGCGACCCAGCCGCCCGCGGAGTAGCCGACCAGCACCAGCTTTCCGTCGCCCACGTGCTCGTCGAGCGCCCGCCGTTGTGCCGCGAACAGGCTGGGCAGGTCGGGCGGCAAGGGCTGGCCGTCGGTGAATCCCGGCGGCCACATCGTCCACATGTCGTGTGGCCGCGGCATCGCGGGGGCGATGAACGAGTACGCGGCGTCGGTGATCGGCGAAACCGGCGGTATCGCGCAGACCAGCGCGGGACCGCCCGAACCGACGGCCAGCCGCGAGACCGCCACCAGCGCGGCCGCGTCCGTCTCGTCGTCGAACGAGGCCCGCAGCAGTCCGGCCATCCTGGCGAGGCCCATCGCGTCATGCGGCCGTCCCTGCTCGACACCGCTCAGGTACAGCGAAACCAGACTGTCCGAATCGGACTCTTCCGCCGCGGCAACGCCGGATCCGCTCTCCGGGACCTCGCCCGTCAAGAACTCCGCCAGCTCTTCGACCGTCGGATAGTTGAGCACATCGGTCAGCTGGAGGTCGACGCCGGTCGCGGCGGCGATCCGGTTGCGCAACTCGACGGCGGTGAGCGACTCGAAGCCGAGGTCGCGGAAGGTGTCGTCCAGCGGGACCTCGCGCCCGCGAGGGTATTTCAGCACCGCGGCGACATGTCCGCGGACCACTCGGACCAGACGGCGGCGGCGTTCGTCCGGCGGCAGCGAGGCCAGGCCGGTGTCCGCTTCGGTGCCGGCTTCCTCCACCGCCGCGCCGTCCCCGAACTCGGGCATGATCGGTTCGAGCCAGTACCGGTCGCGGTGGAACCGGTAGGGCGGGAGATCCACCCGTCGCGCCCCGCTGCCTTCGAAAACGACCTGCCAGTCGACTTCGGCCCCGGCGACATGGGCTTCGGCGAGCGCGCGCAGGAAGCGATCGAGGCCGCCTTCGCCGCGGTGCAGCGTCCCGAGCACGGAGCCGGTCTCGCCGCCCGCGTCGAGTGTCTCGCGCAGGGCGCCGCCGAGCACCGGATGCGGGCTCACTTCGAGGAGCACCCGGTGGCCGTCGCGCAGCAGGGTGCCGGTCACCTCGTCGAACCGGACCGTTTCCCGCAGGCTGCGGTACCAGTAGGCGGCGTCCAGCGGTTCGTCCTCGACCCACCGGCCGGTCCGGCCGGATACGAACGGCAGCACCGGACCGGTGGGGGTCAGCGGTGCCAGCTCGTGCAGGATCCTGTCCCTGATCTGTTCGACGTGGGTCGAATGCGACGCGTAGTCGACCGGGACGCGACGTGCCCGCAAGCCGCGCTCCTCGCATTCGGCGAGCAGTTCCGTCAACGCGGTGGGAGTACCGGAGACCACTGTGGACAGTGCGCCGTTCACCGCGGCGATGGTGAGCTCACCCGGCTTGCCGTCGATGAGTTCCGCCGTCGCCTCGGCGCCGAGGGCGACCGAGACCATCCCGCCGGTACCCGACAACGCCGTCAGCGCGCGACTGCGCAGCGCGGCCACCCGCATGGCGTCGGAAAGGCTCAAGGCGCCGGCGATCCACGCCGCCGGGATCTCGCCCTGCGAGTGTCCGGCGACGGCGGTCGGCTCGACGCCGTGATGCCGCCAAAGCCGGGCGAGGGAGATCATCACCGCCGCCAGCACCGGCTGGACGACGTCGACGCGGTCGATCGAAGGCGCCCCTTCGGCCTGCCGCAGCACATCGACGAGAGACCAGTCGACGAACGGGGTCAGCGCCTTCTCGCACTCGACGAGCTGCTCGGCGAACACCGGCGAAGCGGCCAGCAGCTCCACCGCCATTCCCTGCCACTGCGCGCCCTGCCCCGGGCAGACGAACGCCACCCCGGTGTCCGGGATCGCGGTGCCTTCGACCACGAAAGACGACGGTTCACCGGTGGCGAGCGCGGAAAGGCCGTCGAGGAGTTCCTCGCGAGTCGCGCCGAGCACCACGGCACGGTGCCGATGATGGGTCCGCGTGGTGGCGAGCGAATACGCGACGTCGGCCGGGTCTGCGTCACCGAGTTCGTCGAGCAGTTTCTTCGCCTGCGCCGCCACCCCGGCCGCCGTGGCGGCCGAAACCGCCCACGGCAGCAGCGGCGGCGGAGTGCCGTCCTCGGCGTCGGCGAGTGACTCGCCCTGTTCGAGGATGAGATGCGCGTTCGTACCGCTCATTCCGAACGATGAGATCGCGGCTCGGCGGGGGCGGCCGGTTTCGGGCCAGGGAACGGTTTCGGTCGTCAGCGCGATCCCGCCGCCGTCCCAGTCGACGTGCGGGGTCGGCCGGTCGAGATGGGGCAGCGGCGGCACGAGACCGTGGCGCATGGCCATCAGCATCTTGAGCACACCGGCGATCCCGGCGGCGGCCTGGGTGTGCCCGAGGTTCGCCTTGGCCGCTCCGACGAGGACCGGTTCGGGGCGGTCCCGTCCGTAGGTGGCTTGCAGCGCCTGCGCCTCGATCGGGTCGCCCAGTTTCGTGCCGGTGCCGTGCGCTTCGACCACGTCGATGTCCTGTGTGGACAGTTTGGCGTCGGCGAGCGCGTCGGTGATGACCCGCTGCTGGGCTCGCCCGCTCGGCGCGGTGAGACCGTTGGACGCCCCGTCCTGGTTGATCGCGGACCCCTTGAGCACGGCGAGCACCCGGTGCCCGAGGCGCCGGGCGTCGGAAAGCCTTTCCAGGACGACGATCCCCGCGCCCTCGGCCCAGGCGGTGCCGTCGGCGTCGGCGGAGAAGGGTTTGCACCGGCCGTCCGGCGCGAGACCACGCTGCTGCGAGAACTCGATGAACCGGATCGGGCTCGGGATGAGGGTCGCGCCACCGGCCAGCGCGAGGTCGCATTCGCCGTTCCGCAGCGACCGGGCGGCCAGGTGCATCGCGACGAGCGAGGACGAGCAGGCGGTGTCGAGGGTGATCGCCGGTCCTTCGAAACCGAAGAGGTACGACACCCGTCCGGACGCGACACTGGCCGCGTTGGCGATCGAAACCTGCCCGACCAGCTCGACCGGCACCTCCTCCACCCGAGAGGCGTAGTCGCCGCCGACCAGCCCGGTGAACACGCCGGTCCGGCTGCCGCGGAGCCGGGCCGGATCGACCCCGGCGGACTCGAGCGCGTGCCAGGAGACCTCCAGCAGCAACCGGTGCTGTGGGTCCATCACCAGGGCTTCGCGCGGCGAGACGCCGAAGAATCCCGCGTCGAACTCGGTCGCCGATTCGATGAACCCGCCGTGGCGGACGTAGGACTTCCCCGGCGCTTCGGGATCGGGATCGTAGATCTCCCCCAGGTTCCATCCGCGATCGGCGGGGAATTCCGAGATCACGTCGCGTCCTTGGGCCAAGACCTCCCACAGCTGTTCGACCGACTCGACACCGCCGGGGAATCGGCAGCCCGCGCCCACGATCACCACCGGATCGGCGGCCTCGTTTTCGAGGCGGTTCAACCGTTTCCTGGTTTCGTACAGTTCGGCCGTCACCCGCTTGAAGTATTCGACGAGCTTCGGGTCATCGGACATGGCTTGCCCCCAACGGATTCGTCGTCGTCACTGGCACGGCAGGTTCACGCACGGCCGAACTCCCGGTCGACGAAGTCGTACAGCTCGTCGACGGAGGCGGACCGCAGGGTGTCTTCCGCGTCGCCGGGCCGCTCGTCGTCCAGCACGGTCAGCAGGGCACGCACCCGTGCGCCCAGCGTCGCGCGCAGTTCGGTGTCCTCGTCCAGTTCGGAAATCGTTCGTTCGAGCGCGGTCAGCTGCGCCAGCGCCGGCGAAGGTGCCGGAGCGGCGGGAGCACCGGAATCGGTGATCTCCGTACCGAGGTATCCGGCCAGCGCGTTCGCCGTCGGATGGTCGAAGACCAACGTCGGCGGAAGCCTGAGGCCGGTGGCGGCGGTGAGCCGGTTGCGGAGCTCGACCGAGGTCAGCGAGTCGAAACCCAGTTCGCGGAAGGGGGTTTCGGTGGGCACCTCATCGCCCGACCCGTAACCGAGGACGGCCGCCAGATGCCCTCGCACGAGTGACAGCAGCTGCCGTTCACGCTGGGCCTCCGGCAGGGAGCCCAGCCTCCGCATGAGCACTTCGGGCGCCTCGGCGGGCGTCTCCTGCTGACGACCGGCCGCCACCCGGCGGGTGGCGCCGCGGACGACGTCACGGAGCAACGGCGGGATACCGTCGCCCAATCCGGCGATGGTGGGAAGGTCGAGACCGAGCGGCGCGACCAGCGCCCGGTCGGAGCCGCGCGCCGCGTCCCAGAGGGCGAGCCCCTGTGCCACGGACAGTCCACGGACACCCGTCCGCCCCATCCGCGCCCAGTCCGCCGCGCTGAGCCCGCCCGCCATCCCGCCGCCGTCGGCGTGGTCGTCCCCCGGGGCCCAGAGGCCCCAGGCGAGCGAGGTGCCGGGAAGTCCCGCGTCCCGCCGCCACCGCATCAAGGCGTCGGCGAACGAGTTCGCGGCGGCGTACGCGCCCTGCCCCGCGGCCCCGAAGATGCCCGCCGCGGAAGAGAAACAGACGAACGCGGCGAGGTCACCGTCCTTGGTGAGTTCGTGCAGATGCCAGGTCCCGTCGAGTTTCGGCCGCAGGGTGGCGTCGAGCTGCTCTTCGGTCAGCGTGGCGACGACGCCGTCCGCGAGCGTCCCCGCCGCGTGCACGATCGCGGTGAGCGGATGTTCCGGTGGCACCGAGGCCAGCGCGGCTTCGACATCGGCGCGATCGGCGACGTCACCCTTGACGACCGTGACCTCGGCACCGAAACCTGACAGCTTCGTGACCAGGTCGTCGACGCCGGGGGTGTCGTTCCCGCGGCGGCTGAGCAGCATCAGGTGCCGTGCGCCCCGGCGCGCGAGGTGCCCGGCGATCAGGCCGCCGAGCCAGCCGGTGCCGCCGGTGACCAGGATCGTACCGTCGGGGTCGGGTTCCCTCGGCACGGTGAGGACCACCTTGCCGATGTGCTTCGCCTGACTGACGTGCCGGAGCGCCTGCCCCGCCCGCCTAAGGTCGTAGGCGCGGCGCGGCGGCGTGCTGAGCGCGCCGCGGCCGAACAGTTCCGAAACCTCGGTCAGCATCTCCCGGACCCGGTCTTCGCCCGCGGAGGCGACCAGGTCGTACGCGTGATAGCCGACGCCGGGATGGGCCGCGGCCACCGCTTCCGGGTCGCGGACGTCGGCTTTGCCGATCTCCAGGAACCGTCCTCCCGGGGCTAGCAGGCGCAGTGAGGCTTCCAGGAACTCACCGGTCAGCGAGTTCAGCACCACGTCGACCCCGCGGCCGCCGGTCGTCTCCCGGAACCGGGTTTCGAACTCGACCGTGCGCGAGGAAGCGATGTGCGCTTCGTCCAGCCCAAGCCCCCGCAACGTGTCCCACTTGCCTTCACTGGCCGTGGCGAACACCTCCGCGCCCAGGTACTTCGCGAGCTGGATCGCGGCGATGCCGACACCGCCCGCGCCCGAGTGGATCAGCACGGACTCACCCTGCCGGAGGCCGGCGAGATCGGTGAGGCCGTAGTACGCGGTGAGAAACGTGATCGGCACGGAAGCCGCGACCTCGTACGACCAGGCAGAGGGGATCGGCGCGAGCAACCGATGATCGGTGACCGCCACCGGGCCCATGGCGCCGGTGAACACGCCGAACACGGGGTCGCCGACGCGGAGATCGGTCACGCCGTCGCCCGTTTCCAGGACCACCCCGGCGGCTTCCGCGCCCGGCACCGCCTTTCCCGGGTACATGCCGAGTGCGACCAGGACGTCGCGGAAGTTGACCCCCGCGGCCCGGATCCCGACCCGGACGTCGAGTGGCGCCAACGGTCCGAGTACCTCGGGGCACGGCAGGAGCGCGAGATTGTCGAGGGTGCCGGGCCCGGTGCTGTCGAGGCGCCAAGCCGGTTCCGCCGGGACCGTGAGCAACCCGTCCGCGGCGACCGGGTGCAGCCGCGGGATCAGTGCCGTCCCGGCCCGTACGGCGATCTGCGGTTCACCGGTCGCCAGCGCGGCGGGGATCGCCTCGGCCACCGGTCCGTCGGTGTCGAGCAGCACGATCCGGCCAGGATGCTCCGCTTGGGCCGACCGCGCCACGCCCCAAATGCCGGCGACCGTCAGGTCGATCCGGTCCTCGGCGGTCGCGGCGACGGCTCCCCGGGTCGAAAGCACCAGTTTCACCGCGGCGAACCGCTCCGCCGCCAACCAGGCGCGCAGCAGTTCCGCCGCCTCCGCCAGCGCCTCCCGCGCCGACGGGATCACCGCACCGTCCTTTGTGGAGAGAGCGACGACGACGGCTTCCGGGACCGGCGCGCCGTCGTCGGCCGCGGCGATCAGCGCGGCGAGCGCGGCCGGACCGGGATCGAGCAGGACGTACCCGCTCTCGCCCGCCGCCGGTACCGGCGCGGGGACCCAGTCGAGCCCGTACAAGGAGTCGTCGACGTCCGGAGCGCCGAGTGCCGACCGTTCGGCGACCGGCCGCCACGCGAGGTTGCCGACCGACGCCACCGGCGCGCCGGTGGCGTCGGCGAGGGTCAGTGCCACATGCCCGTCGGCGCCGGTGACCCGGACCCGGAGCGCCGACGCGCCCGCGGCGTGCAGGGTCAGCCCGGACCAGGCGAAGGGCATGCTGCCGGAACCCTGGTTGATCGCATCGAGGAACGGACCTAGCCCGACGGCCTGGAGCGCCGCGTCCAGCAGGGCCGGATGCAGGCCGTAGCCGTCGGTCAGCGCCGGGTCCCCCGGCAGTTCGATCTCGGCGAACAGTTCGGTGCCCCCGTCGGCACCCGTGCGCAGCCATACCTTGCGAAGACCGCGGAACACCCCTTCGTAACCGAACGCCAGCACGACTTCCGGGTCGTCGTAGTAGCCGCCGTCGAACGGGAGTCGTTCCGCGTCCGGTGGCGGCCATTCGGTCAGCGCCTCGCCCGGGGGCGCGGTCCGGCCACCCAGCAGCCCGGAGGCGTGGGAGCGCCAGCCGCCGACGTCGGCGCCGTCCGGCCGGGAGAACACCCGCACCGGACGGTCACCGGATTCCAGCGGAGCACCGACCAGCACCTGTATCCGCACCCCGCCTTCGTCCGGCAGGGTCAGCGGGGTCTCCATCGTGAGTTCTTCGATCACGTCACAACCGACCTGTTCGCCGGCGGACAGCGCGAGTTCGACGAAAGCGGTCCCCGGCAGGATCACCGTGTCGTGTGCGCGGTGACCCGCCAGCCAGGCCTGCTCCCGCAGCGAGATCCGGCCGGTGAGGGCGACGCCGCCGCCGTCGGCGAGGGTGAGCGTGGCGCCCAGCAGCGGATGCCCGGACGGGAGCAGTCCCGCCGCCTGTACGTCGGCGGTGTCCGCTTCGGGAGCGATCCAATAGCGCTCCCGTTGGAACGCGTAAGTGGGCAGTTCGGTCCGCGAAGGCGCGAGGACCGCCGTCCAGTCCACCGGCACCCCTCGGACGTGCAGCCCGCCCAGCGCGCGCAGGACGCTTTCGGCCTCGTCCCGGTCGGTGCGCACCGCGGGGATCGCCACCATCGCGGGTTCTCCCTCGGCGGGTGGCGGCACCATCGCGGAAAGAACGGCGGCGGGGCCGAGTTCCAGCAGGGTGGTGATCTTCGCTTCCCGCAGCGTGGCGAGGCCGTCGTGGAACCGGACGGCCGCCCTGGCGTGCTCGGTCCAGTAGCGCGGCGAGCACAGTCGTTCGGGCGTCGCCGGTTCCCCGGTCACGTCGGAAACGATCGGGATCGACGGCGGGTGGTACTCGAGTTCGCCGAGCAGGGCTTCGAACTCGGCGAGCATCGGCTCCATGAGCGGCGAATGGAAGGCGTGGCCGACACGGAGCCGCTTGGTCCGGCGGCCGCGTTCGGCCCACCGCCGTTCGAGGTCCGCCAGCGCGTCTTCGTCCCCGGACAGCACGACGGATTCCGCGGTGTTGATCGCGGCGATCGAAACCCGGTCTTCGAGCCCGGCCAGACCGGACAGCACCTCGGTTTCGGTGGCCTCCACCGAAACCATCGCCCCGCCCTCGGGCAGCGCCTGCATCAGGCGTCCCCTGGCGGCGATCAGCCGGCAGGCGTCGGGCAGTGACCAGACACCGGCGACGTACGCGGCGGTGATCTCCCCGACCGAATGACCGAGCAGCTGGTCCGGGCGCACTCCCCACGACTCGACGAGCCGGAACAGCG
Source organism: Amycolatopsis sp. NPDC039088 (assembly GCF_055598845.1). Lineage (NCBI taxonomy): Bacteria > Bacillati > Actinomycetota > Actinomycetes > Pseudonocardiales > Pseudonocardiaceae > Amycolatopsis > Amycolatopsis sp. NPDC039088. The sequence goes on along the minus strand of NZ_JBVKAE010000015.1, from coordinate 166,644 downwards.
CGACTTCGTAGGCGAACAAGGCCGGCTGGGTGAATTCGGTGCGGTACAACGACTCCACCTCGGCCGAGCCGGGTTCCGCGAACATGACCTCGCGCAGTGGCCGGGACAGGTGCCGGTCCAGTTCGTCGCAGACGACGTCGAGGGCGGCGGCGAACGCGGGGTATTCGGTGGTGAGACGGCGCCCCATCCCCGGTCGCTGCGCCCCCTGGCCGGTGAACAGGACGGCGAGCGAGCCGTTGCCTGCCACGTCCGCCACGACGGCGCCGTTCGCGGCACCGTCCGCGTAGGCGTTCAGCACGGTGACGAGGTCCTCGGCGGTCCTGCCGAACGCGACCGCGCGATGCCGGAACCCGACCCGCGTACTCGTGAGCGCGCCCGCGATGTCGGCGGGATCGGCCTGGCGGTCTTCGGCGAAGATCGCCAGCCGCGCGGCCTGTCCGCGCAGGGCCGCCTCGGTCTTGGCGGAGATCACCCAAGGCAGGATCGGAAGCGACCCCGACGGCACCGCTACGCGGCCCTCCTCGGTCGCCGGTTCCTCGATGAGCAGGTGGGCGTTGGTACCGCTGATACCGAACGACGACACGCCGCCACGTCGCGGTTTCTCCGTCGCCCGCCAGGGAACCGCTTCGGTGAGGAGTTCGACGGAGCCCGCCGACCAGTCCACTTTGGACGAGGGAGCGTCGACGTGCAGTGTCTTGGGAAGGACGCCGTGCCGCATGGCCATGATCAGTTTGATCGCGCCGGCGACGCCGGCCGCCCCCTGCGTGTGCCCGATGTTCGACTTCAGCGAACCGAGCCGCAGCGGGCGGTCCGGCGACCGGTCCTTGCCGTAGGCCGCGATCAGCGCGTTGGCTTCGATCGGGTCACCCAAGGTGGTTCCGGTGCCGTGCGCGTCCACCACGTCGACGTCCTCCGCGGACAGTCCGGCGTCGGCGAGCGCGGCCCGGATCACCCGCTGCTGCGCGGGCCCGCTCGGGGCGGAGAGGCCGTTGCTCGTCCCGTCCTGGTTCACCGCGGAACCCCGCAGCAGCGCCAGCACCGGACGTCCGGCGCGGCGGGCGTCGGACAGCCGTTCGAGCAGGAGCAGACCGGCGCCCTCGGCCCAGATCGCGCCGTCGGCCCCGTCGGCGAACGATTTGCACCGGGCGCCGATCGAGGTCACGCCCTGGCCGCAGAATTCGGTGAAGGTGTCCGGCGTGGCCATCACGGTTATCCCGCCGGCCAGCGCCATACCGCATTCGCCCTCGCGCAGCGCGCGGATGGCCTCGTGGATCGCGACCAGCGACGAAGAGCAGGCGGTGTCGACGGTCACCGCGGGTCCCTCGAAACCGAAGCAGTACGAGAGCCGCCCCGAGATCACACTGGAACTGTTGCCGGTGATGCCGTGCGGGGAGTACTCCTTCGACCCCTTCCACACCAGCTCGTAGTCGTTCCCGGTGGAACCGACGTAGACACCGGTCCGGCTGCCGCGCAGTTCGTCGGGATCGATCCCGGCGGACTCCAGCGTCGCCCATGCGACCTCCAGCAGCACTCGCTGCTGAGGATCCATCACGAGCGCTTCCCTGGGGGAGATGCCGAAGAATCCGGCGTCGAAGAGCGGCGCGTCGTGCAGGAAGCCACCCTCACGGACGTAAGAGCGGCCGGGCTTCCCGGCATCCGGATCGTAAAGCTCGTCGAGGTCCCAGTAGCGGTCGTCCGGGAACGGCGTGATCGCGTCGCCGCCGTCCCGGACGAGTTCCCAGAGCCCCGTGGGCGAATCGATGCCACCGGGGAGACGGCAGCCCATCCCGACCACGGCGATGGGCTCGTGCCCACGGCCTTCCACCTCGCGAAGCCTGTCCTGGGTACGCCGCAGTTCGGCCGTGACCTTCTTCAGGTACTGGCGGGTCTTGTCCTCTGTAGACATCAAAGCTCCAGATTTCGGTGTAGTCGCCGAAAGCGCTCAGTGCGAGACGTGGACGGTCATCTTCCGCAGACCACGGACCACCACGTGTCGGCGGTATTCCAGCGAATCCTCGTCGACCTGGAAATCGGCGACGCGTTCGGCGATGGCACGGAAGGCGAGTTCGGCTTCGAGCTTGGTGAGACTGGAGCCGATGCAGAAATGCGGGCCGGCCCCGAAGGCCAGTTGCATACGCTTGGTGGTGCGGGAGATCAGGAACCGGTCCGCCTCCGGGAACTCGGCCTCGTCCCGGTTGGCGGCGGCGAGCAGCAGGATCACCACGGTCCCGGCGTCGACGTCGAGGCCCGCGACCGTGGTGGGGCTCAACGCGACCCTGGCGGTCAGCTGGACGGGGGCGTCGTAGCGCAGCACCTCGTCGGCCATCGGCGCGGCCAGCGCCGGGTCCGCCCGCAGCAGCGCCAGCTGGTCGCGATTGCGGTGCAGGGCGAGGATCCCGTTCGAGATGAGGTTCGTGACCGATTCGTGCGCGGCGGCGAACAACGTGACGAGTACGTTCGTCACCTCGTGCCTCGCCAAGGTCTGTCCGCGGTCTTCGGTCCGGATGAGACTGGACACGAGGTCGTCGCCGGGAGCGCGGCGGCGTTTGAAGATCAGGTCGGCGAAGTAGGCGTGCATCGACGCGCACGTGCGGTCGACCACGGCCAGCTCCTCCGGGGAGAGCAGGCCCAGCCGCCGGAATCCGGCGACCAGTGTCGGGAGTTCCGTCGCGAGCGCGAGATCGTCCGACCACTCCTTGAGAACGTCCACATCGGACATCGGGACGTCGAGCAGCTCGCAGATGATCCGGATGGACAGCAGATTGGCGAAATCGCCGACCGCGTCGAATTCCGCCGCGACGGCGATTTCCGAGAACAGCTCGTCGACGATGTTCTCGATCCACGGGCGGTAGCGTGCGGTGATTCTCGGGGTGAAGGCCTTGGAGATCAGCCGCCGTTGCCTGCCGTGGTCGTTCCCGTCCATGAAGAAAATGGAGTCGAGGACCTGTTTCGCACCACTGTTCGGCACCAGGCCGCGCAATCCCGGCGAATCCAGGGTGTCGTTTCCCATCACCGGATTCCGCATCACCTCGAGACAGCCGGCGTAGTCACCGACGACCACCGTGCCGTCCGGCGTCACGAGCGGGCTCGCGGCCCGCAGCCTGGCCAGGGTCGGATGCGGGTCGATCCGCATCGCCGGGTCGAGCAGGACGTGGAGCGGATTCTCCCGCGCCACCCCCGTTCCGCGTTCGTCGAGCGAAGTCGTTCCGACGTCGGTCATCTCAAAGCCCCCGTGGTCGAGTCGATGAACGCCACTCTGCCCGTCACCGCGCCGGGGACGCACCTTCGTCTTTGCTGCGCCGTGCTGCTTATGACCAGGTAATAGCGCTGTTCTTCCGTCGTGCCCGATGCGGCCGGAGCACTGGCTCGCGATTCGACGGCCGACGTAGTTTCGAAACCATGTCCGCATATTCTGGTGGGGAAGCTTTCACGCGGTCCGGATCGGTCGCGATCATCGGCATGTCGTGCCGGGTCGCGGGAGCGGCGGACGTTCCCGGGTTCTGGGGGCTCCTGCGCGCGGCGAGGGACATGGTCACCGAAGTCCCGGAAGATCGCCGGGGTTCCGGCGGTGACGGCGGTTCGCGCTGGGGGTCGTTCCTGCCCGACGTCGAGGCCTTCGACGCGGGGTTCTTCGGTGTGTCGCCGCGCGAGGCGGCGGTGCTCGATCCGCAGCAGCGGCTCGCGCTCGAACTGGCGTGGGAGGCCATGGAAGACGCCCGCGTCGTCCCGGCGACGCTGCGCGGCCAGGACTGCGGCATGTTCCTCGGTGCGATGCGGGACGACTACGCCCGGCTCGCACAGGAGCACGACGTCACCACCCAGCACAGTTTCACCGGGCTCCACCGCGGGCTGATCGCGAATCGGGTCTCCTACTTCTGCGGCCTGCGCGGACCGAGTTTCACAGTCGACTGTGGACAGTCGTCGTCGTTGGTCGCCGTCCACCTCGCCGCACGGAGCCTGCTTTCCGGAGAATCGGCGATCGCACTGGCAGGCGGGGTGAACCTGAATCTGGCCCGGTCGACCGCGCGTGAGGTGGAGGAGTTCGGCGGACTGTCCGCGAGCGGCCGTTGCCGCACCTTCGACGCGGAGGCGGACGGGTTCGTCCGCGGCGAGGGCGGCGGTGTCGTCGTGCTCAAGCCGCTGGACGCGGCGATCGCCGACGGCGACCGGGTCTACGCGGTGATCGCGGGCAGCGCCGTCAACAACGACGGCGGCGGCGCGGGGCTGACCGTGCCGGACCGGGCGGCGCAGGAACAGGTACTGACGCAGGCACTCGAAGACACGGGGTTCTCTCCGGACGATGTCGGCTATGTCGAGCTGCACGGAACCGGTACGAAGGTCGGCGATCCGATCGAGGCCGCCGCGCTGGGCGCCGTCTTCGGGCGTCGTCCGGCGCCGTTGCCGGTCGGCTCGGTGAAGACGAACCTCGGTCATCTCGAAGCCGCGGCGGGTGTGCTCGGCTTGATCAAGGCGGCTCTCGCCGTCCATCACGGGGAGATCCCGGCCAGCCTGCACTTCCGCGAGCCGAATCCGAAGATTCCGCTGGACGAGTTGAAGTTGCGCTTCTGCACCGAGGCGATCGCCTGGGCGGACACGGAACGGGTCGCCGGCGTCACCTCGCTCGGAATGGGCGGGACGAACTGCCACGTCGTACTCGCCGCCGCGCCTTCCCCTGCCCCACGCGAAGCCGTTCCGGGCCCGCCGTCCGTGGCCTGCGTGGTCTCGGGCCGGACCCCGGCCGCGCTGCGCGCTCAGGTTTCCCGGCTGCGGAACCATCTTCTCGAACATCCGGAGCAGGAGGTCGCGGAGGTCGCCTGGTCACTCGCCACCACGCGCACCGCGTTCGAGTACCGGACCGCCTTCATCGCGCGTGACCGTGCGGAACTGTTGTCCACTTTGGACGACGCACATACCGAGGTACGGGAGGCGGTGCCCACCTGGTCCGCGACACTGCGGTTCGGGTCCGCGCTGTCGGACTCCAACGGCCTCGACGTGTTCCCCCTGTTCGCCACGGCCTTCGACGAAGCACTCACGCTCTTCGGTGAACGAGGCGATGCCCCCGCCGCCAGGACCTTCGCCACCCAGCTCGCGACATACCGTCTGATGAGTGCTTCGGGGATCGAGTGGGAAACAGTGTCCGGCGAAGGGATCGGAGAGTTCACGGCGGCGTACGTGAACCGGACGATCTCACCGGCGGAATTGGCCGACGCGGTTCTCGCCACCACGACGGAGGACGCGGGCACACCCACCGTTCTCCGTTCCGCCGTCGGGCGGGAGATCCCGCTCCCGCCGGGTGTCCGTGCCTTTTTCACCGCGGTCGCCTCGGCATACACCGAAGGCGCCGCCGTGGAGTGGACGGCGCTGTTCCCCGGTGAGCCGCCGGAACCGGTGGACCTTCCCCCGTACGCCTTCCAGCGCGAACGCCACTGGCTCGACACCCTCCCCGCCGTCGGTCCGGTGTCCACATCGGACACCGAGACGATCGCCGGGATCGTGCTCGGCCACGCGGCGGCCGTACTCGGCCACGACGACGACAGCGGCACGCCGTCCGATCGGCTCTTCACGGAGCTGGGCTTCGACTCGATCATGGGCGCGGAACTGGCCAACCGGCTGACCACGGCGCTGGGCGTGACCGTCCCGGAGACGGTGATCTTCGACCACCCCACCCCCGCGGAACTGGCCGGGCACCTGGGTTCGCTGCTGTCCGGCGCGGCACCGGAGCGCCGTGCCCCCGCCACGGTCTCCGAACCCGCCGAAGCACACGAACCGATCGCCATCATCGGCATGGCCTGCGCCTATCCCGGCGGGGTACGCGATCCGGAGGACCTCTGGCGCCTCGCGGCCGGCGGCGTCGACGCGATCGGGGACCTCCCCCGCGACCGCGGCTGGGACGCCGACTCGCTCTACGACCCGGACCCCGCGCGGCAGGGGCATTCCGTCACCCGCAGTGGCGGATTCCTTTACGACGCGGCCGAATTCGACGCGGGGTTCTTCGGCATCTCGCCACGGGAAGCACTGACCACCGACCCGCAGCAGCGGCTGTTGCTGGCGGCCGCGTGGGAGGCCTTCGAGGACGCGGGCATCGTCCCGGCGAGCCTGCGCGGCAGCCGTACCGCGGTGTTCGCCGGTGTCATGCACCACGACTACGCGCCGAGGGTGCACACGGTGCCGGATGGGCTGGAAGGTCACCTGATCACCGGCAACACCTCCAGCGTCGTCTCCGGGCGGCTGTCCTATGTGTTCGGTCTGCACGGTCCTTCGGTGACGGTGGACACCGCTTGTTCCTCTTCGCTCACCGCGCTCCATCTCGCGGCGCGGTCACTGCGGTCGGGTGACAGCGACCTGGCGCTCGCGGGTGGTGTCACCGTGATGGCGACGCCGGAGATGCTCGTCGAATTCTCCCGGCTGCGGGGTCTCGCCCCGGACGGCCGCTGCAAATCCTTCGCCGCGTCGGCGGACGGCACCGCGTGGGCGGAGGGGGTCGGCGTGCTCGTGGTCGAGCGGCTTTCGGACGCACGGCGCAACGGTCACCGGGTACTCGCCCTGCTGCGGGGTTCGGCGGTCAACTCCGACGGGGCTTCGAACGGCCTGTCCGCTCCGAGCGGCCCGGCGCAGGAGCGGGTGATCCTGGACGCGCTCGCCGACGCGGGCCTTCGCGCTTCGGACGTGGACGCCGTCGAAGCGCATGGCACGGGCACCACCCTCGGCGATCCGATCGAGGCGCAGGCGTTGCTCGCCACCTACGGCCAGGCACGGCGGCCGGACCGTCCGCTGCTGCTCGGTTCGCTCAAGTCGAACCTCGGCCACGCACAGGCCGCGGCCGGGGTCGGCGGGGTGATCAAGATGGTGCAGGCGATGCGGTACGGCATGTTGCCGAAGCTGCTGCACCTGGACGAACCGTCCCGGCACGTGGACTGGTCGTCCGGCCGGGTCGAGTTGCTCGCGGAGCACACCCCGTGGCCGGAAACCGGCCGCAAGCGGCGCGCGGCGGTGTCGTCGTTCGGGATCAGCGGGACCAACGCCCACGTCGTGCTCGAAGAGGCACCGGACGAAGCCGAACCGGCCACCGTGACCGCTCCTGTCGTACCGCTGCTGCTTTCGGCGACCGGTGAACAGGCACTGAGAGACCAGGCAGGGCGGCTTCGAGCCCGCCTCGAAACCGATCCTGGCCTCGATGTCCACGACGCCGGTTTCACCCTGGCGAGCGCGCGGACCCGGTTCGCCCACCGAGCGGCCGTGCTCGGGCGCGACCGCGATGAGCTCGTCAGCGGCCTCACCGCGCTCGCCGCCGGGGAGTCCGCGGCGGAAGTGGTCACCGGCAAGGACAAAGCGGATCCGCGGCCGGTGTTCGTCTTCCCGGGGCAAGGCAGCCAGTGGGTCACGATGGCCACGGAACTGCTGGCCACCAGTCCGGTGTTCGCCGCCCGGATGGCGGACTGCGGACGGGCGCTCGAACCGCACGTGGACTGGCTCCTGCCGGCGGCACTGGCCGACAAGGACGCGCTGGAGCGGGTCGACGTCGTCCAGCCGGTGCTGTGGGCGGTGATGGTTTCGATCGCCGCCCTGTGGGAGTCGCACGGCGTGCGCCCGGCCGCGGTCGTCGGCCACTCGCAGGGTGAAATCGCGGCGGCGACCGCGGCGGGCGCGCTGTCCCTCGAAGACGGTGCGCGCGTGGTCGCCTTACGCAGCAAGGCGATCCGGGCGCTCTCCGGCCGGGGCGGGATGCTTTCGGTCGCGCTGCCGAGGGCGGAGGCCGGGCGCCGGATCGAACGCTGGGACGGCAGACTGTCCGTCGCCGCGGCGAACGGGCCGTCGGCGACGGTGCTTTCGGGTGATCCGGCGGCACTGGACGAACTGACCGCGGAACTCGGCGAAGCGGGCATCCGGGCCAGGCGGCTTCCAGTCGACTACGCGTCCCATTCCGCCCATGTCGAAGAGCTGCACGAACCCTTGCTCGAACTGCTGGCGGAGCTGACCCCGCGGACGAGTGAGGTGCCGTTCCATTCGACCCTCACCGGCGGCCTGATCGACACCGCCCGCCTGGACGGCGAGTACTGGTACCGGAATCTCCGGAACCCGGTCGAGTTCGACCGGGTGATCCGGCGGCTGGCAGGCGATGGCCACTCGCTCTTCGTCGAATGCAGCCCACATCCCGTTCTCACCATGGGACTGCAGGAAATCCTGGATGAAGCGGCGCGCGAAGGCGTCGCGCTGGGAACGTTGAGGCGCGGCGAAGGCGGCCTGCCCCGGTTCCTGCGCTCGCTCAGCGAAGCGGCGGTGCACGGGGCCGAAGTCGAATGGGACACGGTCTTTCCCGGAGGCAGGCTAGTCTCCTTGCCCGCCTATGCCTTCCAGACTGAACGGTTCTGGCTCACCCCGGCCACGCGGGCGGCCGGTTCGGCGTCGCTGGGCCTGCGCGCCGCGGGGCATCCCTTGCTCGGCGCGATGGTCACCCTCGCGGACGGTGACGGGGCGCTGTGGACCGGCAGACTTTCCCTTTCGACCCATCCCTGGCTGGCCGACCACGCCGTCGACGGCACGGTCCTCCTGCCGGGAGCGGCTTTCGCGGAACTGGCGCTGCACGCCGGTGACCAGGCGGGTTGCCGTCGGGTGGACGAGCTGACGTTGGAAAGCCCGCTGGTCATCCCCGCCGACGGCGCGGTCGAACTGCAGCTCACGGTCACCGCGGGAGAACCGGGGCGACGGGGTTTCACCGTCCACTCCCGGCCCGCGGATTCCGCCGACGGAACCGGTTGGACCCGGCACGCGACCGGTTCGCTCGCGACGCCGTCCTCCTCCGGTCCGGGCCTGCGGGAATGGCCGCCGCCGGGCGCCGAGCCCGTCGACCTCGACGGCGCCTACCCCCGTCTCGCCGACATCGGTTACGAATACGGCCCCGCTTTCCAGGGACTTCGCGCGTTGTGGCGGCTCGGTGAGGAACGGTTCGCGGAGGTGGCCCTGCCGTCGGAGGGCGGTGAAGCGACGCCGGGATTCGGCATCCATCCCGCGTTGCTCGACGCCGCACTGCACGCGATCCTCGTCGCGGGGGAAGGCGGCGACGTCGTCCGGCTTCCGTTCGCCTGGACGTCGATCGATCTCCACGCGACCGGCGCGAAGCTCGTTCGCGTGCGGATCACCCCGGCCGGCGACGACGCGGTCGCGCTGACGCTGGCGGACGGAGCCGGTGATCCCGTCGCGACGGTCGGCTCCCTCACGCTCCGGCAGATCGATCTCGGCAAGCTCGCCGGGCCACGGGTGAACCGCGACCTGCTGCGCGTGGACTGGATCCCGGTCACGGGAGTGGACACGGAGACACCTTCCTTCGCCGTCTTCGACGATCTGACCGCGCTGCGCGCGTCGATCGACGAGGGCGACCCCCTGCCCGAGTTCGTCGCTGTTCCTTGTGGACCAGGAGACGATCGGGACGATCCGCGTGCCGTCACGGTCGAGGCGCTGGAATTGCTCCAGGACTGGATCACCGACGAGACCTTCGGTGCCGCGAAAATCGTCCTGCTCACCCGGCGGGCGGTCGCCACCACGGCGGACGGCGATCCGCCGGAAACCGCCGCTTCCCCGGTCTGGGGACTGGTGCGCGCCGCGCAGTCGGAAGCGCCGGACCGCGTACTGGTGGTCGATCTCGATCGCGAAGGCACCCCGGAGCAGGCGCTGGCGGCGCTCGCGGCAGGCGAACCGCAGTCGGCGGTCCGTGGCGGCCAGGTGCTCGTGCCCCGCCTCGTCCGGCTGACCGACCCCGGGGAGCGGCGGGAAAGGGCGCTCGATCCGGCCGGGACGGTGCTCATCACCGGCGGCGTCGGCAGTCTCGGCGGGCTGATCGCCCGGCATCTCGTCGCCGAGCACGGGACCCGCCATCTGCTGCTCACCGGCCGCCGGGGCCCGGACACCGAAGGCGCCGCGGAACTGGTCGCCGAGCTGACCCGCTCGGGCGCGCGGGTGACCGTGGCCGCCTGCGACGTCTCCGACCGGGAGCGGCTGGCCGAGGTGCTCGGGGCCATCCCCGCCGAGCATCCGCTGACCGCGGTCGTCCACGCCGCGGGGGTACTCGACGACGGCACGATCGAATCGCTCACCGCGTCCACTGTGGACACCGTCTTCCGGCCGAAGGTCGACGGCGCCCGGAATCTGCACGAGCTCACCGAGGACGCGGATCTTTCGGCGTTCGTGCTGTTCTCTTCGATCGCGGGCATCATCGGCAACGCGGGCCAGGCGAACTACGCGGCGGCGAACAGTTACCTCGACGCGCTCGCCCACCGTCGTCGCGCACTCGGCCTGCCCGCGACGTCCCTCGCGTGGGGGCTGTGGGCCCTCGACACGGGAATGACCGGGCATCTGTCCGAGACCGACGTCGCCAGGATGGCCCGCCGCGGTCTGCTGCCCCTGCCCACCGGGCAAGGGCTCGCGGCGTTCGACACCGCCCTCACCGGCGGCCCTGCCCTGCTGGTACCGGCGCGTCTCGACGTCACCGCGCTGCGCGACCAGCGGTCACCGCTGTTCTCCGTGCTGGCCGCGCCCTCACGGCGCGTCGCGACGGCCGCGCGGGAAGCGGGTGCGGCCGTGACCTCGTTGCCATCGGACCGGGACGAGCAGGCGATGACGGAACTCGTCCGGCGCACCGTCGCGGCGGTACTCGGCCATGCCACGAAGGACTCCGTGGTGGGCGACAGGGCGTTCCACGAGATCGGTTTCGACTCGCTCACCGGACTGGAGTTGCGCAACCGGCTCGGCGAGGCGGTCGGCCTGCGCCTTCCCGCGACCCTGGTGTTCGACCACCCGACCCCCGACGCGCTGGCCGGGTATCTCTCGGAGAGGTTCTGGGGCGATCAGGCACCGCGAGCCGCCGAGACCGTCCCCGCACCGGTCCGTGCCACCGACGACGATCCCGTCGTGATCGTCGGCGTGGGCTGCCGCTACCCCGGTGGCGTGGAATCCGCGACGGATCTGTGGGAGGTGTTCGCGCGCGGCCGCGACGTGATCTCGGAGTTCCCCACCGACCGGGGCTGGGATCTGGGCGGTCTCTACGATCCGGATCCCGAAACGCCCGGCAAGTCCTACGTCCGCCATGGCGGCTTCCTCGACACGGCGACGGAATTCGACGCGGAGTTCTTCGGGCTGTCACCACGCGAAGCTCTCGTGATGGATCCCCAGCAGCGGCTGCTGCTGGAGGTCTCCTGGCACGCGCTGGAATCGGCGGGGATCGACCCCGCGGTGTTGCGCGGCAGCCGGACCGGGGTGTTCGCCGGGGTCATGGGCGGGGATTACGCGCTTCCGCTCGCCGAAGTGCCGGAGGACCTCGTCGGTCAGGTGTCGGTCGCCAACGCGGGCAGTGTCGCCTCCGGCCGGGTGTCGTACGTGTTCGGTTTCGAGGGGCCGTCGATCACCCTGGACACGGCGTGTTCCTCTTCGCTGGTGGCGATGCACCTCGCCGCCCAGTCGCTGCGCACCGGCGAGAGCGAACTCGCCCTCGCCGGTGGCGTCACGGTGATGGCCACCCCGAAGCTGTTCGTGGAGTTCTCCGAGCAGCGAGGGCTCGCCCCGGACGGCCGGTGCAAACCCTTTTCCGCCGACGCGGACGGCACCGCCTGGGCAGAGGGCGCCGGGATCGTCGTGCTGGAAAAGCTGTCCGACGCGCGGCGCAACGGCCATCCCGTGCTGGCGATCCTCAAGGGTTCCGCGATCAACTCCGACGGCGCGTCGAACGGGCTCACCGCGCCGAACGGACGGGCACAGCAACGCGTCATCACCACCGCCCTCGGCGACGCTGGACTGTCCACAGAGGACATCGACGTGGTCGAAGCGCACGGCACCGGGACCACCCTCGGCGACCCCATCGAGGCGGGAGCACTGCAAGCGACCTACGGACAGCGCCGGAGCCGTCCGTTGCTCGTCGGTTCCGCCAAGGCCAATCTGGGGCACGCTCAGGCCGCGGCGGGCGTCGCGGGCGTGCTCAAGATGATCGAGGCGATGCGTCACGGCACCTTGCCGGGGCTGCTCCACGACCGGCCGAGCACCCACCTCGACTGGAACGACGGCGGCATCGCGCTGATCACCGAACCGACGCACTGGCCGGAGACGGACCGGCCGCGCCGCGCCGCCGTCTCCGCTTTCGGCATCAGCGGCACCAACGCGCACGTCATCCTGGAGCAACCCGGCGCGGCACCCGCCGAACCCGCTCCCACCCGGCCGGGACCGCTGGTGCCGTGGACCTTTTCGGCGGCCTCGCCCGGCGCCTTGACCGAGCAGGCGCGACGCCTCGCGCGACACATAACCCCCGAAACCGGCGCACTCGACCTGGCCTCTTCACTGGCCACGACACGAACCCGTCACCGCTACCGCGCCGTGGTCCTCGGCAGGGACACCGGTGACCTGGTCACGGCACTGACCGGCACCGAACCGGCGGCCGCCCTCCACATCGGCGAGGCCGTCGACGGGCCGGTCGCGGTGATCTTCCCCGGCCAAGGCAGCCAGTACCCGGGGATGGCGAGCGGGCTGTACGAGGACCTGCCGGGTTTCGCGGAGGCCTTCGACGAGGTGTGCGCGGAACTGGACCCGCATCTGGACCGGCCGCTGGCGGAAATCGTGTTCGCCGCGGCAGGCACCCCGGAGGCCGCGCTGCTGGATCGCACCGACTTCACCCAGCCCGCGGTCTTCGCGGTCGAGGTCGCCGTCTTCCGCGCGCTGACCGGGTTCGGGATCCGGCCGGGGTTGCTCGCCGGTCATTCGGTCGGCGAGATCGCCGCCGCGTACGCCGCGGGAGTGCTCTCCCTGCCGGACGCCGCCGCCTTGGTGGCCGCGCGGGGACGGCTGATGCAGGCCCTGCCCGGCGGCGCGATGGTCGCTTTGCGCCTGAGCGAACGCGAGGCGGAAGACCTGACGGCGCGGTATCGGGGCGAGGTCGGGATAGCCGCCGTGAACGGCCCCGGATCCGTGGTGATCTCCGGCGACGAGGAAGCCGTCATGGCGGTGGCCGCCACGGTCACCGCGGCGGGTGGCCGGGCGACGCGCCTCGCGGTGAGTCACGCGTTCCACTCACCGCGGATGGATCCGATGCTGGACCGGTTCCGGCAGGTTCTGGACACCCTGGAATTCCGGCGCGCCGAGGTTCCCATCGTCTCGTGCGTGACCGGGGAACGGCTCGAGCCGGAAGGAGCGAGCTTCCCGGAGTACTGGGTACGGCATGCGAGGGACACGGTCCGGTTCGGCGACGCACTGCGGACGATAGCCGCCGAAGGTGTCGCCACGATCGTCGAAACCGGCCCCGGCAACGCCCTCACCACGCTGGGGCAACAGGCCCTCCCCGAGGACGGGGCCGGACTCGTGTCCTGCCTCCGGCGTGGCCGCGACGAGACCGAGACGCTGGGAGCCGCGCTGGCGACGCTCTACACGCGCGGGGCCGACGTGGACTTCTCGCCGTGGTACGCGGGCGGCCGCCGGGTGGATCTGCCCGGCTACGCCTTCCAGCGCAGGCGGTACTGGCTGCACCGACGCCGGTCCACAATGGACTCGCTGGCGAGCGAGCCGGGCTGGCGGCTCAGGAACGCCGGCGTGCATTCGCTGCCGACCGGATCCTGGCTGGTGATCGCGCCACCGGGGGACGACGACCTCGACGAACGGGTCACCAAGGCGGAACGGGCGCTGGCCGAACGCGGCTGCTCGGTGCGGCTCGTCCGGCACACCGGCTCCGACGGCTGGGCGGCCCGGCTCGCGGAGCACGCGGGAGCCGCCCCCGACGGCATCCTCTGGCTGGCAGGCGGGCGAGGCAAGGCGGGTGTCACGGCGACGGCGGACGTGCTCGCGCTCGTCCAGGCCTTGGAGCGGACCTCGATCGAGGCGCCGGTCTGGGCACTCACCACCGGCGCGATCGCGACCGGCCCCGCCGACGCGCCGCCGGACCCCTGGCAGGCGGGCGTGTGGGGACTCGGCAGGGTCGTCGCGCTCGAAGCCCCCCACCGCTGGGGCGGGCTCATCGATCTGCCACCGGAACCGGACGACACCGGCTGGGCTCACGTCTGCGAGGCCTTGACCTGCGGAGACGGAGAAGACCACTTCGCGGTGCGCGCCGACGGGCTCCACGTGCGGCGGCTGACCGCGCTCGAATTCCCGGAGACCGAGACGGGCTGGCGGCCGTCGGGCACGGTACTGGTCACCGGCGGGCTCGGCGCGCTCGGCAAGCAGGTCGCCCGATGGCTGGCAGGCCGCGGCGCCCCCGGCCTGGTCCTCGTCGGCAGGCGCGGCGCGGAGACCCCGGGAGCCGAGGAGCTGCGCGCCGAACTGACGGCGCTCGGTACCGCCGTGACGATCTCGGCCTGCGATGTCACCGATCCGGAAGCACTGCGCGCGTTGCTCGCCGAACATCCGGTGACCGGTGTGGTGCACGCGGCCGGACTCCTCGACGACGGCGTCCTGGACGCCCAGTCCGCGCGACGGCTGGAACCGGTTTTCGCGGTGAAGGCCGGAGCCGCCTGGCTGCTGCACGAACTGACCGCGGACCTTCCGCTGGAACAGTTCGTCCTGTTCTCCTCGATGGCTGGCACGTTCGGCGCTCCCGGCCAGGCCAACTACGCCGCGGCGAACGCCGCCGTCGACGCGATCGCCCAGCACCGGGCGGCGCTCGGCCTGCCGTCGACCGCGGTGGCATGGGGACCGTGGGCGGAGGAAGGCATGGGGACCGCGGTCCCCGGTCAAGGCCACCACGACGGGGTGTCGGGGATGAGCGCGGAGACCGCGCTGGCGGCACTGGACCGCGCACTCGCCCGCCCGGCGGCGGCGCAGGCGATCGGGGAGGTCGACTGGGCCAGGTTCGTCCCCGCCCACACCGCGACCAGGGCCAGCCGGGTGTTCGACGATCTCGTCGGCGGACGACCGTCGGACACCACGGCCGAGACGTCCCCACGCGAGCGGCTGGCCGCGCTCTCCGGCGAAGAACGCAGGGCCGCCTTGCTCGATTCGGTGGTGCGCGCGGTCTCCGCGGTCTCCGGTCACGACGACGACGTCATCGGGGTGCACCGGCCGTTCCGCGACCTCGGCATGGACTCGCTCGCCGCGATCCAGCTCCGGAACCGGCTCAACGCGGAGACCGGGCTCCGGCTCGCCACCACCGTCGTCTACGAACAGCCGACCCCCGCCGGCCTCGCCGCGTACCTCGACGAGTGCCTCGGAGACGACCGGGCGGACGCGACACGGGCCGTCTTGGCGAAGCTCGCTGAACTCGAAGCCACATTGTCCACTGTAGACACCGATGCCGAAATAGCCGAGCGGCTCGAAGCGATGGCACTCAAGGCCCGTCCGGCCGTCCCCGGCTACGACGACCTCGAATCGGCGTCGGAAGACGAACTGTTCGACATCATCGACGACGTCCTCGCCCACGACGACGACGCGTCAGCCGCCTGAGAGAAGGAAGCAGGGAAAATGAGCACTGGTACGCGAGACCCGCTGAAGGCAGGCCGTCCGCACATGCCCGGCTACGGCACCGAACGGTGTGAAGCCGGCTTGCTGCCCTGGTCATGGGCTGACGACAAACTGCGGACCACGATGAACTACTGGGTCGCGACCGTCCGGCCGGACGGCAGGCCGCACGTGATGCCGGTGTGGGCGACCTGGGACGGCGAAGCGCTGTGGTTCGGCAGCACCCACACCTCACGCAAGATGCGCAACCTGCGCGCCGATCCCCGCTGCACCGTCACCATCGACAACGCGCTCGACCCGGTCGTACTCGACGGCGTCGCGGAGTTCGTCACGGATCCGGAAGCCGTCGCCACCTACGTCGAAACCGCCAACGCGAAGTACGCGTCGGCCTACAGCTACGACCCGGACGTCAACGCCATCGTGGCGATCCGGCCGGCCTGGGCCTTCGGGATGCGAGCCGAGGACTTCACCGGGACACCCACCCGCTGGCAGTGGTAAGTCCTCGGTGTCCACAAAGGACATCACCGGGCGATTGACTGCCGCCATGTACGTTTCCGCGCGGGGGTGACGAAAGCCAAGCCGTTGCCGAGATCGACGGCGCAGGAATCACCGCCACTGACCCTTTTTCATCCTGGTGCGCGGTGCAGACACCGCGCAAGTGGTCGGCTAGTCGCGAGGTCAGGATCCGTGAGACACGCTCGCACGCCGCCGGTCAGAGCCACCACCCCACGTCACTTGGCCCGGAAGTTGGTCGTGAGTAGTCAGTGTCGTTCTAACGAACCCTCTTTCAGGTACCTACGCGTGGCCTGCCGACCTGCTGGCTTGGGGAGCGCCGTGAAGGACTCCTTGAGGGACTCTGAGTCCCTCAAGGAGTCCTTCACGGCCCGGCCGCTACCGGGTCCCGATTCCTGCATCGTCGCGACCTCTCCCGACTTTGCCGGACCCGGACGATCACCGCCAGGAAGTCAGCCCAGGTTCAACAGCAGCCTGGCCGGGCGCTTGAACGCGCTGTCGGTCCACTCCACCTCGTCCGGGTCCTCGGCGAGCGAAAGCCGGGGATGCCGGTCGACGAAGGCGGCGAGCAGTTCCTGCATCTCCATCCGCGCCAGATTCGCCCCGAGGCAGAAGTGCACACCCCTGCCGAAGGTCAGATGCGCCTTCTCGTCCCGGTCGAGGCGCAGCTCCCGTGGGGCGTCGTAGATCGAGGGGTCGTAGTTCGGCCCGACGAAGGACGCGACGACCGCCTCGCCCTTCCGGATCGTCCCGGACGGCAGCTCGACGTCCTCCAACGCGACCCGGAGCGGAGCACCGTCTCCCGGGACCTCGACCCGCAGCAGTTCCTCGACCGCGTTGGGCACCAGGCCGGGGTCGGCGACCAGCCGTTCGTAGTGCTCGCGCGGAGCCAGCAGCCGCAGGAACGCGCGGGAGAGCACCGATCCGGTCGTCTCGTGCCCGGCAAGGAACATCCCGATGGTGTTGCGCACCAGTTCGTCGTCGCTGAGCCGGTCGCCTTCGTACCGCGCTTGGATCATCGTCTGAAGCACGCCGTCACCCGGCAGGTTCCGCACCTGTTCGATCAGTTCGACGCAGTACGCCGCGAACTCCATCAGCGCCGCGGTCTGCTCTTCGATACCGAGACCACCGGAGGGGAGCAGGAGATCCGACCAGTGCCGGATCCGTTCGGCGTCGATCCCCGGTACTCCCATCACCTCGCTGATCACCTCGACGGCGAAGGGGAACGCGACCGTGCTCACCACGTCGACGACCGGTCCTTCGAGTCCGTCGATCATCTTGTTGGCCATGGTGCGCACCCTGGGCCGCCACGCCTCGATCTTGCGTTTGGTCAGGGTGCCCGCCAGCAGGCTGCGGAGCCTGGTGTGCCGGGGCGGGTCCATGTTCATGATGATGTCGGGGTCGACGGTGAAGTCGAGCCCGTCGGCCTGCCTCGGCGCCCCCTCGTAGGTGAGATCGCGGCTGAATCGCTGATCGCTCAGCACTTTCACGACGTCGTCGTAGCGGACCGCGAGCCTGGCCACGTCACCGCTCTGCAGCCGGACCTCGCCGAGCGGGCATTCCCGCAGACGACGTTCGTAGTCTTCGACGGGACGACCTCGCGGGCCGGGCGGGAACGGGAAGCTCTCGAGTTCTTCAGCCATGGTCTTCCATCCTCACCGTGGGTGCCGGTGCCGCGGCCTTCGCGGGTTCCGGTTCTTGCCGATATACAACGAGTTCCGGTCTGCGCCGGGTGGAGAACCGCCGCATCACAGGTCGTTCCACGCCCGCGTAGAGCAGCCATGACACGAGGAGCGTCACCCCGAACAGCAGGGCCGTCACCCCCAGCGCCGCAGGCGTGCCCCAGCGGTCCCCGATCCACCTCACCCCGAAGGTGAGCACGAGCCAATGCACCATGTAGAAGGCGAAGGAAACTTCACCGAGCCACACCATCCGGCGACCGGCCAAGAAGGTCCGTCGCCCGTCCCGGTCGGCCACCGCGCCCGCCGCGATGAGCAGGCCGAGTGGCACCACCGTGACCGCCGTCAGCTTGTAGGTCATCGGGAACAACGGGGCCGCCGCGTAGGCGGCCAGCGAAAGTGCCGCGGCCCAGCCGAATCGGAGCGGCAGACGACGTCCCTCCAGCACGATCCTGGCCAGCAGGATGCCGAACACGAAGTCGAGCAGGCGGACCGGCGCGAACGCGTAGACGAACCAGAACCGCGGCACCGACGTCTCTGCGTACCAGAGGTAAGGCTCGTTCGGCAGTGAGGTCGCGGCGAGCGGGATCAGCAGGATCACCGCGATGACCGCACCGGCCCAGAACCACAGCCGGTCCGGCCGGATCCGGCGGAGGTACCGGAACAGCAACGGGAACGACAGGTAGAACAGCACCTCGCAGGAAAGCGACCACGAGACGATGTTGAAGCCGCCGTTGACCGGCGCCCAAGCCTGCAGCAGCGACAGGTTCAGTGCCGCCGTCCCGAAATCGAAGGTCTCGTTCGCGACGAAGCCCAGCAGCAACGCCGCCGCGAGGAACGTGACGACGTGGTTCGGATAGATCTTGAAGAACCGGCGGCGCCAGAACGTCCGCGCCGTGTCCTTCTCACGTGCGGACCAGGCCAGCACGAAACCGCTGAGCACGAAGAAGAACCCGACACCGGTGAAGCCACCCTGGATGAACATCGCCGTCATCGACTTCTGGACACCGGGATCGGCGAACAGGTTCTCCAGGGTGAGGTGGGACAGAAAGACCGCGAGCGCGGCGATGAAGCGCATCCCGGTCAGCGACGGCAGGCGCGTGGCCCGCACGTCGCGGGCCGCGCGGCGGCCGGAGCCGGCCGCCGGCGAGAGGGAAATGTCCATGTCCCCATCGTCGGCGACCGCTCTTCACCAGGGCATCTCCGCCGATGCGGACCTGATCGAGGATCTTGTCCCCGCGCACGGCGGGCGGTGGGTCAAACGCGCTGCTGGATACGGATCAGGTTCCCGGCGGGGTCGCGGACGGCCCCGTCCCGCAGGCCGTACGGCTGATCGGTCGGCTCCTGGATGATCTCGGCGCCCGCCTCCGCGAGGTGCTTGAAGAGACCGTCGAGGTCGTCCGAGGAGAACAGGATGCTCGCGTACGTCCCCTTGGCCATCATCTCGGTGATGACGCGGCGTTCGTCGTCGGTGATCCCCGGGTCGACGGCGGGCGGGTGCAGCACGATCGACACGGGCTGCCCGGGCGGGCCGACGGTGATCCAGCGCATGCCGTCGTAGCCCACGTCGTTGCGCACCTCGAAGCCCAGGACGTCGCGATAGAACGCCAGTGCGGCCTCGGGGTCGTTCTGCGGGAGGAAGCTCCCGTGAATGCTGATGTCCATGACGGTCACGCTAGGTGAGATCGGTGTCCGCCGCTTCTCGATTCCTGACCGGTCGGGTCACTCGATCGAAGTCATGATCGTCATGGTCAGGGACTCCAGCGTGCCCTGGACACCGTCGGACGTCGTACGCACGGCCTCCAGGAACCGTTCGAGCTGTTCGGGGCCGAACCCGGCCAGCGGGGCGAGTGCCGGGTCGACCGGTCCTTCGGGAAGCGGTCGCGGGACGGGAATGCTCACAGCGCACCTCGGGATTCGACGGGTTTGATCCGCGGTTTTCCGGCCGGGTCGAGGAAGTCACGCATCGCCGCGAGCAGCAGCAGGGCGTCCTCGCGTTTCGTGTCGGGGGCGCCGCCGTCGAAGAAGGCGGCGATCCTGGCGTGCTCGTCCGCCGGGATCTCCCGGCGCAGCAACTGGAGCACGGTCCGCGTGACGCGCTGCGGGAAGTACAGTTCCTTCGCGATCTCGAGGAACCGCTCCCCCGTTTCCGGGGCGAACGCGCCTTCCTCGACACCGGCGGCGATGGCGAACCGCAGGTTGACCATCGGTTCGGACAACGCCGAAAGATTCTCTTCGTCGTAGGTGACGGCGACCTCGTCGTCGGCGTCGATCCGCCCCGAGAAGTACTCCTCGTAGATCTTGCCGACACCGACCATGCCGAACGGCGAACATTCCGCCGCCCGCAAGGCACCCATACTCGACGAGCCGAACATCGTGACCCCGCGGTCCATCGCCTCGAGCACCTCCTTCGGCGAGACGCACAGGCTCTGCAAGAACCTTCCGTCCACGATGCCGATGGCCTCCGGTGGCTCCGGCCGGGCCAGCAGTTCGGCGAGGTCACCCCGTTTGACCGGGGGCAGGAACTCGACGTCGAGTTCGGCGGCCGCCGCTTCCCGGTCGATGCTCGGGCCGATGAAAACCACTGCGCGCATGACGGATCTCCTAGGCGGGCTTGGAAAGTTCGGCGGCGCGCTTGCGTGCCGACAGCTCGAGCAGTGCGTTGTTCCAGACCTTCGCCCCGCGCGGTCCGATCTTGCAGTGGTCGACGGCCCACGATTCGAGCCGCGGCACGATCACCCGCACGACGCTGACCGGGATCCCCGGCGGCGAGAGGTCGACGGCGAGCGCGCGTTCGATGCCGGCGGCGCGGATCCGGTCCAGGATCAGCTCGATGTCGGTCATCACGTCGTCGGTGGTCCACGACGGGATGTCGTCGAACGCGACCTGTTTGCGCATCGGCTGCCACGCCCACGCGCCCTTGTCGATGGTCGCCGACCGCTGGACGTGGTTCTGGTACTTGGACACGTTCTCGGTCGGGAGCCGGATGTCCTCTCGCATCGCCTGGATGTCGACGGCCCGGCCCTGCGCGCATTCGGTGATGGCGCGGATCAGCGCCACGTTCGCGTCGGGATGCGTGCCGAACCCGCCGTGCCCCTGCGACGTGGTCGGGCCGAGGTCTTCGGAGGTGGCGGCGAGGAAACTCGGGATCTCCAGATCCGAGGTGATGTGCACGATCCGCATCCGCAGCCCGGCGTCGTGGAACTTGTCCACAAGGGACTTCGCCAGCGGCGGAAGCGTCTCCAGGTCCACGTGCGGATGCAGTTCCCGCAGATACGACGTGAGGCTCTCGGGCTGTGGCTCGACGAAGATGCCCTTCTCCAGAACTTGGGCGAGCTGGCTGCTCACGAGTTCGGCGTTGGTCATCGAATCGCGTTCGATCAGTTCGGTGAGCGCGTGGCAGATGGCCTCTTCGACACTGTTGCCGGACGCCAGCCCGTTGGTGGAAAGCACCTTGTAGCAAGGGGGTTCGTGGAACTTCAACCCGTAGACGGCACACGCCTGCGGGATGAGGATGGACTCCTCGTTCATCAGGTCGTAGGCCTCGACCCACGAGATCGGGAGATCGTCGCGGTAGTGTGCGGAAAGCTCGGCGTTGTTCTCACGCGGGTCCAGCACCGGACGGCCCTCGGCGACCAGCTCCTCGTAGGAGGCGATGACCTGCGGCCGCACCGGCAAGGCGGCGGAGAACCGCTCGATCGCCTCCATCGCCGCGGACGTCTTGGCGTCGATGTTCCGCAGCCCCTTGCCGTTGTAGACGGAGATGATGTCGTTGGAGCGTGGCGCGATGGCGTTGTAGACCGGGATGCCGACCCGGTCGAGCCAGGTGATCTCCGCGACCCGGGTGACCCCGGCGCGCCGCAGATGCGGCTCGATCCGCGCGTAGGTCTGCTCGGCGGTGAACTCCCGGTGCACCCCGCCGCCCCCCACCTTCGGAACGCTCTTCCTGAGTTTCATCGCACTCCCTCGTATCCGGCCTTCGTGGGGATCGCTTCGGCGAGCAACCGCTTCCAGGCCTCGGTTTCGCGCTCCGGGTCGACCGAAGCGCGAAGGTCCGCGCACTGCCGCCGTAACCGCGTGTAAAGCCCGTCGCGGTCGTGTTCGGCGGCGTCGAGGACGGCGGCGAGCGCTTCCGTGTCACCGACGGGGAAATAGCCCCCGTAGTCCGCGCCGAGCAGCCCGACCGAGCCCGGGATGCGAGTGGAGACAATCGGGACACCGGCGGCGAGCGCTTCGGTGACCACGTTCGCCCCGCCCTCGTGCAGTGAGGTGAGTACCAGCAGACGGCTTCGGGCGAGTACGGCGAGCGCTTCGGACCGCGGCAACGGCCCGAGCCACGAATAGCGCGGGTTCTCCGCGGACTCGGCGCGCAGCCGGTCGCCGAGGTCGTCCTCGCGGACACCGCCGACATGGGTCACGGTGATCCGCGACGACGGCGGCAGCAGACGCACCGCCGCGCTCAGCCGCAGCGGATCCTTGACCGGCCTGGCGTGCGCGAGGAAAGCGATCTCGAACCGGTCCTCGGCAGGCGCTTCCCCCGGGATCGGCGACATGGACTGGGTGATCACCCTGGTCCGGCTCCGCAGCCCGGGCGGAACCTGCCGGACTCCTCGCGGCTGCAGAACGACGATACGCGCGGCGCCGCCGAGCAGGGTCAGGTCGACCCCGCCGGTGACCAGGTCAGGGTAGAGGTCGGTGCCGGTCAGCGCGATCACGATCGGCGCGCCAGGGCAAGCCGCGCCGAAGGCTCGGATCGCGGCCTCACTCTTGCGGGCGTGCAAGGCCACGAGCAGGTCGTAGGTGCCGCCGTCGTAGTGCTCGACCACCCGGACCTCGTGTCCGAGCTCCCGGAACAGCCGTGCCCAGCGGCGCGCGGTGACGCCGTTGCCGTAGTCGCTCGCTTCGGGGACCGGTCCGGCGACGAGGATCCTCATCGGGCCCATTCCCGGTCGTAGGCCAGCCATTTCCCGAAGGCGCGGACGGCTTCGTCGGCCGGGACGGTGGCCGTCCAGCCGAGTTCGGCCGCGGCGAGGCCCAGCTTCAGCACGGCAGTCTCCGACGGCGAGGTGACCGTTTCCGTCGGCACGGATCGAACCGCCGCGCAGACGATCTTCGCCAGCTCGCTCCCGGTGAGGGTCGCCGTCGCGATGTCGTACACCGGAGCGACCGGCGCTCCGGTCAGCACCGCGTCGATCGCGCTCGCCAGGTCGCGCACGTCGGTGAACTGGTGGACGCGATCGGGATCGACCGGCAGAGCATTGCGCGTCCATGCCAGCTGGATCCAGTGCGCCACCTCGGAATCCGCCGGCGTATGCGGGCCGATCGGCGTCGCGAACCGCAGGACGTGTTCACGCGCGCCGGTGTCGACGATGACGCAGAAGACGTCGCCCGGATCCGTTTCTTCCCCGAGATGGACGAGCCGCGTCGAAGCGGAAGGCGCTTCGCCGTCGACGAGCTCGTGGCCGAGTTCGGCCAGTAACCCGGCCAGATGTTTCGCGAACGGACCGCCGGGTCCGGTGAGCGCGACCTGAAGCCCGCTTCCGGCCCGCGGACGGCGGGGGCGGGCCGCCCTCGCCCGTCCTGCGGCGAAGGCCTTGACCGCGGCTTCGTTGTGCGAGGCCGTGATCGCTTCGATCTCGGACGCGGTCAGCCGGTCGCAGAGACCGCCCGGTCCGATGCTCGCGAGCGCGAGATCCAGCGCCGCACCCTCGACAGCGTCCACAGAGGCCAGTCCCATGGTGAACGCCGTCAACCAGGTCTGCCAGGCACCTTCGGAAAGATCACCACCCCGCAGGAATTCGGTTCTGCACTCCTGCGGCGAAATCCCCGATCGCCGCAGGAGCCGTTCTGTTCCGAGGTATTCCCAGTATCCGCCGGCCCGCACGGCGCATTCCGACGTGACGTGCTTGTGGAAGGGAATCATCTCGTGTTCGACGATCGCGCCTTCGGCATCCGAGGGCGCGAAACCGGAAAAACAGGAAGAACGCCGGAGCCCGTGCGCGTCGTTACCGGCGACACTGGGCAGGCCGGAATGTTCGACGGTATTCGGTACGGCGATGCGGATCGGCACCTCGACGGCCTTCAGATACCGGAACATGAGCACGTCGCACGGCCAGCCGTCGGAATGTTCGTCGGCGTAGGGCGCGTAACCGCGCGCGATCGCCGCGGGCAGCATCATGGCGACGCAAGGCGCGTATTCGTTGACCGCGGTCGCCCAGGCCGCCCCGGCGGCCGCGGCCATCCGCACGGCCGCGCCGTTACGGGAGTTCCAGTTGGCGTAGAAGGCGACAGCGTCACCGGGAAACCGCCCGGCCGCTTTCCGCGCGTGCTCGAAGAATCCGTCCGCGAGCTGGACGTCGTCCTGCAGCACGAGAAAGTGCGTCGCGTCGTCGGGAACGCCGCTCCAGGCCAGCCGCACCGTCCGCGACGTCGTCGGCGGCCCGTCCGGCCGCGGGTCGAGCACCACCCGCAGCGCGCCCGCGGGGTCGAGCCGCGCGAGTCTCGCCGCCGCTTCCCCTCGACTGGGATGCGCCATCACGGCACCACTGAGCCGTACTTCGGTCATCGATAACCCTCACCGTCTTCTACGGGTATCGGAAAGTGTGCCGCGCCGGCGAAGCCCGCTCTTCTCCCGGTATGCGCGGGTGCCGAAAAAAGTGTGGTTCTCCTCGATTGCCACTCTCTTTCGCACCCGCGATACATGACGCTTTCACGGGTAATCTCGGTACCAGGACACATCACCGGGAAGAACGGACGGCGTGATGACGGAAATCCTGTTCGTGTGCGTGCACAACGCGAGCCGGTCACAGATGGCGGCCGCCCTGCTGAAGCATCACGGGTTCGGCAGGGTCACCGTACGGTCGGCGGGATGCGACCCGGCGGAGAAGATCAACCCGCTGGTGGCCGGGGCGCTGGCGGAATGGGACGTCGACATTTCGGCGGAGGTGCCGAGTCAGGTCACTTACGCCGACGTCGCGGCGGCCGACATAGTGATCACCATGGGCTGCCAGACCTATCCCGTGGCCGAAGGAACCCGGTACGTCGAGTGGGTCGTCCCCGACCCGGAGACCGAAGGGGTCTCCGGCATCCGGCCGTTACGGGACGATATGGACCGTCGCGTGCGAGAACTACTGGCGTCCCTTGTGGACACTCCGGTCCCGGGCTAACGGCGGGCATGTTCACGCACGGCATCCCGCGGTACCGCGGGATGCCTGCGAACGGGTGAATGTCCGAACCCGCCGAGCGCAAGCGATGAGTCGGCGCCGGACCGCTGCTCCTGGCCATGGGCTCACCGATGGGCGCGGACGCCTTCGCGCCGCTGGCCGACGCGCTGGCGACCCGGGTTCACCGTGGTGACCCATGACCCACGGGGCATTTCCCGGAGCAAGCTGGACGACCCTGAGCAGGACTCCACCCCACTGATGCGCGCCGAAGACGTCGTCGCGATCCTGGACGAGCTGGGCGCCGAAACGGCCGATGTGTTCGGCTCCAGCGGCGGCGCGATGACCACCCTCGCGCTGGCCGCCCGCCATCCCGGCCGGCTCCGGACGGTCGTCGCGCACGAGCCGCCGGTGCTGAACCTGCTGCCGGACGCGGCGGAACGGCCCGCCGCCGGGCGACTCCCCCGAGCAGGATCTGGAGGACGGACGCCGCTTCTTCGTCCACGAACTGCGCGAGACCACGCGCTACACCCCCGGCCTCGACGCGCTGCGCGACGGCCCGGCCAGGATCGTGATCGGCCTCGGCGTGGGTTCCGGCGACCTGCTCACCCGGCGGACCTGCGCCGCGCTGGCAGGCGAACTGGGTCTGCCGGTGGTCGAGTTCCCCGGCGACCACGGCGGCTTCATCTGGGATCCGGAAGGCTTCGCGAACCTGCTGGGCGACCTCCTCCTGGCCGAGGACGCGGAGGTGCCGCTCGCGCGACATGAGCAGGCGGAAGACCGCCGCGAAAACTTTTTTCCCGGAGGTGTCGATTCGCCTCGTGTGCGTTCGTAGCCAGGGTGAGAGGCCGGCGACGGACCGGCCACACCGGAGGAGAGTGCCATGACCGTCCCCTACACCTTCGACATCTTCTGCAGCCTCGACGGCTTCGGTTCGCACAACGGCGACTGGGGTGGCTACTGGGGCAAGCAAGGCCCTGAGCTGCTCGAACGTCGCCTGTCGCTGTATGACGAGCCGCAGCGGATGGTGTTCGGGGCGGATACGGCTTCCCTCAACGCGCAGATGCTGTCTTCGCTCGACGCGGAGTCGCTCGACCCTTGGGTCACCCGGATGCGGGCCCTTCCGGCGACGGTCGTGTCGAACACGCTGCGAGAACTCGACTGGCCGGACGCGACCATCGTGAGCGGCGACGCCGTCGACGTCATCGCCCGGCTCAAGGAGGAGTCCGACGTACCTCTGCGTTCGCACGGCAGCCTGTCGTTGAACCGGACGCTGATGGCCGCCGGTCTGGTCGACCGCGTCCAGGTGACGATCTTCCCCGTCCTCACCGGTCAGACCGGAGAGCGCCCGATCTTCCAGGGCGCGGCCGACTTCGACCTCGACCTGCTCGAAAGCCGGACGCTCGACGGCCACACCCAGGAGCTGATCTACCGGCCCGTCCGGCATGGCTGAGAGTCGTGAGTGATTTGGGTCGTTCTAACGGCCCAAATCACTCACGACCGTCCTAAGCGGCCCGGGGAACCGCCGGTTCCGTCTCGCCCTCCGGTGCCGAGGCAGACTCCGTCGGCCGAGCCGCCGCAGCACGCGCCGAGGCGGGAGCCGTGGCCACGGCGAAGGTGACGATCACCCCGAGTGGCACCAACAGCAACGTCAGCGCCGTGCTGATCCCGAAGGTCTGCGCGAGCCAGCCGAAGATCGCCGGACCAGCGAGCACGCCGGCGTTGTGCAGCGTGCTGTACCGCGCGATCGCGAGGCTGGTGTTGGACTTCGTGCCGTGCCCGACCGCGCTGGAGATGATCGGGATCGCCACGGCGAGCCCGCAGCCTGCCATCGCGAGCCCGGCCAGGCCGAACCACACGCTCGGCACGGCGACGGCCACCAGCACGCCCGCGCCGGTCATCGCCATGCTCCAGCGGACGAGGGCCACGGCACCGAATCGCCGGTGCAGCCGGTCACCGACGAGCCTCGTCCCGGTCTGCGCCACGATGAACGCGAAATAGCCCAGCGACGCGATGTTCGCCGCCGCACCACGTTGCTCGCTCAGGAAGACGCCGCCCCAGCTGGACACCGCGCCTTCGCAGAGTGCCACCGCCGCGCCGAGACCGCCGAGGACGATCACCGCACGCGTCCAACCGGACAGGAAACCGACCCTCCCCGGCCGCGGCGAAACAGACGAAGCGACCGAAGAGTCCGTCAGCAACCAACGGCCGCTGAACAGCGCGATGACGACGAGAAGCGCCGAAACGACCCAAAAATGCGAACTCAGCGACCATTCCGCACGGACGGCCAGCACCGTGCCGCCCGAGCCGAGCAACGCGCCGATGCCCCATACCGCGTGCAGGCTGTTGAGCACCGGCCGCCGCGCCCGGCGTTCCACCTCGACGCCCTGTGCGTTCATGGACACGTCGAGGAGACCGGCGATGACGCCCCACGTCAGCATGCCGAGACCGGCGGTGACCGCGTTCGGCATCATCGCCATCAGCGGCAGGAACCACGGCAGGGCAAGGGAAGTGACCCGGATGACCGCCCGGCTGTCGAGGTGGTTCGACAGATGTCCCGCCAGCTGCATGGCCACCAGGACACCGACGGTCTGGGCGAGCAGCACCATGCCCAGTTCCGCGAAGTTCAGCCCCAGTTCGATCCGCAGCTGCGGCACGCGCGCGAACCACGAGCCGAGCATGACCCCGACCATCAGGAAGATCCCCGAGATCGCGATCCGCTGGCGACGCACGTCCCGCACCGGATGGATTTCCGGCCCGCTACTCATCGCCACTCGCCACACCGGACGCGTCGCCGAAGCCGGACTCGCCCGTCCAGCTGCCCACCTCCACGTGCGCGTTGAACGGTTTCCCTTCGGCGTCGCGCATCGGTGGCCGCCGGTGCGCGAGGTGCAGGAAGACGTCGTCGTACTGGGTGACGTCGCCGGCCGCGGAGATGCGGTAAAGCATGTCTTCGTCCTCGCCGCCCCAGCCCTGGTAGCGCTCGTCGAAGCCGCCGATGCGGTGGAAGATCTCCGGCCGCGTCCACAGACAGGCGCCGGGGACATCACGCAGCAGCAGTCCGCGTGCCCCGGCCAGTGGTGCTTCCGGCGTGTTCTCGCCGCATCGCCGCTCGATCAGCCAGTCGCTCGACGGCGCGTCCAGTGACAGCATTTCGGTGTGCGGCAGATGCGCGTCGTGCCGCTGGTCGGTGAACCTGGCGTGGTTGCGCTCCAGGAATTCCCGGTCCACCAGGATGTCCGCGTCGAGCAGGCACAGGGTCCTCGCCGCGCCGAGGGTTTCGCGGACGCCCACGTTCAGCGTCCAGGACTTGTTGAACAGGCCCTTGCCCTCGATGTGCACGTAGTGGTCGGCCAGCGGCTGGACGAGGTGCCTCCATCGCGGTTTCTCGTCGAATTCGACGACGGTGACCCGGTAACGGTCTGCGGGAAAGGTCTGGTCGCGCAGGGCCAGCAGGCAGGCGGTCAGGTTACGGATCCGGCCCGCACCGTCCCGATCGGACAGTGGGACGACGACGAGGATCTCGTCGCCGGTACCGGACGGCCGCGAGCGTACGCCGCGAGCGAGTTCCGTCAGCCGGTCGAGACCGGCGGGCTCGGCTTCCGGTTCGTAGAGCCTGCCGCGGAAGTAGTTGATGTAGACGTTGTCGTCCGCGGCGTCGACTTCATGACCCAGTTTCGCCGCCAGGTCGGGGTTTTCGTCAAGCAACGCGACGACACGCTCTTCGAACCGACGTTCGGCGAAGGTGTCGGTCGGCCGCGCGACGAGCCGCCGGTATGCCGGATCGTGGCCGATGAGGGCTTCGAGCGGGTCGACCACGGCACGGTAGAAGCGTTCACTGTGCATCCAGTAGTCGGCGGCGACGTCCGGCACGGCGGGATCGTTGGCCAGGACGACGTAACGGACGATCCGCCCCGCGAGATCCGCGCTCCCCGGCTCGGCCTTCCAATAAGCCGATGCCGAAGCGAACGTCTTGCCACCCGTGCGGGTCGGCCGGATCCGCATCGGATTGGACGCCCGCAACACGCACATCGGACTGCAGTCACAGGGATGCGGTTGCACTGCCCCTCCGTCCCTCGGTCTCCGTGAGATGACTCGGACACCGAGCGTGACAGTCGGCCACGAGGCGGAACGTCTTCTTGATTGCCGACAATCTCGAAGATCCCGGCCGCGCGCCTCGTCCACAAAGGACAGGACTCGGCGCAATCGGGGAGAGGTCGCGCACCGTTCACGACCGATACGGTCGTTGACCGAGTAGAGGGCCGTTCCCGGCACGCGGAGCCGGGGCACTGCCCGAACTCCCCGGAACGCTCAGCGTCCGCGCCGTGACCTCGCGGACGCTGAGCGGGACGAGATACGCCTATCCTTTGGCGGCCACGGACATCCAAGCGGCTCGGATCGCGGCGACACCGCGATCGACGTCTTCCTCGGTCGTACTCCAGTTGGAGACGGAAATCCGCATGAACCGACGACCGTGCCAGGTGGTCGCGCCCATCCAGCACTCGCCGGAACGCTGCACGGCTTCGACCACGCTGTCTGTTTTGTCGCCGAAACTCACCAGAACCTGGTTCAGCACCACGTCGTTCACCACGCTGACGCCTTCACACGCGTCGAGCTGCTCGGCGAACCTTCGCGCCAGAACGCAGCATCGTTCGACCATCTCGGCGATCCCCGAGCGCCCCAGTTCGCTGACCGCCGCCCACGTCGCGAACCCCCGCGCCCGGCGCGAGGACTCCGGCACGAAGTCGCCCGGGGCTCGCACGCCGCCGTCCCCCTGCCCGGTCAGGTAGGCGGCCGTGACCGACATCGCTGCCTTGTGCGAGTCGGGGTGGGCGCAGAAGGCGTACCCGCAGTCGTACGGGACGTTGAGCCACTTGTGCCCGTCGACCGCCCACGAGTCGGCGCCCTCGACCCCTTCGGTGAGATGCCGGGTCGCCGGACTCGCCGCCGCCCAGAGCCCGAACGCGCCGTCGACATGGACCCACGCACCATGCTCGTGGGCGATCCGGATCGCGGTCCCGAAGTCGTCGAAAGCACCGCTGTTCACGTTCCCGGCCTGAAGGCAAACGATTGCGGGGCCGTCCAACACCCGTTCGAGATCGGCGATGTCGAGGGCGCCCTGCGCGTTCGCGCGCACCGGACTGACGGCGTCGGTGCCCAGGCCGAGGAAGCGCAAGGAGACGTCGATCGTCGCGTGGCGCTCTTCGCTCGCGACGACCCGGAGCGGCGGCGCCCCGTTCAACCCGCGCCGCTCGACGTCCCATCCGGCCTTGGCGAGGACGTGATGGCGAGCCGCGGCCAGGCCGACCGTGTTCGCGCCCTGGCCGCCGGTCACGAACCCGAACGAAGCGCCGGACGGCAGGCCGAGGATGTCCTTGAGCCACCCGCCTGCCACGTCCTCGACGATCGCGGCGGCAGGCGAGGTGATCCGGTTGAAGGCGCCCTGATCCCAGCCGGTCGTCAGCATGTCGGCCGCCGTCGCGGCGTCGAGCGCGCCGCCGACGACGAAACCGAAGTACCTCGGCCCGGTGGTCGCCACCAGCGCGGGCTCGACGGCGTCGGCCAGCCGCCGGATCACGTCCGCGGGCGGGGCGGGTTTCTCGGGCAGGTCGCCGAGCTTTTCCCGGACACCTTCCGTGTTGTCCGGAAAGACCGGCGTTTCGGACACGCGCTCGCGATAGTCGGCCACGCGGGCGACGGTGTCGGCCAAGAGATCTCGAAGGTCGCTCACGGTGACTCTCTTTCGATCGTCGCGAACCAAGCGGGCGCGCCGTTCTCGTCGTGGGACCTGGTCCGGACGCGCTCCCTTTCGATGGTCTTCACAGACCATCCTTTACCCACGGGGGCAGTCGGCGCTTCCGGTTTTCCGCGGTGGGCCCGGTGAGTCGTGAGGGTTTCGGGTCGTGGGGTGACACCCATCCCGATCCAGCACGGAACAGGCCCGGAACAGCGCGTGTGACCAGGGCGTCGTGTGACCTTGGGAAACCTTGTTTGACCTGCGTCGGAATGCCCCGGTACCGTGTTGTGTTAGCACTCTTGTCGGCTGAGTGCCAATGCACGAAGGAGCAGCAGTGCCCACCTACCAGTACGCCTGCAAGGAATGCGACCACGCTTTCGAGGCCGTGCAGTCGTTCTCCGACGCGAGCTTGACCGTGTGCCCCCAGTGCTCGGGTCCGCTTCGCAAGGTCTTCAGCTCGGTCGGCGTGGTCTTCAAGGGCAGCGGTTTCTACCGCACCGATTCGCGCGACTCGAAGGCCGGCACGACCTCGGCGCCGGCCAAGAGCGAGACCAAGTCGGAGTCGAAGACCGAGTCGAAGTCGGAGACCAAGAGCTCGGCATCTTCCTCCACGGGAACGACGAAAACGGCCGCCGCCGCTTCCTGACGTCCCGAGTTGTCCACAAGCCCCCGGTTATCCACAGCCGGGGGTTTTCGTTCTTTCCCCGGGCCAGGCACCGCCCCTAGCGTCGAGAGCATCACCGATCGACGAGGGGGAATCCCGTGTTCCACGATCTGCCCGTCCTGCGAAGACTCCACGGCAGGCCCGCGCGGCTGCTCCGCCGCTGGCTCGCCCTGTCCCTGCTGCTCAGCGGCCTGATCGCGCTCTTCCTGCCCGCCTCGGCCCGCGGCGCGCCCGGCACCCCGACGGTGGTCTCCGCCCGTGATCTGCCGTCCGGGACGTTGCTGCGCGCCGGAGACCTCAAAATCGTCCACGTCCCGGACGAGGTCCGTCCACAGGGCGCCACTGGCCAGGCCGCCTCGGTCGAGGGGCGGCTGCTCGTCGGGGCGGCCCGGGCGGGTGAGCCGCTGACCGACGTCCGCATACTGAGCGCGGCCATCCCCGGAACGGGTGATCCGGAAAGTTCGACCGTGCCGGTGAGGCTCGCCGACGCCGGGATAGCCGCCCTCTTACGGCCGGGTCAGCGGGTCGACGTCGTCGCGGCCGCCGAAGCGGACCGTGAGGCGTCTGTGCTGGCCAGCGCGGCCGTTGTGGCCGCCGTCGGCGAGCAGGAGACCACCGAAGCGAAGCACCCCCGAACGGGGAGCAAGGGACCTTTGGTGCTGCTCTCCCTGCCCACCGCCATCGCGACACGAGTGGCGGCGACTTCGCTGGAACGGCCCTTAACGGTTACCCTCCGCTAGCTCGCGCCTGCCCCGGCGGGCGCCTGCGTCCCCCCGGTACGGAAAAGGGACGGTCGGCAACCGTCCCAGGTGAAGAGGAGAGCGTCTTGCTCAAGGGTTTCAAGGACTTCCTGATGCGCGGGAACGTCGTCGATCTCGCGGTCGCGGTGGTCATCGGTGCCGCGTTCACGTCGATCGTCACCGCGTTCACGAACGGCCTGATCAAGCCGCTGATCAACACCATCGGCGGTTCGGACGCCGCCAAGGGGCTGGGCTTCAACATCCTCGGCGCGAACGACGCCACGTTCCTCGACTTCGGTGGCGTGATCAACGCGGCGATCAACTTCGTGCTCGTCGCCGCCGTCGTCTACTTCGTGATCGTGCTCCCGGTCAAGCACATCCAGGAGCGGCGCAAGCGTGGTGAAGAGGCGGGTCCGACGGAGCCGACCGACGTCGAACTGCTCACCGAGATCCGTGACCTCCTGCGCGCGCAGCAGAGCCGCGAGGGCTGATCCGGATCACCGGTCGTGATGAGGCGGCCGGTTCTCCAGGTACCACGAGTCGGAGTCCGGGGAGCGCTGACCCGGCTCCCGCTCGTCGGAGGTCGTGTCCGGCAGGACGTCGCCGAAGATCTCGTCGACCCGGCGCCGCTTCTGCGCGGAAGAGGCCGCCGAAGGGCGCTTGTCTTCGTCTTCACCTGGCATGACGTCCATTTTCGCACCGGTCGCGGGCCACGCCGACCGGTGGGACCATCAGCGCATGAGCATTGTCGACAAAGCGAAGGGGCTGGCCGCGCAGGCCATCCACAAAGCGGAAGAAGTCGCGGGCGAAGTCCGCGAAAAGGCAGGCCCGCTGGCCGAGAAGGCGGGCGACGCCGCGGCCAAGGGCGTCACGGTCGCGTCGGCCGGGGCCAACAAGGTCACCGGTGGCCGGTTCGAGGACAAGATCGGCAAGGTCACCGAAAAAGTGGAAGGGGTGCTGCACCAGGACAAAAAGGGCGAGCCCGGGACAGAGCCCGGACCCGCCGCCAAGAGTTAGAGCCTGTTGGCGAAGCTGCGACGTGCCTCACGAAAGGGACACGAGGCGTGAACCCGCCCCGGCCGAAGGCCCCGCTATCGCGGACGCGGGTTCGCCCACAGACAGTTAGGCCTCTTCGAGCCCGGAAAGCTCGTCGATCACGTACGGCACCAGCGACGAGAGCGTCGCCATGCCGTCGCGGACCGCCGCGCGCGAACCCGCGAGGTTGACCACCAGCGTGCTGCCTGAGACGCCGACGAGCCCGCGGGAGATACCCGCGTCCACCGCGCCGGCGGCGAGGCCGGACGCGCGCAGCGCCTCCCCGATGCCGGGGATCGGGCGGTCGAGCACCCCGGCCGTGGCGTCGGGCGTGCGGTCGCGCGGGGAGACCCCGGTGCCGCCGACGGTGATCACCAGGTCGGCGCCGCCGATCACCGCGGTGTTGAGCGCGTTGCGGATCGCGGCCGTCTCGGCCTCGACCACCACGACGCCGTCGACGATGAACCCCGCCTCTTCGAGCAGCTCCGTGACCAGCGGTCCCGTGTTGTCCTCGTGCTCGCCGTGGGCGACGCGATCGTCCACGATGACCACCAGTGCGCGGCCCAGCCGTTGTGCGCTCCGTTCCATACGCACACCGTATCCGGTTTCGGCTGATCTTCGCTCCCGCGGTGGCACGGGCCACGAGTTGTGACGATTCCCTGACGTGAGCGGCGGATCCGGGGCTGTCGGCGGAGATCGCCCTTAGCGTCGGAAGGGTGCGAACATTGGTAACCGGGGGGGCCGGGTTCATCGGCTCCCACATCGCGGATCTGCTGTCCGATCAGGGCCACGAGGTCGTCGTCCTCGACAACCTCCTGCGGACCGCGCACGGCTCGTCGCGTCCTCCCGGCTACACCGGACGTCACCGGTTCCTGCACGGCGACGTCACCGACGCGGGTCTGGTCGCCGGACTGCTGGACGGCGTCGAGGCGGTCTGCCATCAGGCCGCCGTCGTCGGGCACGGGATCGACCCGTCCGACGCGCCGTCGTACGCGCTGAACAACGACTACGGCACCGCTGTGCTGCTCGCCGCCATGCACGCCGCCGGGGTTCGGAAACTCGTGCTCGCGTCGTCGATGGTCGTCTACGGCGAAGGCCGCTACGCATGCGCTGAACACGGGATCGTGCCGCCCTCACCGCGGACGCGGTCCGATGTGGACGCCGGACGTTTCGAGCCAACCTGTGCCACCTGCGGTGCCGAACTCGGCTGGCGGCTGGTCCCCGAGGACGCGCCGCTTCAGCCGCGAAGCACTTACGCCGCCACGAAGCTCGCTCAGGAGCATCTCGCGGCGGCGTGGGCCCGTCAGACCGGCGGAACGGTCTGGGCGATGCGCTACCACAACGTCTACGGACCCCGGATGCCGCAGAACACCCCGTACGCCGGTGTCGCGTCGCTGTTCCGCTCGTCGCTGCTACGCGGCGAGGCGCCCACGGTGCTGGAGGACGGAAAGCAGCAACGCGACTTCGTCCACGTCCACGATGTCGCGAGGGCGAACGTCCTCGCGCTTCACACCGAAGGCCCCGAAGGGGAACTCACGCCACTGAACATCTGCTCCGGACAGCCGCACACCGTCGGCGAACTGGCCGAAGAGCTCGCGAAGGCCTGTGACGGTCCGGCGCCGGTGATCGCGGGTGGTGCGAGGCCCGCAGACGTCCGGCACGTGGTCGCCGACCCCGGCCGCGCGGAACGGCTCCTCGGATTCAAGGCGGAGACCGGTTTCGCCGAGGGCATCGCCGGTTTCGCCACCGCTGAACTGCGGGAACCGGCGGGTCTCTGAAACCGGGAACAGACCGGACTCCCGCGCGGTTGTCGTTCGCTGACAAGTGGACCGACCTTGGGGGTTTTGTGGGCATCACCATCGGCGACATCGAGATCGAGGCGCTGGGCGACGGGCTGATCAGGCTGCCGCTCGCCTTCTTCCCCGGTCTCGACCCGGACGCCCATCCGGAGGTGCTCGACGAAGACGGCACCGTCCACGTCCCCACCGGCGCGTACCTGATCCGCGGCAACGGTCGCACGATCCTTGTCGACACCGGCCTCGGTCCGCGTGAATTCGCGTTCCCCAAGGGGATGACGCCCGCCAAGGGTGACCCCACCCCGGCCATGGGCACCGGCGGCGACCTCGCGGCCGCACTGGACAAGGCGGGCTGTCCGGTGAGCGAGATCGACACCGTCTTCCTCACCCACCTGCACAACGACCACACCGGCTGGATCGCCCCCGAAGGCGAACTGACCTTCCCCGGCGCGCGGGTCGTCTTCGGCCAACTCGACTGGGAAGCCCTGATCGAGCCCGCCGGAACGGGCGAATGGGGCCGCGTCGGCATGGAGACCGCCCGCGGTGCGGGCCTGATCGAGGCTATCAGCGGCGACGACGTCCCGATCGCCCCCGGCATCGTGGCGCGGCACGCTCCCGGCCACACACCGGGCCACTACATCCTCGACATCACCGCGGACGACGAGCGCCTGCTGTTGCTCGGCGATGTCCTGCACACGCCCGCACAGCTGACGGACGCCAAGATCGGGTTCCTCAGCGACCTCGACCCGGACCTCGCGCTCCGCACCCGGCAGCGGCTCCTCGCCGAGGCCGAAGAGACCGGCGCGATCATCGCGCCTGCCCACTTCCCGGACATGGGGTTCCGCCGCCTCTGATCGCCAGGAAAGTCCGTGAAGGCCTCCTTCCCTACCTTGAAAAGTCAGGGCCCAGGCAAGGTCGAGGTAGGGCAGGCCTGATTCTGAAGGGCGGCGGGGCTTCAGTGTCCACAAGGGACACCGTCGCGCGATTGAGTGTCCAGTTAGTGCCGCTATGTACGTTTCCGCGCGAGGTCGTGAGTGATAATGAGGGTTAGAACAACCCAAACCACTCACGACCCCCTCGCATAACCGTGCAAGTCACCCAAACCGGGCACGTTTGTCTCGAAAAGTGTCCTTTATGGACCGTCAAAGGCCGGGTGAGGCCCCTTTGTGTGAGCCCGCGCCCGCCGGGCCCACCACGACACGTTCACCTTGCCCCGCTCTAGCGGTGGAACCGACCAGCAGTTATGCAACTTCGAAGGCCTCCTTCCCTACCCTGAAAGTAGGGAAGGAGGCCTTCACGGACGCACCCTCACTTGCCGCAGAGCACCTTGTCGGTGAGCATCTTGTCCGCGTTGAAGTACGCCTGTCCCAGGTCCGCCGCGGAGTCCCCGTAAGTCATGGACAGCTCGTAGGTCCTGCTGCCGTCGGGCGTGCTGGCCATCAGCGTCCCGTAGCCGTGGAAGCCGCCCATGCCCTTGAGGACGGTGCCGCAGCTCGCCTCCTGGACGTACAACCCGAGCCCGTAGCCGCCCTTCGGATGCGGTTTGCGCATCTCGGCCAGCAGCGGGGCGGGCAGGAGCTTTCCGCCGAGCAGCGCGGAGAAGAACGTGTGCAGGTCCTTGGTCGTCGAGATCAGTTCACCGGCGCTCGACGCCCACGACGGGTTCTGCTCGGTGATGTCGACCGTCTTCCACTGCCCGGCCTCCTCGTATCGGTAATAGCCGTGGGCGTGCGGCCCCGGGATCCCCGGCCACGTGCCCGGCACCACGGTGTCCCGCAGGCCGAGCGGCCGCAGGATCCGCCGCTGGAGTTCGTCACCGTAGGGGTTGCCAGTGATCTTCTTGATCAGCAGCCCGGCCAGCACGTAGTTGATGTTCGTGTAAGTCCAGTCCGTGCCAGGCGCGAACAGCGGCGGCTTGGACAGGCCGAACCGCACCAGCTCCTCCGGCTGGTAGGTGTGATATCGGTTGTCGAGGAATTCCTTGCCCTGCAAGGGGATTCCCGGCACGACCGTGCCGTCGGGCAGTACCGCGCCGGTGTAGTCGAACAACCCGCTGGTGTGCTGCAGCAGCATCCGCACGGTGATCCGCCGGTCGAGGTCGAATTCGGGCAGGTAGCCGGCCACCGGTGCGTCCAGGCCGAGCTTGCCCTCCCCGACCAGCTGCAGCACCACGGTGGCCACGAAGGTCTTGGTGTTGCTGCCGATCCGGAACCGCCCGTTCGTCGGCGGCTTCGCGGTCTCGCCCAGTTCGCGCACCCCGGCGCTGCCGGTCCAGTCACCCCGCTGATCGTGCACCCGGAGCTGCGCGCCGGCGAAACCGGAGCCGGCGATCTCCTGGACCATCGCCCGCAGGTCCGGCCGGTCCTTTCCGGCGGGTTCCGCGGCGGCCACCCCCGGCAAGGCCGCCCCGGCCAGCAAAGTCGCCGCCAACGCCGTGATCCCCGCTCGCCGGAGGACCCGGCTCTTGTCGTTCTCGGCCGTGTTCGCTGAAGTCGTCATGGCGGCAACATTCGCCGTCCGCGCTGACACGGCGGTGACACGGCACTGACACGGTCAGGGCGTCGAGAGGGGCAAGCGGACTTCGAAGCGGCAGCCGGGTCCGTGGTTGCGGACTCCGATCCGGCCGCGATGGGCCTCGACGAGCCCTTTCGCGATCGCCAGCCCGAGTCCGCCGCCACTCGCCAGCCCGCCGCGCTCGGGCGTCCGCGCCCGTGTCCCGCGGAACGCGACGTCGAAGACGCGCCCGATCTCGTCGTCGGGGATCCCTCCGCAACCGTCGTCGACGGCCAGCAACGCGTCGCTGCCGTCGATGCCGAGCTGGACCGCGACCGTCCCGTCCGGCGGGGTGTGCCGGACGGCGTTGGACACCAGGTTGCGCACGATCCGCGCCAGCTCCGGGTCGCTTCCGGAGACGACCGGCCAGGCGTCCGCCTGCTCGATCATCCGCACCCGTTTCTGCCCGGCGAGCGGCGCCTGCGCGGCGACGGCGTCGCTCACCACGTCACGCAGCGGCACGGCGGCCATGGTCAGTTCCAGCGCGCCGGCGGTGATCCGCGACAGCTCGAAGAGGTCGCCGACCATGCCCGAAAGCCGCGTCGTCTCCCCGCTGATCCGCCGGGCGTAGTCGGTGATCTCGCCGGAATCGGCGACGACGCCGTCCGCGACGGCCTCGGCCATCGCCTGGATGCCTGCCAGCGGGCTCCGCAGGTCGTGGCTGATCCACGCGACGAGTTCCCGCCGCGACGCCTCGGCCGCGCGCTCCCGTTCCCGCGCCTCCCGCTCCCACACACTGCGGCGCGCGATCACGCGGCCGAGTACGACCGCCGCCGGCACGGTCACCAGCGCGACCAGCAGGCAGACCAGGGTCATCGTGGTCAGCGCGGGGGTGAACATGAACCCGCTGACGCCGAGCACCGCGACCAGCGTCGCGAGCACCGGGATCAGCACGAGCACCGTCATCGTGCTGGCCAGCGAACCGCGTCTGAGCACGTACAAGGCCAGCCCGCCGAGCAGCACCACCGGCAGCGTGAACAGCAGCGCGAACGGCAGGATGTGCCAGGCGTGCGCCAGCATCTCGGCGAACGACTCGCCCGCGCCGATCATGGCCGCACCGGGTCGTACCGGTAGCCGACACCCCAGACGGTGGCGACCCGGACGGGTTTCGCCGGATCCTTCTCGATCTTCTCGCGTAACCGTCTCACGTGGACGGTCACGGTGGACTGATCGCCGAAGTCCCAGCCCCACACCTTTTCCAGCAGGTCGGCTCGGGAGAACGCCACCCCCGGATGGGCGAGGAAGAACGCGAGGAGGTCGAATTCCCGGCTGGTCAAGGGAAGTTCCACGCCACCGACACTCGCCTGCCGGGCGGTCATCTGCAGCGAAAGGTCACCGTCGGCGAGTTGGGTGGCCGCCGGAGCCGGGCGGGGCATCCTCGCCCGGCGCAGCACCGAGGCCACCCGCAGCGCGAGTTCCTTGGGGCTGAAGGGTTTCGTGACGTAGTCGTCGGCGCCGAGCTGAAGCCCGGCGATCCGGTTCTCCTCTTCGCCGAGCGCGGTCAGCATGACGATCGGGACCTGACTCATCTGCCGCAGGCGACGGCACACCTCGAGCCCGTTGAGGCCGGGCATCATCACGTCCAGCACCACCAGGTCCGGGGCGGTCTCGGCGAACAGCCGCAGCCCCTCGGTGCCGTCCCCGGCGACGTCGACGTCGAACCCCGCGACCTCCAGGTACCGCCGGACGACGTCCCGGACGGTCTCGTCGTCGTCGACCACGAGTACGCGGCCCTGTTCGGCCATCACATCCACCTCATCGTCTGTAGTGAACCATGCATCTCAGCTTCGCCAACAGGCGCTCACCAGCTCGTCAGCACCAAATGGTTCACCACCAGCGCCGTGGCCGCCTGCGCGGCGAGCCACCATCGCCGCCGGGGCGACGGCAGCAGCGCGACCGCGGGCAACAGCCACACCGCGAACGGTAGCCAGATGCGCTCGACCTCCGCCTTCGACAGTCCGGACAGGTCGGCGAACACGATCGTCAGCACCGCGGCCGTCACGATCAGCGTGACCGGATCGCGGAACGACCGTTTCGGCCCGGCGAGGAACTCCGCGCCCGCCCGCCGCGTCCCGGCGATCACGGCCGGGCCGATCCCGATCAGCACCACGGCGATATCCGCCCACACCCAGTAGGAGTACGGGCGCAGCGTGGCGATCCCCTGGTAATAGCGCTCGACCACGAGGTGATAGCCGTCGAGCCACCAGAACCCGGTCAGCGCGAACGCCACGACGACCGCGGCCACCCCGAGCGCGGCGAGGAGCAGGATCCGCCACTGGCGGGTCAGCGCGACGACGGCCAGCGCGATCAACCCCAGCAGCACGAGCCCGTAGGAAAGGAAAAGCCCGAACCCGAGCAGCAACCCGGCCGGAAGCGCGAGGATCCGCCGCCTGGCCGCCAGCGCCAGCAGCGCGATCCCGGTGGCCGTCACCCCGGCGAAGAGCCCGTCCGCCGAGACGCCGATCCAGATCGCGCCGGGCGTCAGCACGGCGAACGGGAGCACCGTCCGCGCCGCGTCCTGCCTGCCCAGCGCGGAAAGCGTCACCGGGACGGCGACGACGACCAGGCAGCCGACCAGCACGACGAACGTCGAAGCCCAGGCGCCGCCGTGCAGCCCGAGCCGGTCGAGCCAGACGAAGACCAGCGTCGCGCCCGGCGGATGACCGGAGACATGCGTCGTCCACGAGTTCGGCCGGAAATCCAGGATGCGCGAGGAGAACTCGTTCAGCATCCGCGGGATGTCGGTGATCCCGGGTACCTCGTGCAGATACTCGTGTTCCGTGGCGAGCCTGCCGGTGAACCCCCTGGCCCAGCCGTCGATCATGGCCAGCGAGAACGTCCACGTCAGCGCGGCCGCGTAACCGAGCGCGAGCAGCGGACGCCAGCGCAGCCGGGCGGCGAGCAAGGGACCTTTGGTGACGACCACGAGCGCGAGCACGACGGCGGCGACCGTCCCGGGGCCGACGTGCGGCAACCACAGCCCGAACAGCGGCGGCGCGAAGGCGTAGATCACCACGCCGGAACCGGGACGGTTGTAGTGGAGGCCGACGGCGATCGCGGCACCGACGACGAGCATCGCCAGGCCGACGGCGATCAGATCGGCCCGGCGTCCCGTGCGGGCGGGGGCGGTGACAGTGGACATCACCGGCACCATAACCACGTTTTCGACGTTCGAAGGCCGGGAAGCCCGGTCCGTCAGAACTCGGTAAGACTCGCGCTCACCCCGCCGGTCGCGACCCCACGAGCAGCAGGCACAGTACCGCCACCGCCGTGACGATCCCGGCGATCAGCAGCATCGGGTCGAGCGAGGGTGCCGTGGCCGCCGCCTGCTGGGTCACGGGAGGAGCGGGGGTGGCGGGCTCGGTCGCGGGAGCCGCCGGGGCCGGGGACGCGCTGCTCGACGGCGGCGCACTCGCCGTCGGACTGGCCGACGCCGACGCCGGGGCAGTGGTCGGCCGCGCCGTGGTCTGTTTCGGCGGGACGGGGGCCGGCTGCTTCGTGGGTGTCTCCGCGGCCAGCACGGTGACCGACGCGCGCATGTCCGGATGCACCGAGCAGTAGTAGGAATACGTGCCCGGCTTGGTGAAGGTGTAGCTCCAGCTCTGCCCGGACGAAAGCTGCGGGCTGCGGAACGCGACCGGGGCGCTCGTCGTGACGACGTCGTGGGGTGCCTGATCGTGCTGCATCCAGGTGACGGTGTCCCCGACCCGTACGGTCAGCGACGCCGGACCGTAGGCGTAGTCCTGCATCATCACCTGCTGCGTAGCCGCCTTCGACGGCGGTGCGAGATAGATCGCTTGCAGGATCAGGAAGATCGCCGCACACGCGAGACCGGTGACGCGCTTCATCGGACGAACTCGATGGCGATCTCGACGTGGACCCGGCGGGCGAACCACGGCGCCCGCCGTGGCCGGGGCAGAATTCCCTTGGCCCATAAGACTATCCGTTCTTCGTCGACATAACGCAGATCTCCGTCGAGCACGAGCCCTCTTCCCCCGATCCGCCCTTCGATCACTACCTGCCTTTCGTCGATGACGAGTTCGTCGGAGGTGAAGGTGAGTACGCGGGTCGTGCAGCGCTTGAGAATCAAGCGTCGCAACGGCCACGGATAGGTGCGTAGCGAAGGGACGTCGAGTTCGACGAAGAGCGCCGGGTCCTCCGAGACGTCCAGATATCCCGCCGTCGCGGCGAACCTGCCACGCGCCAAGGGGAAGCGCAGGAATCTGATCGACGGCTCGATCACGCATCGATCCGGACGCAGCCGGTGCCCGGATCGGACCGGAGCGGGCAGGAGTTCGGTGTCGGACATCGCTCGTCTCCGTGGGAGTGGAACGTGGATACTGGCGGAGGGCCCGGCCGGCCGCTTACCGGCCGGGCCCTCCGATTCAGCGACAGGCCTTGCTCAGCAGCTGGCCTGGTTCAGCAACGGGGTGAGCACGGTTTCGAGCCACACCGTATGCGTCTTGATGTACTGGTCGAGGTTCAGCAGATCGGTGACCTGCTGGCCGAGCGACGTTTCCAGATGCGCGGATTTGATGTGCGCGATGATCGGCGCGAGCGTGTCGGCGACGACCTTGTCGGCCGAACCGTCCAGCACCGGGGCGAGGACGGATTCCAGCCACACCGTATGCGTCTTGATGTACTGGTCGAGGTTGAGGATGTCCTGCACCTGCTGACCGGGTGAGGTCTCCAGATGCGCGGCCTTGACGTGGTCGATGATCGGCTGGAGCACTCCCTTGGGCACGCAGGATCCCCCGCCGGGGGTGGTCGGCGGCATCGAATGCGACGACGTCGGCGGCTTGCTGCTGGTCGAAGTCGGCGGGGCGCTCGTCGGTGCCGGTGATGAGGTCGGCGGGGTGCCGGAGCCCTCCACCTTGACCGACGCCTTCATGTCCGGATGCACCGAGCAGTAGTAGGAGTAGTCGCCCGCCTTGGTGAAGGTGTGGCTGAAGGTCTGCCCCTGCTGCAACGTCGGCGACGTGAACTTCTCCGGGCCGTCGGTGATGACGACGTTGTGCGGCGCGGTGTCGTGGTTGGTCCACGTCACCGTGTCGCCGACGGCGACGGAAAGGCTCGCGGGACTGAACTTGTAGCCCATCATCTCGACGCTCTTGGCCGAGGCCGCCGCGGGCGCCGCCTGCTCCTGGGAAAGTCCCTGGTAGAGCGGAACCGCCAGCGGACCCTGCTTCGACAACGCGGCCAGATCGACATTGGCGGTCTGGGCGGTGTCCGCCTGCTGCCCGCCCCGCAGGGTGGCGAGGCTGAACAGCGCGACACCCAGGGCGAGGATCGCCACCGCCACCGGCCAGGTCCGCCGATGCGACACCGACGGCGGCGACTCGGCGGCGGGGTTCTTGGGCTCTGGGTTGTCCATGAAGGACACTCCTTTCGGTAGGGCGGTCACCGGCCGGGGCTGGCCGTGACGAGGAGGCTCGCCGCGAGGAGCACCACGATGACGAGCGCGGTCTCGGCGGCGACGGAATAGACGAAGGGACGGACGGTGGCGGCGTCGCCGCGCAGGACGACGGCGAAGTCGAGGCGCCGGGCGACCCAGCTTTTGCTGCCTTGCGCGATGACGAGGACGACGGCGAGGACGATCAGCTTGACCACCAGCGTGCGCCCGTAGTCCGTTGTGGACAGTCGGGTCCAGCTGCCGACCGTCTGCCACGCCAGCACGATGCCCGCCGCGATCACCGCGAGCACCGACACCAGCGCCAGCCGGGAATAGCGGGGCACGACGGCGGCGAGCTCGCCGGGATCACGCCGGGACAGCACCCCGAACAACAGGACGGCCAGTCCGCCGATCCACGCGCAGATCCCGGCCAGGTGCACGAGATCCGCGA
Organism: Amycolatopsis sp. NPDC039088; assembly: GCF_055598845.1. Lineage (NCBI taxonomy): Bacteria > Bacillati > Actinomycetota > Actinomycetes > Pseudonocardiales > Pseudonocardiaceae > Amycolatopsis > Amycolatopsis sp. NPDC039088. The sequence continues at coordinate 123,504 of NZ_JBVKAE010000015.1, read as the reverse complement.
TCTGGGTGAGCAACGGCCGGGTGCTTTCGACCGCGTGCCCGGTCAATCCGGTCGTACGCAGCAGCCCCAGTGTCACCACTCCCGCGCCGACCCGCCACGCCGTCGAACGCGCCGCGGTCCTTCCGCGTTGCAGCAGATCCGCGAGAACGACGCCCGCCAGCAGCCACAGCAACGCCTTCGCGAACCAGACGCGGCCGAACTGCGTGTCCAGCACCTGCCCGAGCAGATCCCAGTCGAAGAGATCGGCGGCCGGGCGTTGCGCCGACCACGCGCCCTGCAAGCCGAGACCCGCGACAGTGCCGGCGAAACCGAGCAGCCATCCGACGCCGATGACGATGCGCGCCCGGCTCCGCCCGGCTCCATCCGGCCAGAGGAACGCGAGAAAGAACAGTCCGCCCGTGAACAGGGTCATGCCGAAGTAGTCGACGCAGCGGGCGAGTACATACCAGGTCTTGACCATGACTCACCGGACCGGCGCGGGCACGGGGACCGTCTCGAGGACGACCGCGCCGTCAGGTGCGCGGCAGTATCCGAGCAGGGTCGCGCCGAGCCCGTCCGCCCCCGTCACCCCGAGGCCACCGGTGACCCCGCCGAGCAAGGGGAGCGCGGCGACCGTGTCCAGAACCTGTTGCGACACACCAGGTTGGCAGGCGGGCAGCTCGGTACCGGGCGGCGGCGGAGTGGGCGGCGGCGTCACCGACGGCGGATCCGGATGCGGATGCGGGGGAACGGGTTCCGGGACGGGCACCGGGGGCGGGACCTCGATGCCGCCGGGCGGCGCGGGTGGGGCCATCGGGGCGGGGATGTCGGTGACCGGAACCGCGGGTGCGGGCAGGGAAGGGATCGGCGCGGGAGGCGGCGGTTCACCGCCGGGCAGCGGAGTGGCGGCCGACGGCGGAGGCTGGGTGAGCACGGGTGGGTTCTCCGCCATCGCCGTCCCGGGTTTCAGGCCGAGACCCGAGGCGTACCCGACCACGATCACGACGGCGCCGGTGAGGCTCGCCGCGATCAGCTGGTCACGGCGCGGGGCGATTCCTCGCAAGGCCACGAAGGCGTCCTCCCATACGGAAAACGAGAATTGAGCGGGAAAAAGGGAACGGGCTCGATGGGCCAGAAGAAAACCAGGTGTCGCGTTACCAGGCATGATCGTCACATGAAGCCCAGGTAAAGGAACCGGGCCGCTTGCCGCCGGACGGCTGTGAGTTCTGCGGCCGAATGGCCGCCTGGCGCGGCCATTCGAGTGAACGCCACGGGTACCGTGCCCGTTTTCGGCTGCCGCCACGCGAACACCGGTGAGTTTTCGTTAACACGGTTGTAGCGCGAACCCCCACCACCGCAACGCTCCCGACCATTCCGTCCCCGACCATGGGCTCCCATTCCCCGGTCGTCCGACGCAATTGTGAGGGTCACCCATGTCGCTTTCCCGGCCATCGGCTCGAAACCGGCTGCGCGGCGCCTTCATGGCCGCACTCGTGCTGTTCACGTCGCTGTCCGTCGTCCAGCCCGCCATGGCGCACAGCGTGCTCGTTTCGAGCGACCCGGCGAAGGACTCCTCGATCGCTTCCGCGCCCGCCGCCGTCACCTTGGTGTTCAACGAGCCGCTCGACCGCGGCTTCACCGAACTGGCCGTACTCGGTCCGGACGGCTCGTCGCACTGGGAAGGCGGCGCGCCCGTGGTCACCGGAGAGAAGTTGTCCGCGCCTCTGCGGGCACTGGGCGCCGCCGGCGTCTACACGGTGAAGTACCGGGTGGTGTCCGCGGACGGCCATCCGGTGTCGGGTTCGGTTCCGTTCACGCTCACCACGGCGGGTTCCGGAAAGGCGGCGGCCGATCCGGTGATGCGGACCGAAACCGCGGTCGCCCGTCCGGCGGTGGACGACTCGATGCCGGTGTGGCCGTGGATCGCCGCGGCCGCGCTGGTCGCGATCGCCGGGGTGTTCGTGGCCCGGCTGATCGCGAAGCCGTGAAAACCGGCACCATAGCGGTGTTCACGGGGGACGGCGTAATGGAGAAGCGAACTGTCAGAACACGGTAAGAATTTCGCCGATGTCATGATTCGGTAAGCACGGCAAGGGTTTTCGGCCGTCCATCCCGGACTTACCGTGCTGTTCGTGAACGATGACGAAGTTGACGTCGTGCTTCCCTGTCTCGACGAGGCCGGTGCGCTCCCAGGGGTATTGGCGGCCCTGCCCGATGGCTACCGGGCGATCGTGGTCGACAACGGTTCCAGCGACGGCTCCGCCGAAGTGGCGGCCAGGCTCGGGGCGAAGGTCGTCCACGAGCCCCGGCGCGGCTACGGCGCCGCGGTGCACACGGGGCTGGAGGCGGCGACCGCGGACGTCGTCTGCTTCGCCGACGCCGACGGCTCTCTCGACCTCGCCGAGCTGCCGACGCTGGTGGACGGCCTCGTCGAAGCCGATCTGTCGGTCGGACGGCGAGTGCCGACCGGCTCCGGCGTCTGGCCATGGCACGCGCGGGCAGGCAACGCGGTGGTCTCGTCCTTGTTGCGGCTCAAGGGTCTTCCCGTCCATGACATCGCGCCGCTGCGGGCCGTCCGGCGGCAAGCGCTCCTCGACCTCGGCGTCACCGACCGTGCCTTCGGCTACCCGCTCGAACTGCTGATCAAGGCCCGGCGGGCGGGCTGGTGGGTCGTCGAGTTCGACGTCTCCTACGGCGAACGCGCCAAGGGCACGAAGTCGAAGGTCTCCGGTTCGCTGCGCGGAACGCTGCGCGCCGCACGGGATTTCGGGCGGGTGCTGAGCCGATGACCTTCTGCCTGTTGATCGTCGCCAAGGCGCCCGTACCCGGTTTCGCGAAGACACGGCTCTGCCCGCCCGCGACGCCGGAACAGGCCGCCGGGATCGCGGCCGCCTCCTTGCTCGACACCCTCGACGCCGCGCTGCTGACACCCGAAGCGCGCGTAGTCGTCGCGCTGACCGGCGACCTCGGCGACGCCGCGCGCGGCGAGGAGATCGCTGCGGTCCTGGAAAAGACGGACGTACTTCCTCAGCGTGGCAACGGGTTCGACGTCCGTCTCGCCAACGCCCACGCCGACGTCGCCGCCCTCCATCCCGGCCGGCCGGTGCTGCAGATCGGCATGGACACCCCGCAGGTCACGCCGGATGCACTGGCCGCGGCCGCGGAAACGCTGACCACCCGGGATTCCGTTCTCGGGCTCGCGGAGGACGGTGGCTGGTGGGCGCTCGGTCTGGCCGATCCCCTGCACGCCAAGGTACTCGCCGGGGTCCCGATGTCCCGGCACGACACCGGACAGGAGACCCTGCGGGCGCTGACCGACGTCGGCCTGTGCCCCGGCATCCTGCCCACACTGTCCGATGTGGACACCATCGCGGACGCGCGCCGGGTGGCGGCGGCGAATCCGCACGGCCGGTTCGCCCGAGCGGTCGTCGAAGTCCGGTGACCGCCTTCGACACCGGTCTGCTGGGACAGCGCTGCTGGCTGGAACTGGCGACCGGAGAACGTGTCGAGCTGCCGGTGGACCGCTGGACGGCCGTGCCCGGCGACGGGGACGACGTTCTCCTCGACGCCTGCTCCGGCCCGACCCTCGACATCGGCTGCGGCCCCGGCAGGCTCACCGCCGCGCTGACCGAACGCGGCATCGCCTCACTCGGCGTCGACATCTCGGCCACTGCCGTACGGCTCACCCACGCCCGGGGTGCCGTCGCGCTCCGCCGCGACGTCTTCGACCGCGTCCCCGGCGAAGGACGGTGGAGGCATGTCCTGCTCGCCGACGGGAACATCGGCATCGGCGGCGATCCGCTGCGTCTGCTGTCGCGGACGGCCGAGCTGGTTGCCGACGGCGGGACGGTGCTCGTCGAACTCGACCCACCCGGCCGCGGCGTCCGCCAGGACCGGGTCCGCCTGCGTCCCGACGACGGCGCCTGGTTCACCTGGGCGTGGGTCGGCGTCGAAGCCATCGCCGAACTCGCCGCCCGTACCGCGTTCCGCGTCGCCTGGGCCACCCGCCGCGACCACCGCTGGTTCGCCTGCCTGGAGAAATCATGAGGTTCCGGTCCGTCGCGCATTCGGAACGGGTGACGTCCCGGATCGGGCTCGCCCTCGCCGTCACGTTCACTCTGTGCTTCGTCACCGGCCTCGTCAGCCATCTCATCCAGCATCCGCCGTCGTGGTTCGGCTGGCCGAGCCGCCCGGTCTGGCTGTACCGGGTCACGCAGGGTACCCACGTGCTGTCCGGGATCGCGTCGATTCCCTTGCTGCTGGCCAAACTGTGGAGCGTCTTCCCGAAACTGTTCGAGCGCCCGGTGATCCGCGGCCTGCCGCACGCCTTGGAACGCCTCTCGATCCTGGTGCTGTCCGCGGCCGCGTTCTTCGAACTCGTCACCGGCCTGTTCAACGTCGCGCAGAACTACCCGTGGACGTTCTACTTCCCGCAGCTGCATTACGCCGTCGCGTGGGTGGCGATCGGCTCGATCCTGGTACACGTCGCGGTGAAACTGCCGGTGGTCCGCCGCGCGCTCACCACCGAGCCCGAACCCTCACGACGGGCCTTTCTCCGTACGACATGGCTGACCGCGGGCGTCGCCGTCGTCGCGACAGCGGGCGCGACGATTCCGTTGCTGCGCACCGTTTCCGGACTGTCTTGGCGCAATGACAAGGGACCGCGGGGCTTGCCGGTGAACCGGACGGCCGCGGCTGCCGGTGTCCTCGACGCCGCCCGAGATCCGAACTGGCGCCTGTCGGTGGTGACCCCGAACGGCACGAAAACCTATTCTCTGGACCAGCTCCGCGCCCTGCCCCAGACGTCGGCCGACCTGCCGATCGCCTGTGTCGAGGGCTGGAGCCAGTCCGCGCGCTGGAGCGGTGTCTCGGTGCGAGAGTTGCTGCGAAACGCCGGAAGCTCCCCGGGAACGCCGGTCCGCGTGTTCTCGCTGGAGAAAGCCGGGATCTACGGAATCAGCGAACTGCCCGGCGCGCACACCGAGGACGAACTCACCCTGCTGGCCTTGGAACTCAACGGCGAGATCCTCGACGCCGACCACGGCTTCCCGTGCCGGATCATCGCCCCGAACCGGCCGGGCGTCCTGCAGACCAAATGGGTCACCCGCTTGGAGACGCTGTGAAAACGCTGCGGCTGCTGCTGCTCCTGCCCGGCCTTGGCGCACTCGCCTGGGGCGCGGTGCTGTTCGCCGAATACGCGTTCCCTTTACGGCCGGACGTCTTCGGGACATTCGGCTGGCTTGTCGGCGGCCCGCTGGTGCACGACCTGCTGGTCGCGCCTCTGGTCGGCGCCGCCGGGCTCGCGCTGAGCAGATTCCTGCCGGAGCGCTGGGGGACCCCGGTGAAGACGGGCGCGGTACTCACCGGCGTGCTTACGCTGCTCGCGATTCCGTTGCTGTGGCGACCTTTCGGCGGCGCCGCCAATCCCGGCCTGCACGATGCCGACACCGTCACCGGGCTGCTGGTTACCCTGGGCGTCGTCTGGCTCGGTGTGCTCGTGGCCGGGTTGGTCGTGAGTCGCGATTCGGGCTCTCTTGAGGGGTAAGGCAAACGTGTCGTGTTTCGGGCGAGACGGCAGCTGGGTGACGCGACACCGCACTCGCGTGCTCAGACCCGGATCTCGCGTTACCGAAGTACATCCGACGGTAGCGAAAGCCTCCTTCCCTACCTTGAAAGTAGGGAAGGAGGCCTTCACGGACACACCACCTTGGGGTTACCTCCCCCGCGATAAAAAGGGGCCACGCGTGACCGGGATTGGCAGCCGGTCACACGTGGCCTCTGGTTCCGGCCCGCTGGGGGTCCGAGCCGGGGTTTGGTCTCGGCCGCGCACTGCGGCCGAGCGTTGGGGGAAATCTAGTTCGGGGTGACCGGCTGGCCGCCGAGGGTCACCTCGACCACCTTGTCACCGCTGAGCGTGAACTTGACCTTGTCGTTCGGCGCCCGCGTGCGGATCGCGGCGACGAGCGCGTCCGCGTTGGGGATCGGCCGGTCGTCCAGCTTCGTCACGACGTCGCCGGATTTGAGGCCCGCCTTCTCCGCGGGGCTGCCCGGCGAGATCTCACCGAGCTGCGCTCCGCCTGTCGGCACCGTCTGCACCCGCGCGCCGATGAAGGTCTGCGTCGCCTGGCCGGTGTTGATGATGTCGTCGGCCGTGCGGCGCGCCTGGTCGATCGGGATGGCGAAGCCGATGCCGACGTTGCCGCCGCTCTCGCCGCCTTGGCTCTGCGCGGACTTCGGGCTGTAGATCGCCGAGTTGATCCCGATGACCTGGCCGGACATGTTCGCGAGCGGGCCGCCGGAGTTGCCGGGGTTGATCGCCGCGTCGGTCTGCACCGCCGACATCACCGTGGTCTGGTCACCGTTGCCACCGGCGCTCACCGGCCGGTTCAGCGCGCTGACGATGCCCGAAGTGACCGTGCCCGCCAGTTCGAACGGCGAACCGATGGCGACCACCGGCTGCCCGACCCGCAGGTCGTCGGACCGGCCGAGCTCCACCGGGGTCAGGCCGCTGACGCCGCTGACCTTCACCACGGCGATGTCGGTCGTGGGGTCGCGGCCGACGATGGTCGCCGTGCCCTTCTTGCCGTCCTGGAACACCGCCTGGATCTGCCCGCCAGCCGCGGCGACCTCGACGACGTGGTTGTTGGTCAGCACGTAGCCGTCGGTGCTGAGCACGAAGCCGGAGCCCTCGCCCGCACCGGACCGGCCGGAAACCTGCAGCTCGACCACGCTCGGCGACAGTTTCTGCGCCACCGACTCGACCGATCCCGCCGGCACGTTGCCCGTCTGCTGGGCGGGCTTCGGCGCGTCGAGCGCGTTCACGGAGTTGCCGCCGGAGGCGTCACCGGTCAGGTAGCCGACGGTGCCGCCCGCGACGCCGCCCACGACGAGGGCGATCGCCGCGACACCGGCGAGCAGCTTGCCCGAAGTGGACTTCGAAGCCTGCCGCTGCTGCGGGACCGCGTAGACCGACGGACCCGGCTGGGCGTGCTGCCCATAGGGCGCCTGCTGCCCCGGGAGCTGATGTCCCTGGGTGAAGGTGCCCTGCGCCTGGTGCTCGGAGGTCGCCGCCTGCTGCGTCTGGGTCTGCTGTGCCTGGGGCGACCACGGGTTGTACTGCTGTTCCGTGGGGTAGGCCTGTCCACCTTGGGGAGCGGCATGGCCGCCGAGGCCGGTCGCGTCAGGCTGCGAAGGAGCGGGCTGAGCCGCCCAGCTCGCGCTCTGTTCCGCGTCCGGCTGAGCGCCGGCGGGCCGCGCCTGCTCGGCGTTCTGGCCGCTGGGATCGTTCTCGGTCATGTCTCTACCTTGCGGGATGGTCCTGAGAGGTTCCTGAGCCAAAGCTGTGCGTCGCTCATGAGTATGGCCTCATCAGTGGGTGGCGCGCAGCCTCTCGGCGATCTGCTCGGGGGTGGCGTCGTTGATCCACACGGCCATCCCGGACTCCGAACCGGCCAGATACTTCAGCTTGTCCTTCGACCTCAGCACCGAGAACACCTCCAGGTGCAGCCAGCCGAGTCCGCGATCGCGTTTGGCGGGCGCCTGGTTCCAGGCCGCGATGTAGGGCAGCGGCCGGTCGTAGAGCCCGTCGCAGCGGCGAAGGACTTCGAGGTAGACGTCGGCGAACTCGTCACGCTCCGCGTCCGACAGCGCGGGGATGTCGGGCACCTGGCGATGCGGCACGATCTGGACCTGCACCGGCCAGCGGGCGGCGGGCGGCACGAACGCGGTCCAGTGCTTCCCCGCGACCACGACCCGGATGCCGGATTCGCGCTCGGCGGCCAGCACGTCGCCCATCACGGGACGGCCGTGCTCGGCCTCGTACGCGCGGGCGACCTCCAGCATCCGCTCGGTCTTCGGCGTGACGAACGGGTAGCCGTAGATCTGGCCGTGCGGATGGTGCAGTGTCACGCCGATCTCTTCACCGCGGTTCTCGAACGGGAAGACCTGTTCGATTCCGTCCATCGCGGACAGTTCGGCGGTGCGGTCGGCCCAGGTGTCGACGACCGCGCGGACCTGTTTGGCCGTCAGCCCGGCGAAAGAACCGTCGTGATCGCTGGTGAAGCAGACGACCTCGCAGCGGCCGACCCCCGGCGCGACGGGCACCAGCCCGGCACCATCCACTGTGGACGAATCACCGATGACGTTGCGGGCGAAGGAGGGAAAGCGGTTCTCGAACACCGCGACGTCGTAGTCCGGCTCCGGGATCTCGCTGGGCTTCCCGGGTTTCGTGGGGCACAACGGGCACAGGTCGGCCGGCGGTTTGTAGATCCGCGTCTGCCGGTGCGCGGCCATCGCCACCCACTCGCCGGTCAGCGGATCGCGCCGGATCTCCGACGCCGCCGCGACCTGCGGCAGATCACGGGTGTCCTCGGCGGTGCGCTCCGGCGCGCCGGGAGAGTCGAAATAGATGATTTCCCGGCCGTCGGCCAGGTGCCTTACCGTGCGTTTCACGCTTCTTCAGCCTCAGCCGTCTCCGCCGTTTCGGCGATCATCAGCTCACCTGCCTGTTCGGTGAGCGTTTCCCTTGCCTTGTCGGACAAACCGTCGTCCGAGACGACGACGTCGGCCTCTTCGAGCCCGGCGATGGTGGAGATCCCGACGATGCCCCATTTGGTGTGGTCGGCGAGCACGACCAGCTTGCGGCCCGCTTCGACCAAGGCGCGGTCGGTCTCGGATTCAGTGAGGTTCGGGGTGGTGAAACCCGGGCCGTCGGCCATCCCGTGCACCCCGAGGAAGACGACGTCCAGGTGCAGCGAGCGCAGGCTTTGCACCGCGACCGGCCCGACCAGCGCGTCCGACGGGGTGCGGACTCCGCCGGTGAGGACCACCGTGCGCTCCGGCTGGCTCTCGCCGCGCAGTACGTCGGCGACCTGGATGGAGTTCGTGACGATCGTCAGTCCCGGGATCCCGTCGAGCGCCCTGGCCAGCGTCCAGGTGGTGGTGCCGGCGGAGATGCCGATCGCGGTGCCCGGCCGGACCAGCCCGGCCGCGACGGCGGCGATCGCTTCCTTCTGCACGCGCTGACGGACGGATTTGGCCTCGAAACCGGGCTCGTCGGTGCTTTTGCCGACAATGGAGGTGGCGCCGCCGTATACCTTTTCGACCAGACCACGGCCGGCGAGCACGTCGAGGTCGCGGCGCACCGTCATGTCGGAGACGCCGAGCCTCGTGACGAGGTCGCTGACCCGGACCGCCCCGGTCCGGCGCGCCTCTTCGAGGATCACCGCCTGTCGTTGCCGCGCGAGCACGAACCCTCCCTGGATCAACTACACAAAATCCTACACGAATAAACATCGCGCGACGAGCCGAGTTGACCTGCCAGCATGGAGCCATGGCCGCGCTTCGCGACGTCGTCTTCGACTGCCACCATCCGGCTTCGCTGGCCCGCTTCTGGGCGGCGGTGCTCGACGGCTACGAAGTCGCACTCTATGACGAAGAAGAGCTTGAACGGCTCCGCTCACTGGGATTCTCCGGCTCGGAAGAGGATCCTTCGGTGCTCGTCGAAGCCCCGACGGGACCGCGTTTGTTCTTCAACCAGGTTCCGGAAGGGAAGGTCGCCAAGAACCGTGTGCACCTTGATTTGACCGGCGACGACGTCGAACGGCTCGTCGCGCTGGGCGCGAAGGTGCTCGCACACCCCGAGGACGGACTCGTCGTTCTCGCCGATCCCGAAGGAAACGAGTTCTGTCTGGTTACTCCGACGCCTTCTGCTTGACGCCGTCGATCGGCACGTCGCGGAAGCTGAGCACGAACAGCGAAACCGCGCCGAAGAACAGCGCGATGTCCGCGACGTTCCCGACGAACCAGCCGTTGTAGTCGATGAAGTCGACGACGTGACCGCGTGCGAACCCAGGCTCACGGAACAGCCGGTCTCCCAGATGCGTCGTCGCGCCGCCGAGCAGCAGCCCGAGTGAGATCGCCCAGCCCGCCGAGCGGACCTTGCGCGAAATCCACAGCAGCGCGATCACCGCGGCGGCGGCCAGGATCGCGAAGACCCAGGTGGAATCGGCGCCCAGCGAGAACGCCGCGCCCGGGTTGTAGAGCAGCCGGAAGCGGATGAAGTCGCCGATCACCGGGATCGGCGCACGGTCGGTGAGGGCGTCGACGGCCCACCACTTGGTCAGCTGGTCGGCCGCCAGCAGCACCGCGGCCACCAGCAGTGTCCAAAGCAGACGGCGGGGCGCCGGCTCAGGCGCGTTCTCGGTGCTCATCACTCGTCAGAGTACGGGCGGCGCCCAACGCGTTGAGCGCGGCGGGGAAACCCACGTAGACGGCGAGATGCAGGATCGCCTCGACGGCCGCCCCGAGCTCCCCCGCGTCCCGTGCTTCCCGGAGGACGTCGGCCAGCTCCGGCGCCACCCCGCCCTTCGCCGTGTACACCGCGATCCGCTTGAGCCGCCTGGTCGTTTCGTCACCGGAGTCAAGGTCACCACCGACGTTCACCACGGCGGTCCGGTGGAACTCGAGTTGCGCCTCCGCGTACCCCAAGGCTTCCAGCGCCGCGACCGTCACCAGCTGCCGCTGCGCGAGCGAAAGCCCCGCACGCTGGTAGACACCGCCGTAGACGAAAGCGACGGCCTCCGCGCCGAAGTCCGTCGCACCGACGCTTTCGAACAGCTCCAGCACGGCAGGATCCTCGACGCCGCCGAGAAGGCGCAGCAGTTCCAGTCCCTTGTCGTAATCACCCATCAGGCAGGGGCTCCCGGGAGTCGCAGGGTCATCAGCGCACCGCCCGCGGGAGCGCGTCCCGCGTAGACGTCGCCGCCGTGCCGCTGCGCGGCGTGCTGCACGATGGCGAGGCCGAGCCCCGAACCGGGCAGCGTCCGCGCCTCGGACGAGCGGTAGAAGCGGTCGAACACCTTCGGCAGGTCCTCGTCGGCGATCCCCGGCCCGGAGTCCTCGACCTCGAGCACCGCGGTGCCGTCGCCGACCGGGTACAGCCGGACCCCGACCGTCGAGCCCTCCGGCGAGAACTTGACCGCGTTGTCCAGCAGGTTCAGCACCGCGCGTTCCAGCGCGCTGGTGTCGCCGGTCAGTACCCACGGCTGCAGCGAAACGTCGAATTCGATCTCGCCGGCGCGGCGGCGCGCCCGGTCGAGCGCGCGCTCGACGACGTCGACCATCTCGACCCGCTCGTGCTCGATCCGCGGCTCGTCCTGGCGTGCGAGTTCGACGAGGTCGCCGATCAGCTGGGTCAGCTCGTCGAGCTGGCCGCGGATGTCGGCCTCGATGTCACTGCGGTCCTCATCGGACAGCGTGCGCGCCCCCGGCCTGCTCGCGGACAACAGGAGTTCCAGGTTCGTGCGAAGCGACGTCAGCGGGGTCCGGAGCTCGTGGCCGGCGTCGGCGACGAGCTGCCGTTGCCGTTCCTGCGATTCGGCGACCGTGCCGAGCATCGTGTTGAAACTCTGGGTGAGGCGGGCGAGTTCGTCGTCGCCGCTGACCGGGATCGGCCGCAGGTCACCCGTGGTGGCGACGCGTTCCGCCGCCGACGTCAGCCGGTCGACCGGCCGCAGGCCCGCTCTCGCGACGGCTGTCCCCGCCGCCGCGGCGACCAGGATCCCGGCGCCGCCGATCAGGAACAGGACGACGGAGAGTTCGTTCAGGGTGCGCTTGGTCGGGCCGAGCGACTGGGCGAGCACCATCGCCTGCCCGGCGCCCTGCGGGAGGGCGACGACCCGGCTGTCGGTCCTCGGGTCGGTGCGCAGCGAGAACGGCGAGGTCCCCGAAGCGACCGCGATCTCGTCGGCGCCGTAGGGCGGGCGGCTTCCGGACTGCGGATAGGTCAGCCGGATCTTCTCCCCGACCGTCAGCTGGCCGATCTGCAGGTCCGCGCTGGCCAGGAAGGCGCCGGGCACCTGCTGCAACTCGGTCTGCACCTGCGGCGAGTCGACGGCGGCCTGCGCGCGGGCGAGCAGGTTGTCGTCGACCTGCTGGTAGAGGTTTTCCTTCACGACGAGATACGCGCCCAGTGACACCAAGGCCACCGCGCCCGCCACCGAAGCGGCCGCGAGCAGCGTCACCCGGCCGCGGAGCGAGAAGCGCCGCGTGCCCCAGCGGTCGCCGCGCGGATCCTTTTCGGACCCGTCGGCGACCTGGGCCGGGTCTGTCACGGCGGGGTTTCCCTCAGCACGTAGCCCACTCCCCTGACCGTGTGGATCAGCCTCGGTTCGTTCCCAGCCTCGGTCTTTCGGCGCAAATAGCCGACGTAGACCTCCAGCGCGTTGCCCGACGTCGGGAAGTCGTATCCCCATACTTCCTCCAGGATCCGGCTGCGAGTCAGGACGTGTTTCGGATAGGAGAGGAACAGCTCCAGCAGCGCGAATTCGGTCCTCGTGAGACTGATCTCCCGGCCGGCCCGGCGCACCTCACGCGTCCCGGGGTCCAGGGTGAGGTCCGCGAACGACAGCAGCTCGGCGTTCTGCGCCGCCTGCGGATCCGGGATCGCCCGGCGCAGCAGCGCGCGAAGGCGAGCGAGAAGCTCTTCGAGCGCGAAGGGCTTCGGCAGGTAGTCGTCGGCGCCGGCGTCGAGACCGGAGACCCGGTCGGAGACGGTGTCCCGCGCCGTCAGCACGAGAATCGGCAGGTCGTCACCGGTGCTGCGAAGGCGTCGAGCGACCTCCAGGCCGTCGAGCCGCGGCATCATCACGTCGAGGACCATCGCGTCGGGTCTGTTGGCGATGATCGCTTCCAGGGCCTGCGCGCCGTCCCCGGCCAGTTCGACCTGGTACCCGTTGAACTCAAGGGATCGCCTGAGTGATTCACGGACGGCCCTGTCGTCGTCCACTACGAGGATGCGCATGACCACAGTCTTACGCAGCGTGCTGAGACTCGCCTAAGAACACACACAGAACAAACAAAGGAAATCCGGCAGTCCGCAAGACGTTTCAGCCGGTCTCGGGCCCTTTTGCAACAGGTGCGTTCCATCTACGCCACAAAGCGAGCATCCGAACCCCCACGACGGCCGCGGCTGCTACGGCCGTGACCGGCCCCGGCGACAGTCGCAGAGCGTGACCGATCACGACCAGCACGGCCCCCGCGAGCGCCGCGACCGCGTAGATCTCCTTCCGCAGCACGAGCGGGATTTCGCGCAGCAGAAGATCACGCACCGCGCCGCCACCGATACCCGTCGTCATCCCGATCAAGCACGCCGCGTAGGGAGTAGCCCCCGCGTTCAACGCGATCGTGGTACCCGCCGTCGCGAACACCCCGAGCCCGAGCGCGTCAGCGAGGAGCACACCACGCCGCAGCTTCGCGATCTGCGGATGGAAGACGAACACGACCAGCGCCGTCCCACCACAGACCGCGAGGTACGGCCAGGTCCGCAGGGTCGTCGGCGGCGTGATCCCGAGGAGGACGTCACGGATGATCCCGCCGCCGAGGGCCGTCGTGAGCCCCACGACGACCACTCCGAAGACGTCCAACCTGGACCGCACCGCCGCGAGCGCACCCGAAGCCGCGAACGCGATCAAGCCGAGGAACTCGAGCGCGGTGAGGATCATTACTGGTCGAGCAGGCCACCGCGATAGGCCAGCAGCGCGGCCTGCACCCGGTTCGCCGCGCCGATCTTGGACAGGACGGCCGAGACGTAACCCTTGACCGTGGCCTCGGACAGGTGAAGCCGCCCGCCGATCTCCGCGTTCGACAACCCCTGCCCGATCAGCCCCACGACCTCACGCTCCCGATCGGACAACGACGCGAGCAGCTTGCGCGCCGGCTGCGCGGCCCGCTGCTCGTCCCGATGCGTCTGGACCATGCGCGCCGCGACCCCCGGATCGAGCACCGCACCCCCACGCGCCAGGTCACGGACCGCCCGCAGCAACGCGGCGGGATCGATGTCCTTCAGCAGGAAGCCGTTGGCCCCGAGCCGGAGGGCGAGACTGACGTAGTCGTCGATGTCGAACGTGGTCAACATGGCCACGGTCGGCGGATCCGGCAACGCGAGGATGGCCCTGAGCGCGCGGATACCGTCGTCAGGCGACCGCATCTTGATGTCGAGCAGGGCGACGTCAGGGTGGTACCGCCGGGCGACCTCGACCGCTGATCTCCCGTCACTCGCCTCGCCCACGATCTCGATGTCGGCAGCGCCCGACATCATGGCACGCAGGCCCGAACGGACCAGTTCCTCGTCGTCGGCGAACATGAGCTTGATCAACTAAGCCCTCCGGCAGCCGGGGGAGCGTGGGTACCGCGTCCCGTTAACGAAGATTACCTACTGTTGTTCAGGGTTTCGAAACCAGACACGTACGAGTGACCCTCGCGGGTCATCTGTGTCGATCTAGGGCTCGATTCAGACCCTGTTTTGCTGGTGGAGAGTGTGGCTGCTCGTCGACCGATCCGCAGGTCGGGTGTCACTAGACGGCCAGTGTCCGGGTTCGGCCTGCTCATGGGACTGGTTGCGGCAGCGGCCTGGGTGCTACCGCCGTTCGGGTGCTCCGTGTGACTGAGCCCTCGTGTTCGCCTGGGGGCGGTGACCCGGTAGGCTGCGCGTGGCAGTACATGCCCTCGTAGCTCAGGGGATAGAGCACCGCTCTCCTAAAGCGGGTGTCGCAGGTTCGAATCCTGCCGGGGGCACTTCACCTGCAACGACATACTGAGCTATTAATGCAAGCGAAACATCGCGAGCGACTCAGTACCAGGACTGGCAATTCCAGACCACTCCGGACAGTCCTGCACGAGGCTTAGGCTGCGCCTTCAACATTTCCCATCTCGCTCGTGCATGACGGTTGCTCAAACCTCCGACCACAGCTGCGCTACACCGTCGAGTCGGTCTGTTGACGTCGCCAACAGACCGACTTGTTTCAAAACTGGGCACCTCGTGTACTCTGTTGCACTAAGCACACTTCGAACGACGTACAGCTCGTGGAAACTTGTCGATCATCGCGGGAGGGCGACGGTGACAGCGAATCCGGAAGTAGTAGCAGGTCGATTCAGGCTGGTGGGTCCAGTCGGCAGGGGCAACATGGGCGAAGTCCATCGCGCCGAGGACTTGGCGGCCACTGAACCTCACGGGACCGGCATCGTCGCTGTGAAGCTCATTCTGCGTAACCGCGCCGGAATCGTCCTCGACTCTGCACACGCCGACAAGACGACCGAGCGATTCGCTCGCGAAGTCCGGATCATGCGCCAGCTCGACCACCCGAACCTGCCCCACACCATCGATGGCGGCGTCGACAACTCCGGCGTGCCGTACCTGGCGATGGAATTTCTCGACGGACGCTCGCTCCGCGACCTTATTTCGGAACGCCCCCAGCTGCCAGCCTCCTGGGCCGCGGCCATCGGCGCGCAGATTGCGAGTGGCTTGTCGGCAGCACACGTCAAAGGCGTCGTGCATCGCGACCTCAAGCCGTCCAATGTGATGGTGCTCCACGGCGGTGCCGTCAAGGTTCTCGACTTCGGCATGGGCCGGGTCATCGACGACACCGAGAGCGACAAGGTCACCAGTACCGGCGTCACCGTCGGTACTGCCCGCTATATGGCACCCGAGCAATTCGGGGATTCGGCTGTTGCGCAGGCAGCCGACCTTTACGCTCTCGGGTGTGTATTGTTCGAGCTCCTGACCGGAGTGCCACCGTTTCACAGCGGGTCCGCCCATGAACTCGGCCAGAAGCACATCAACGAGCAAGCGCCTTCGGTACAGCTCATGCGTTCTGACATACCCAACGAGCTGGCTCTCCTGGTCGAACGACTGCTGGCAAAGGAACCCGCGGACCGTCCCGATGACGCCGTCGCAGTCCGCGAAGCACTGCTGCCATTGGTCAAGAGCATCGAGTCTGTGCCGGGATGGGACGACTTGAATCCAGCACGATGGCTCACCGAGACCCGAAAGGCGAAGACAACCGGACCGCCGAGCGCGTCCCTGGCCCAGCGATCGACATCCGGAATGGATGTTTTCGGCGTACATCGGAAGCTCATCGACGACTACCGCGCTTTCACCGAAGGCGGCACGATCATCCGCGACAAGCGGATCGAGGAGTTCGTCGAAAAAGACTTGGACGCAAAATCGCAGTGGCCTGACCCTTGGGTTTCCCTGAACCCGTTCTTCGCTTCAGGCGGCACTCTTCTCGAACTGACGGCCGAAGGTGTCTTACATCCGGAGTGCGCGCGTATCTTTCAAGCGGGTAAAACCGAAGGCGGAACGGTCTGCGACGGCAGGCCTCTCACGCTCCACCGTCACCAACGTGAGGCGATCGACGTCGCGCAGTCCGGCTCTTCCTACGTCCTCACGACAGGCACGGGGTCCGGCAAGTCCCTTTCGTACATCGTGCCGATCGTCGACAAGGTCCTGAAGGACCGCCAGGCCGAAGGCTCTCGCGCCCGTAAGCGTGTGCGAGCGATCATCGTCTATCCGATGAACGCCCTGGCAAACAGCCAGCTCAAAGAGCTCGATAAATATCTTCTCGACGGCTACGGCAAGGGCCGTGAACCGGTGACCTATGCCCGTTATACCGGTCAAGAAAGCGATGAGCGTCGTAAGGAGATCCGCGACAGCCCGCCGGACATCCTGCTCACCAACTACGTGATGCTCGAGCTCATGCTCACCAGGCCTGACGACCGTCGATCGCTGATCAAGATGGCGAAGGGTCTCGAATTCCTGGTCTTCGACGAGTTGCACACCTACCGTGGCCGCCAAGGGGCAGACGTCGCCCTGCTCATCCGCAGGGTTCGCGAAGCTTGCCAAGCCGAAAATGTGCAATGCGTGGGTACATCCGCCACGATGTCGAGCGAGGACACCTTCGACGACCAAAGGAAGGTCGTCGCCGACGTCGCGACCACACTGTTCGGCACCGAGGTGAACCCGGACAATGTCATCGGCGAGACACTCGTGCGCGCTACGGACGATTCACCACTGACAATCCCGGCAGAGCGGCTTCGAGCGCTCGAAGCCCCGACTGCTTACGCCGACCTCGTGAACGACCCTCTCGCGCGCTGGATCGAGACCCGTTTCGGCCTTGCCACGGAAGGCTCGGGTCACTTGGTTCGGCAGAAGCCCGCCAAAATCGAGGAGGCTGCGGCAGAACTAGCCGAGGAGAGCGGAGAGACCGAGGCGACTTGTGTCGAGGCGATCCGGCGCACTCTCAAGGCGGGTTCGGAGGCCCGGCACCCGGTCACCGAACGGCCGCTGTTCGCATTCCGGCTGCACCAGTTCCTGTCGAAAGGCGACACGGTCTATGTGACCCTGGAAGACAAGCAGACCCGCCATCTGACCCGCGACTACCAGCTCGTCCAACCGGGATCGAACGGCAAGATCCTTCTGCCACTCGCGTTCTGCCGTGAATGCGGGCAGGAGTACCTGACAGTCTGGCGGCAAGAGCGAGACGGCAGCTTCCGCTACGAGCCGCGGCGGGACACCAACGCGACCGGCGGCCGCGCCGGGGACGGCTACCTGTACGTCGACCACGACCGTCCTTGGCCGAGCAGCTCCAAGGAAGCCATCGCCGACCGACGACTTCCCGAATCCTGGCTCGACATCGACGACCAGGGAGAGGAAGTCGTGGCCGACTCCTACCTGAAACGCCTGCCGATCGCTGTCAAGGTGGACTCGTACGGCATCGAAGGCCAAGGCGAATTGGATGCGGCGTTCATCCCAGCACCCTTCCTGTTCTGCCTTCATTGCAACGTGAGCTACGAACAGACTAGGGGGAAGGACTTCGCGAAACTTGCGACCCTGGATCAGGAGGGACGTTCCTCCGCGACCTCGCTCGTGTCCACGTCCATTGTCCGCTCGCTCAAGGACGCTCCTGCCGATGCCCTCGACAAGAGGGCACGCAAGCTTCTCACCTTCGTCGACAACCGCCAGGACGCATCGTTGCAGGCAGGGCACTTCAACGACTTCGTACAGATCACGCAGTTACGCGCGGCCCTGTATCGCGCCGTGGTTGACGCAGGCGAAGACGGTATCCGGCACGAGGAGATCGCGTCACGTGTCTCGGCGGCTTTGGGTTTGGAACTCGCTGACTATGCGGGCAACGCGGATCTCGCTCCCGCGCTGAAGCGCAACGCCGCCAAGACACTCCAGGATGTCATCGCATTCCGGCTCTACGTGGATCTGCAACGCGGTTGGCGAATCACCATGCCCAACCTGGAACAGACCGGCCTGCTGGAGATGGACTACGAGGACCTCGATTGGCTCGCCGGTGAACACGATCGGTGGGCCGCCACGCACCCGAATATGCGTGACGCCGATCCCGGTCGACGCGCGGAGATCATGCGGGTCCTCCTTGACCACCTTCGCCGAGGTCTCGCTATCGACGTGCAGCATTTCCGCGACGACTTCGACACTCTTCAGCGGGCCAGCGAAGAGCGCCTCGTCGACCCTTGGGTGCTGTCCCTGAGTGACCGGCCGCAGGTCGGCACCGCTTATCCCCGCGGCTCCAGGCCAGGCATGGACCGCGCTGGTCTGTTCGTGTCGGGCCGGGGCAAGTTCGGGAAGTACCTTCGCCGCGTTCATTTCAAGGAGTTGTCCACCGACGATGCACAGCAGGTCATCGCGGATCTCCTCAAAGTGCTCAGTGATGCCGGGCTGGTGGCGGAAATCGACATGACCCCGCAGCGCTCTGGCCGGTTTCGTCGCGCTACGAGTTCAACGATCACCGGCTACCGCGTCTCAGCTCGAAGTCTGATCTGGAAAGCCGGCACAGGCGAGACAGGAACGCACGACCCGTTGACGCGCACGTATGGCAGCGGCGACGGCCCACGCGTCAATACCTTTTTCCGTGATCTCTACCGTGGCGCGGCCGGCGCGCTCGGTGGGCTGGCGGCCAGGGAGCACACTGCCCAGGTTGACCCTCTAGAGCGGGAGCGTCGCGAAGACGCCTTCCGCAAGGGAGAACTCAAGCTGCTATATTGCTCCCCGACGATGGAGCTGGGTGTCGATATCGCCGAACTGAACGCGGTAATGATGCGCAATGTTCCTCCCACACCCGCGAACTACGCACAGCGCAGCGGCCGCGCAGGCCGATCCGGACAACCAGCCCTGGTCACCACCTATTGCGCTACCGGCAACAGTCATGACCAGTACTACTTCCGTCGCTCGGATCGGATGGTCGCCGGGATCATCAACCGGCCGCGCCTCGACCTCACGAACGAGGATCTGGTGCGCTCACACGTCCAAGCGATCTGGTTGGCAGAATCCAGCCTCAAGCTGGGCCGTGCCATCCCTGAGATCATCGACATCAGCTACAACGAAGACGCGCGCCTGCCGAATCCGGCGCTCCCCCTGCATGACGACGTCGACCTGAAGCGGCACGATGTGGATGCCCAGCGCCGCGCCGTCACGGCCGCTCGACAGGTGTTCGGCGGACTGTTGGCCGAATTCACGAAAACGGCGTGGTGGCACGACCAGTGGCTCGAAGAAACGGCTCGCGCGGCCGGCGAACGGTTCGACAAGGGTTTCGACCGCTGGCGCAAGCTGTTCAAGGCCGCTCTGGTGGATCAGGCCGAGCAGAACCGCCGGGTGCTGGACCACACACTTTCCGAACGCGACCGCAGAATCGCCGTCGGGCGGCGGAAAGAAGCTGAAACACAGCTCAATCTGCTCAAGAACGAGAGCGCAGACAGCAACTCGGTGCTGTCAGACTTCAACCCCTACCGCTACCTCGCCAGCGAGGGCTTCCTGCCGGGATATTCTTTTCCCCGCTTACCTCTCGCCGCGTACATCCCTACCTCCGGCCGCCGCTTCGGTGACGGTGACTACCTCCAGCGTCCGCGTTTTCTCGCCATCCGCGAATTCGGCCCTGGCGCGCTCATTTACCACGAGGGCTCCCGCTACCAGGTCACCCGGATCCAGTTGACCCCTGATGAAACGGGGGACGTGGTCACCTCAACTGCGAGGCGATGTGCTGCCTGTGGCTATCACCACGACGAACAGGTCAACGCCGACAACTGCCAGATGTGCGCTGAACCCTTGCGTGAGCGGACAGTGGGGTTGCTCAAGCTGAGCACCGTTTACACCAAGCGACGGGAGCGGATTTCCTCCGACGAGGAGGAACGCCGGCGCGCCGGCTTCCGGCTGGTGACGTCGTACCGGTTCCACGACCACGGCGCCAGGCCCGGCCGTCGGGACGCACTCATCACCGACGACGACGGTAAGATCGCCACGGTGGCTTACGGTGATTCAGCGACTGTGCGCATCACCAACGTCGGCCGCCTACGCGCCAAAGTCGACGAGCCGGACGGCTTCTGGCTTGACCCGGCTGACGGCCGATGGATGAACGAGCGCGATGCCGCCGACGCGTCAGGCGACTCGAGCGAAATGCCGGTCATCGATGCCGACGGCAACGAGTCACGCCGCAAGAAACGCGTGATCCCCTATGTCGAAGATCGCCGCAACATCTTGGTCTTCAAGCTCACCGACCCGTTGGAAGAACCGGTGGCGCTTTCGCTCATGTACGCCTTGGAGCGGGGAATCGAAGCGGCTTTCGAGCTGGAGGACTCCGAACTGACCAGCGAGCTGCTGCCACCCGACGATGGCCCCCGAGACCGGATCCTGTTCACCGAAGCCGCCGAGGGTGGAGCCGGCGTACTACGCCTGATGCAGTCGGATCCGAACGCGCTGAGGCGTGCAGCGGCCATGGCTCTCGAAATTTGTCACTTCGGTGCCGACGGCACGGACCTCGGGGGCCCGCACCCCAACCGGCTTTGTGCACAGGGCTGCTACGAATGCCTTCTGACTTATGGCAACCAGGGCAACCACGGTGCGATCGACCGGCACTCCGTTCGGGAGCTACTGTTGCGTTTCGCCGGTGCTCAAGCTCTGACGACGGGTCAGGGGGAATCCCGTTCGGAACAATTGACGCGCCTTGGCAGTCAGGCGGAGACCCAACTGGAGGTTCGGCTCATCCAATGGTTGAAGGAGCACGGTCTACGGCTTCCCGATGAAGCCCAGACCTTCGTGCCTGAGGCTCTGGCCCGGCCCGACTACGTCTACCGGTTGGAGGGCGTGAACGTTGCGGTCTTCGTCGACGGCCCGGTGCACGAGTATCCGGCGGTGGCGCAACGCGATTTCGACGCGGAGGAGCGCTTGTTCGACAAAGGCTGGGACGTGGTGCGGTTCCCGCACGACGCCGACTGGTCGGCCATCGCGAAACAGTTCGAGCGTTACTTCGGGCCCGGCGTGGGCGTCTGACAACGAAAGAGACCATTCTCCTGATGACCACCTTCACCCCAGGCTCGCTGGTTTCCGCACGCGGACGCGATTGGGTCGTGCTGCCGGAAAGTGCCACCGACATGCTCGTCCTGCGCCCGTTGGGCGGCGCGGACGACGACGTTGCGGCGGTCTTTCCCGCCTTCGAGGATGTACGCAGCGCCGAGTTCCCGTCCCCGTCCGCGGACGATCTCGGCGACGCACTCGCCGCCGGCCTCCTCCGCTCCGCTTTGCGCATCGGCTTCCGTTCCGGCGCGGGGCCCTTCCGTTCGCTGGCGGGGATCGCCGTCGAGCCACGGGCATACCAGCTCGTCCCACTTATGATGGCCTTGCGGCAGCGGGTCGTACGCTTGCTGATCTCGGACGACGTCGGGATCGGCAAGACTGTCGAGGCCGGTCTCATCGCCAGTGAACTCCTTGCCCAGGGAAGCGCGAAGGGCCTGGCCGTACTGTGTTCACCCGCCCTGGCCGAACAGTGGCAAGACGAGCTGCGCGCCAAGTTCGGCATCGACGCAGAGCTAGTGTTGGCTTCCACCGTATCCAGGCTGGAACGCGGGCTCGACCTGGGCCAATCGCTGTTTGACAGGCATCCGCATGTGGTGGTCTCCACGGATTTCATCAAGTCGACCCGACACCGGGACGACTTCGTCAAACACTGCCCGGATCTCGTCATCGTCGATGAGGCACACACGTGTGTCACCGCCGATGACAGCACGTCCAAACAAAATCAGCTGCGCTACGAACTGCTGCAGAAGGTCGCGGCCGATACTGAGCGACACCTGCTCCTGGTGACCGCGACCCCGCACAGCGGCAAAGAAAGCGCCTTCCGCGCACTCCTCGGTCTGGTCAAGCCGGAGCTCGCCGAGGCCCATCTGGAGACTGATGCGGGCCGCCGGTTGCTAGCGGCACACTTCGTACAGCGCAAGCGTGCCGACGTACGCCAATTCCTCACGACGAACGACGGCTTAGCCGACGACAACCTGCGTGAGGACACCGCGTTCCCATCGGACCGCTTCTTCAAAGACGAGACCTACAAGCTCACTCCGGCTTACCGCGCCCTGCTCGATGACGCGATCGCTTACGCGAGTGAGCGTGTGACAGCAGCCGGCGACCAGGGCAAACGTGAGGTGCGGATCGCCTGGTGGTCGGCGATCGCACTGCTGCGCTCTCTGGTGTCTTCGCCACGGGCCGCCACACAGACCTTGCGAACCCGGTCCGCCGCAGCGTCCGCCGCGAGCGCCGAGGAAGCCGACCGACTCGGTGCTCCGTTGACCCGGGACGCCGCGGACAGCGACGCACTGGAAGGTCTCGACGTCGCGCCAGGCGCCGAAACCGAGGTAGCCGGCGCACGGCTCGCCGAGCTCGCCGAACGGGCATTGCTGCTGGAAGGCATGGACGAGGACCGCAAGCTGGCGACCTTGGTCAAGCAACTCAAAGCACTCCTCGCGGACGGCTATCACCCGATCGTCTTCTGCCGCTACATCCCGACAGCCGAGTACGTCGCCGAGCATCTGGAAGGCAAGCTCGGCCGCAAGACCGTCGTGCGCGCAGTGACGGGGACGCTGTCCCCTCAACAGCGGCTGCAGCGCATCGAGGATCTGGCCGAGGAGGCCGGGGACGACGCTGCGGCCCGTCGCGTACTGGTGGCAACCGACTGCCTGTCTGAGGGTGTGAACCTTCAGCACTACTTCGACGCCGTGGTCCACTACGACCTGGCGTGGAATCCCACCAGGCACGACCAGCGAGAGGGCCGCGTCGACCGCTACGGTCAGAAGCGGGACACCGTCAAGGTCATCACCCTCTACGGCAGCGACAACGGCATCGACGGCAAGGTCCTCGAAGTCCTCATCAAGAAGCACCGACAGATCCGGAAGGACCTGGGTATTTCGGTCTCCGTGCCCGACGCCGCCTCGTCCGGCGTCACGGACGCGATCGTCGAATGGTTGTTGATGCGCAACGATCGGCCGGAGCAGGCGAGCCTGTTCGAGATGGAGACGATCAACGATAGGGCCGAACAGCTGGACGCGGACTGGAAGTCCGCCGCCGAACGGGAAACGACCTCACGCTCTCGGTTCGCTCAGCGAGCCATCCGCCCGGACGAAGTCGCCAAGGAAGTCACCGCCATCCGGGAGACGCTGGGACGCGCCGACGAGGTCCGGGACTTCACCCGGCAGTCACTGGCCGCACTGGAAGCTGTCCTTCGGAACGAAGGCAGTGACTTCACCGCGGACGTAAGCGGTGCGCCCGTCGGCCTCCGGGACGCTCTCGCTCCAGTCGTCGGCGGTGAAGCGATCGAACGAGGCCGTCCGATACCGTTTCGTGCGACTGCGGCTGTGGCGCGCGGAGAAGCGGCCTTAGTTCGTACTGACCCGGTAGTCGGCTCGATCGCGGGCTTCGTCCTCAATGCGGCTTTGGACGACAAGGCGGGTGGGCCTCGGCCGGCCCGGCGGTGTGGTGTGATCCGCACGAAGGGCGTCGGCACCCGCACGACTCTGTTGCTGTTGCGGTATCGCTTCCACCTCACTCTTCCGTCCAGGGTGGGCGAACGACAGCTGGTCGCTGAGGACGCCCGCTTGGTCGCCTTCCAGGGAGCGCCTGCCAACGCGACCTGGCTGTCTGGCGAGGAAGCCATCCGCCTGCTGGACCTGACCGCCGACGAGAACACCGACCGGGACTTCGGCGCCCGGACCATGGCCCGAGTACTTGACGCCCTGCCCGCCACTAAGCCACATCTTGAGGCCTACGGAGACGAACTCGCGGCCGAGCTACTCGCGTCGCATCGCCGGGTTCGCCTCGCGTCCGCAGAGATCGTCCGTGGTGTGAACGTCACCGCCCAGAAACCGGCCGACATTCTCGGCGCCTACGTCTACCTGCCGGTCGCTGGAGGAGTCGCCTGATGTCCGCTGTCACTCGTAACCAGGTTTTTTCCGCGGTCCACACCATCGGCGGCCTGCTGCCGGCCGACATGCTGGTGCGCATTTCCGAAGGCAAGGACGTCAAGGGCAGCCGACCGGCCGACTACCGCGTTGTCGGCGCGCGTTCCGTACGCGACGAAGCCGAGCGACACTGGGACTACCTCAAGTCGGTCTGGACTGAACTGCGGGAGCAGCTTCCGGTCGCTCCGGACGCCGACGCACCGGCCGACCCCACCGGCTTGGCCGTCACCCAATGGCTCATGCCGCTCTTCAACGAGTTCGGCTTCGGCGCGCTGACCGCGCTCGGCGCCTCGGGTATCACATCCGACGACGGCACCAAGACGTTCCCGGTCAGCCACCGCTGGAACCACGTGCCCGTTCACTTGACGGCATGGAGTAAGTCCCTCGATAAGCGGCCAGGTGGCGCCGGCACCGTGCCGCCCCAATCGCTGGTTCAGGAGCTCCTGAACCGTGCGAGCGCTCACCTGTGGGGTGTCGTCACCAATGGCCGTCAGCTCCGGCTGCTCCGCGACTCCAGCGCTCTCGCCACCGCTTCGTACGTCGAATTCGACCTGGAAGCCATCTTCGACGGCGAGCTGTTCAGCGAGTTCGTCCTGTTGTACCGGCTGCTGCACGTTTCCCGTTTCGATACAGCCGAAGGTGCGGCACCCTCGACCTGCTGGCTCGAGAAGTGGCGTCTCGACGCGATCACCTCCGGAACGCGAGCCCTGGACCATCTCCGCGACGGTGTGGAGAAGGCGATCACGACGCTCGGTACGGGTTTTCTCAAGCACCCGGCCAACTCCAGCCTGCGGGAGAACGTCGACGTCACCGCGCTCCACAACGCTTTGCTTCGGCTCGTCTACCGCCTGCTGTTCGTCTTCGTCGCCGAAGACCGGGAAGCATTGCATCATCCGAAGGCTGGAGCCCAAGCTCGTGAGCGCTATGCCACGTATTTCTCGACGTCGAGACTACGAACTCACGCACGGCGGCGTCGGGGCAGCGCACACGACGATCTCTATCAAGGGCTGCGGATCGTCCTCGACGCACTCGGTGACGAGAACGGCCGCCCCGAACTTGGCCTGCCCGGTCTCGGTGGCATCTTCGACGACACGGATGCTGATGCCCCGCTGCGGGGGCTATCGCTGTCGAATGAGTACTTGCTGACCGCGGTCCGCCACCTCTCCCGGGTCCGGGACGATGCGCGCTGGCGTCCCGTCGACTACCGCAACATGGGCGCGGAGGAACTGGGTTCCATCTACGAGTCGTTGCTGGAGTCCGTACCCAAGCACAGCGCCGTCGACGGCACCTTCGAGCTGATCAACCGCCTCGGCAACGATCGTAAGAAGACGGGCTCGTACTACACGCCGAGCTCTTTGATCGAAACCCTGCTCGACTCCACCCTTGACCCAGTCATCGACGACGCGCAAAAACGAGGTGAACAACGCGCGTCGACTGACGGCGCGCCTGATCCTGCTGAACACATCGTCGCGGAACTGCTGTCGCTCACGGTCTGCGATCCAGCTTGTGGTTCGGGCCACTTCCTGGTTGCCGCGGCCCGTCGCATCGCCAAACGCGTGGCCGCGGTACGGGAGAACAACCCGGAACCCACCCTCGATGCGGTCAGGCACGCCCTGCACGAGGTCATCGCGCGATGCGTCTATGGCGTCGACCTCAACCCCATGGCCGTCGAACTCGCGAAGGTCGCGCTGTGGCTGGAAGCACTGGAGCCGGGCACGCCTCTCAGCTTCCTTGACGCTCACATCAAGCACGGCAACGGACTGATCGGAGCAACTCCCGCCCTTTTGCGAGGTGGTATTCCCAGCACGGCGTTCAAGAGCGTAGAGGGAGACGACGACACCTACGCCAGGCTACTGAGCAGGATGAACGACAAGGAACAGGCCGGTCAGTTATCACTCGACCTGCCTGTCGAAGTGAAGGTGGCCAACGCCGCTTTCGCTTCCGACCTTTACCGCATCACGAGCGCACCATCCAGCAACCTCGCGGAGGTTCGTCAGCAAGCCGTGAATTATCGAGGCTGGGAAACCTCCGGCGAATACCAGCATGCGCGGCATGTCGCCGATGCCTGGTGCGCGGCATTCATGTGGTACAAGACCAGGGATGCCCCCACACCGGTCACCCAGAACGTGTTCCGCGCCCTCCAGGATCCAGCTGCGTCCGCTGCTTCTCAAGCCACCCACGAGGAGATCGTCCGACTACGCGATCAATACCACTTCTTTCACTGGCATCTGGCGTTCCCGGACGTCTTCGCTGTCCCCGAGGACGGCACGGGAGTGGATCCCGCCACCGGTTGGGCGGGCGGCTTCTCGTGTGTACTCGGAAACCCGCCGTGGGACAAGGTCGACTTCGAGGACAAGAAGTACTTCAGCGTAGTTGAACCGTCGATTGCAGCGATCTCCGGCACTGCCCGGCGTTCACGGATCGTCGAGTGGGCGGAAGAGAACCCCCACGCGGGTGAGCGATACCGAGCCGAGCGCCGCAAGCAGAAGTCCACGTTTCTTTTCGCTGGCAGCTCAGGCGCGTTCCCTCTGTGCGGCAAGGGGTTGACAGTCAAGGGGGTCAATTCCCTCCAGACCGACCAACTCTTCGCCGAGCGATTCGCAGCCATCGTCGCACCCACTGGGCGCGTCGGGTGCATTATCCCGACCGCAATCGCGACTGGCGCAGGGGCACAGCACCTGCTCAGCGACTTCACCCAACGCGGCGCCATTTCCCTCCTTTATGACTTCGAGAATCGGAAGCCTCTATTCGTTGGCGTACACGCCAGCTACAAGTTTTGCCTGCTGTCGCTTGTCGGTCGAGATCTCCGCGAGCCAGCCTCAGCTTTTGCCTTCTTCCTAGCTGACACCACCGACCTCGACCAGGCTGATCGAATCTTCGCGCTCAGCCCCGAGGAAATCACCCTTATCAACCCTAACACCGGCACTCTCCCAATCTTCCGCAGTCGCCGGGATGCCGACCTTACCGCGTCAATTTACCATCGAACTCCGGCACTATGGAACGAGAAAAAGAAGAACGGAAACCCTTGGAGTGTGACCTTCAAGCGCCTATTCGACATGACGGACGACTCGGATCTTTTCCGGACTCGCCAGCGACTGGAAGCGGAGGGCTGGACTCTTAAGGGCAACACCTTTGTTCGAAATGGCAAGCGAATGCTGCCACTGTATGAAGCGAAGATGGTCGACTTCTTCAATCACCGCGCTGCCGACGTCGTCAAGAGCGAGACCGCGGTAAGCAGGCAAAACCAACCCCGTTACCTGACACATGAAGAACTGAGGAGCGCGGAACGGCTAGCCTTGCCCCTGAATTGGGTTTCCGAGAGCGGACTCATCTCTACTCGCAGGAAAAACAAGGAGGTAGAGGTACCCGGCGTTGATCTGCGACTGGACGAGGCAAAGTGGGACCGCAGTTGGCTTTGCGGATGGTGCGATGTAACGTCGTCAACCAACGAACGGACGGCGATTCCTGCTCTCCTTCCGCGCACAGCGGTCGGACATAAGTTTCCGTTGATGTTGGTGCGCGTCTCGAGCAAGCTCTCCGTAGCACTGGTCGCCGTCCAGAGTTCCTTAGTCTTCGACTATGTGAGTCGTCAGAAAATTGGCAGTACGAGCATGGGACTCTTCATTTGGAAGCAGCTGCCTGTTCCTACCCCCGAAACGATGGAGCCGCACACATCGTTCATCACCCCGCGCGTCCTCGAACTCGTTCACACCGCCTATGACATGGCAGGGCTTGCGCGCGACCTCGACGATGTCGGCGAACCGTTCCAGTGGAATGAAGAACGCCGGGCACAAATCCGAGCGGAACTGGACGCGTACTTCTTCCACCTATACGGGATTGACCGAACCGACACCGACTACATTCTGGAGACCTTCCAGTCTGATTCAGGTGGCGGCCTCAAGAACAACGAAATCGCCAAGTACGGTACCTACCGCACTAAGGACCTGATCCTCGCCGAGTACGACCGCATGGCAGCTGCCGGAGTCAGCCTCACCACGCCACTGATCGACGGCGAGAGCTACACCTCCACTCTCAATCCGCCTCCCGGCCACGGCCCCCGCCACCCGGCAGCGCCCGACACGGCGTCCGGTGAGGAAGCCTGATGGCCGACCAATACCCCGAGTTCCAGCTCCGCCTACCTCGCGGCGGCCCGATCGCACGCGGGCGTCTGCTCGCGGAGAAAGGCACCAACGGCAGTCAGAAGTTCGTCGTTGGCAGAGGTTCTCCCGTTCGGCCGAACGTCATGCCGTCGTTCCCGGTCCACATGACCTCGTCCGACGCGCTTCGAAAGCGGCTCATTGCCGATGGCAAGATCATTGATTCGAGCACGTGGACGGATTACCTCGAGACGACCGAGGACATCACCTGTAATTCACCCTCTGCCGCCGCAGAGATCTTGCTCGGCCGGGCCGCCAACGGCTGGCTTGAATGGAAGACAGCCGACGGCTATCCGCTCGGCGACTACATCAAGTCCCCATCGCATGGTCCAGCTCGGACATGGTTGGTCCGCGGATCCAACGTGTCCGGCTTCGACCTCGTCCAACGGCTGTGGTTGCCTGAAGGACGGGTGAGCGTCGCGGCCGGCCGCCTGCGCGAGAGCCTCGAACAAGGCACGACCAAGGACGAGCTTCGTACCATCGTCGACGAGGACTACGAATCCACCCTGACGTACAGCCAGCGACTTCGGCTCGCCGAGGAGGTACACGCATTCCTCTCGAAGATGAAACCGGGCGACACGGTCTGCACGATCTCCAACGGACTGCTGTACGTCGGCGAGATCACCGGCGAGGCAGAGCAGATCGCATCGGACGGAGCGCGATCTAACCTCCGACGCCCTGCGGAGTGGCAGAGCGTTGGCTATCCCTACGACAAACTCCCAGAGGAACTTCAGCAGAAGCTGTCCATCCAGCACGACCTTGTCGACCTCACATCAGTCGGTGCGCTCGTCACCGGGCTCGGCCGCAGTGACCAGGAACTGTCAGAAGAAGCCGAGGAGTCCGAGGGGGATTCCAGCGCGGAGCTGGCCGCGCTGGTGGCTCGCCGAGAATTGGAGTTGCCCGAACCGTCCAAGGAACTTGCGGATGAGCTGCTCGTCCACGACGTCGAGTGGCTTCGGGAAGTCCGGAATCTGCTCTGGGACGATCGGCAGCTCATCTTCTACGGACCGCCGGGAACCGGCAAGACATACCTGGCGCTCAAGCTGGCAGAGTACTTCGGTGGTGGCCCCGAGCAAGTCAAGCTCGTGCAGTTCCATCCCTCCTACGCCTACGAGGACTTCTTCGAAGGCTTTCGCCCTCAGGAGGATCCAAAAACTCGCGAGGTCGCCTTCCGGATCACCGACGGGCCACTACGCGAACTCGCCGACCTTGCTTCTCGCGAAGGCAATCGACACATACCCCACTTCCTCGTGATCGACGAGATCAACCGCGCCAATCTCGCGAAGGTATTCGGTGAGCTGTACTTCCTGCTGGAGTACCGCAACAAGTCGGTACGGCTCACATACTCGGGCAACGATTTCGCGCTGCCGTCGAACCTGTTCCTCATCGGCACCATGAACACGGCCGACCGCTCCATCGCACTCGTGGACGCCGCGATGCGCCGCCGCTTCTCCTTCGTCGAGCTTTCCCCTGAGACGGAGCCGGCCAGTGGGTTGCTGCGCCGCTGGCTCTACCGGGAGGGCCGGAACACCGAACCCGCAGACCTGCTTGAAGCCGTGAACGCCCGCATTACCGACCCGGACTTCCAGGTCGGCCCTTCCTACCTGATGAAGAAGGGCGTCTACCGCGACGGCGGGTTGGAACGGACCTGGCGGACGAAAATTCTTCCCCTCCTCGAAGAACATCACTACGGCGAGGACGTGAACGTCGAGCAGCGGTACGGTTTGCGCGCACTCCGGGCCTCCCTCGCACCATCGCCCAAGACGGAAGAGCCCACTCCACCGTGACCGTCCTTCGGCTTGCTGAGCACGGCGCCACGGTGTCGGTATCACTCGACGACATCGCCGGTCGCGCGCTCGCCGCTTCTCGGGTTGTCGAAGCAACACCGGACCCGTTCGCTGCCGGGCAATGGCGTGTGCGGGCCAAAGGTACGGTCGGAGTGGCCACAATCCACGTGCCCGACGGTGGCACGGTCACACTCCGGATCGCGCCGAAGATTCCCGTCGCCAGGCTTCTGTTCCTCATCGGATTCAGCAGGAGCGCGAAAGGATGGCGCACCGAGGATGTGCAGGTAAAGGAAGACAGCGACCTGCTTCCGGTGCTCGCACGGCTGTTCACCGCGCAGGCCGACGAAGCGCTGCGCCAAGGACTGCTCAAGGGTTACCGGCACACCGAGGAGACCGCTCTCGTCATGCGAGGTCGGGTTCTCATGTCGGAGCAGGTTCGCCGACATCACGGCCGGCTCGTCCCACTGGAGATCGGACACGACGAATTCACCAGTGACATCGCCGAAAACCGCTTGATCCGCACCGCATGCGAACGGCTGCTCCGATTATCTGACGAAATTCCCGCCGCCGTTCGCGAACGACTCCTACGACTGCGCACCCGGTTGGCTGACATCACGGCAATCCGACGCGGCGAGAACCTGCCACCGTGGCTACCGAGCCGGCTCAACGCGCGTTACCACCGGGTATTGCGGTTGGCCGACATTGTTCTCCGCGGAGCTTCGGTCGAGCACGACCCAGGCGACGTGACGGTGAACGGTTTCCTTTTCGACATGGCACGGGTCTTCGAAGACTTCGTCACAACAGCTCTGCGTGACGCACTGGCCACGAGCCGCGGCCACTGTGTCCTACAGGCCAGACACCACCTTGACGAGCGCAACGCCATCCGCGTGATCCCCGATTTCGTCCGCTATGCCGAAGACGGAACCCCGATCGCTGTCGCTGACGCGAAGTACAAGGCCGAGAAGCCCGAGGGATTCCCCGATGCCGATCTCTACCAGATGCTGGCATACTGCACTGCCTTGAATCTCTCGAACGGCCACCTCATCTATGCAAAGGGCAATGCCATCCACGGTTCTCACCGCGTCAAGCACGCGGGAGTCACCATCCATCAACACACGCTCGAACTCGACCTGCCGCCGACAGAACTGCGTCGTGAGATCGAAGGCCTGGCCCGTCACCTCGCCCCGGAGATAGGATCTTGAACCATGCCGCATCTCGCGTTCGCCAATAGCTTCTGGCAGACCTACGACGTGCTGGAAAAGCAAGTCAAGGCCGGCGTGCGCAAGGCGATGGAGAAATTCCAGCTGCTGACCGTCGCGGAGCTGTATGCGGACAAGGGCCTACACCTGGAATCGGTGGACAAGGCACGCGACCCACGGATGCGCACCATCCGGATCACCGACTTCTGGCGCGGCGTCGTCCTCGCACCTGACGATGGAAGCGACATTTTCCTGCTACTGAACGTGGTAGCTCACGACGACGCATACACTTGGGCGGCCAAACGCATATACACCGTCAATACCGCCACACGAGCACTCGAGGTACGAAACGTCGTCGCCATCGAGCAGCTCACCCCTCCCCTGGAACAGGCAGCGGCTGCAGCGCCGAGCCTGTTGTTCGCCAAGCATTCCGACACCGTGCTGCGCGACCTCGGCATCGACGCCCAGGTATTGCGCGCCGCACGAGCGATCACGGACAAGCCGCAACTGGATGCGTTCGGCGGTCTGCTGCCCGAAGACCAGTTCGAGGTCTTGCAATTTCTCGCCGAGGGCTTCACACCGGAGGAGGTCTACCGGGACGTTGTTGTCGAACGCCGTCCGACTGATGTCGTCGACGACACAGACGACAGTTTGGCAAGGGCAATCGTCAACACGGCCGGCCGTATCACACTCGTCACGAGCCCGGATGAGCTCACCGACATCCTCGACAAACCTTTCGCTGCATGGCGTGTGTTCCTACACCCGTCCCAGCGCCGCGTCGCCTACAGGATCTCCTTCAACGGACCAGCACAGGTAACGGGCGGCCCGGGTACCGGTAAGACGGTGGTCGCGCTGCACCGCGTCAAACATCTGTTGTCTCGCTCTCCGGACAGCCAAGTCCTGCTCACCACGTTCACCAATGCGCTGGCCCGAACCCTGCGCGAGAACCTGGCCCTCCTTCTTGACGACGACGATCTGCTTGCCCGAGTACAGGTCACCACAGTCGATGCCTTCGCGAATCGTGTTGTCCGGGATACCACCGGAGTGGCACCCTCTCCCATCACAGACACCGAAGAGCGGCCGGTCTGGCGACGAATCGTCCGTCAGCTCGGACTTCCGTGGTCCGAACAGTTCCTGATGCAGGAGTACCGCCACGTCGTGCTCGCTCAGCACGTCACCTCCGAGGCGGAGTACCTGCTCGTCGAGCGGCGCGGTCGCGGTTCGGCGCTGCGTCCGGTACAGCGGAAGCAACTTTGGCGTGCCGTGGAGATGTTCCTCGCGGAACTGCGCGCCGCACGTAAAACCACTCATCTCGAAGTCTGTGTCCACGCAGCCGAGAAACTCGACGGCGCCGATCGACACCGCTTCGATCACGTGGTCGTCGACGAGGCACAAGACCTTCATCCGGTGCAATGGCGTGTACTGCGCGCCGCGGTGCCGGCCGGCCCGGATGACCTCTTCATCACCGGTGATCCGCACCAGCGCATCTACGATTCGCGCGTCTCCCTCCGGGCGCTCGGTATCTCGGTAACCGGCCGTAGCAGCCGGTTGCGCATCAACTATCGCAGCACAGCTGAGATCCTGGCCTGGTCGACCGGCGTGATGGCCGAGACGCCCGTCGAAGAACTCAGCGGCGACGGTGACGATCACCTGGCTGGCTACCGGTCACTACTGCACGGCAAACGGCCGAGCCTTGCCGGTCATCCCTCCGAGCAGTCCGAGGTCATCGGGCTGACGCAGCGCGTCCAAGAATGGATCGACCAGGGCGTGCTCCCCAGCGAGATCGCCGTCTGTACCCGCTTCAACCTGATGCTGGACAAGGTGAATGACGGGCTGAAAGCAGCGGGGATACCCACCGTTCGGGTCCGGGATCAGCCGCACGCTGGAGTAGTCGGAGTGCGGCTGGCCACCATGCATGCAATGAAAGGACTCGAGTTCCGCTGTGTGGCAGTGACCGGGGTGACCGCGAAAGCCATTCCGTTCGCGAAGGAGATCACACCTTTGGAGGTTGATCGCCATCAGCACGAGAGCGATTTACTCAAAGAACGCTGCCTGCTCTTCGTGGCGTGCACCCGAGCGCGCGAAGCGCTGGCAGTCTCCTGGAGCGGATCACCCAGCCCGCTCCTGCCGACTACCAACAGTCGCTACTGAGCCCTGGTGCTGTCGCCTGTCTGGCGGGGTTGCCGGGGCATCTCCGATTCCGGGAGAAGGGTGCCATGGGTCAGGCCATCGCGCGCCAACGAAGCGGCGCGCTCACCCAGTTTCGCGAGATCGGCCAGACGCCGTTCAAAGTCGTCGAGCGCACGGAAGGCATCACCATAGGTCCGTTGGTCATCGATGCTCATCTGGGGGACACGTGCACCACGAACATCGACCCGGAAACTGCCGCTGCCGCTGGTCGCACGCTTGGCATTCGCCGTACTGCGCAGAAACCCGTTCAAGTAGCCGGTGTCGAGCTGATCAGTAACGGCCACCGCCGCACCGTCGGAAACCTCCACGAGCCCGGCTCGGATCAAGTCGGCCATCCTGACCGTCGCACCGTCGATTGTCCCGGGCCCTGATGTCAGCGACGGCAACAGACCCCGCAGCTCTCGGAGTCGCCGGCCCAGTAGGTCGCAGGTGGCGAGGTAGTCGGCCAGGTGATCCATCCGTGACGCAAGGACATGACGGGCAGGCGTCAAGTCGACTTCCTCGTCGAGCAGGTCCACCAGCGGCACATCCACGACCTGGTTCGACTCTGGCTCGAAAGGACCCTCAGGGGCATTGGCTGAGAGGTCCACCATGCGCACGGACGACGTGGCCAGGCCTGAGGCGGTCGGCCGTGCAAGCAACCACAGGTGAACCGGCTGCGAATGCGACACCGCCACCCCCGACGGCAACGCGACGACCTGGGAGATTACGCCGCGGCGTACCAGCTCCGCCCGGATCCGGCGTCCTGCCTTCCGATAAGCGACGGAAGCCGGCATCGCCACCACCGCCTGACCGCCTGGCGCGACGTGCGCGTAGCAATGCTGCAACCAAGCCAGCTCACTTTCAGCACGAGTCGGCACGCCGAATTCCCATCGAGGGTCGAGAAGCAACTCCTCACGCCCCCAATCCGACACTGTGGCCGGCGGGTCACACACTACGAGCGTCGCACGAAGATCTGGCCATTGATCGTTCCGGAGCGAGTCACCGACCTTGATCGTGACAGAAGTGTTCCGGCCGATCGCCGCGCGCAAGGACGTGAACCGCGCGGCTGCCGGGTCCAGCTCTTGAGCCGCCAGTGTCGTTCCCTGGCTGCTCCCAAGTGCGAGCAGCAGGGAACCGACCCCACAAGCCGGATCGAAAATGGTGCCGCTGACCCGGCCTGCGAAATGGCGGATCGCATGAACGAGACGATCCGACGACCCGTGGTCCGTGGCGGCCCGCCCAGACGAGCTAAGAAGCCTCTCTGTGAGTGCGGCAACCACCTCGGCTGATGAGCGTTCTTCCACGAATTCGAGCACCAGCGCCCGAAGCCCTGGCTCCAACACCTTGGAATCGCCGGTGGCCAGGAGCTCACAGACGTCGGCGAGGCCCGAAAGCACGCCCTCGTCGTACTGGCTGCGCAAAGCCTGCCAAACCAGAACCTCAAGAGAAACGTCATCGCCCTTGCCGTAGCGGCTGAGCCACGCATCCACCTCAGGTCGTGCATACAGGACCCGACCGCCGGTCCCGCTTGATGGCTTAGGGAAGTCCGGATAACGCTTACGCCAATTAGAGACAGCAGCCCGCGTCACCTTGGCCAGTTGCGCTATCTCCGCGGCCGTGACCAGCGATGAAGACTCCAGAGCCATGCGCACAACTGTACACGTAGAGGTACTTCAACCAACACTCCAAACCGTTAACGTCGTCAACACGCGTCTATCTAACGGGCATCCCCGTTCAGGCCGTGATCCCGTTGTACCCGGCAGCCCAATCGTGGCAGTGATAGTCCCCACGCGGTCTGAAGGCCACGATCGCAGCCGCAGCGGGGTAGGCGAGGCAGCCTTCGTCCTCGGGTAGCCGGTTCCAGCTCGGCACCTCAGCCGCCGAACAAAAGCGTCCGGCATCGGTGCCCCGATCGCCGTACTCGCGTGCTTGAGGTCTGCCGGACGCAAGACACCCTTGGGGGTCACTGGCCGTCCTTCACCGGCCCATTTCGCGTTCCCGCGAATCCGGTCGAAGGCCACACAGTAATGGGCGAGCGTGTCACAGCGGGAGGTTATCGTTGGCCCCGTGACGGCCAAGGAAACGCCCCGGACCCGGCTCACCGAGCACGACGCCCAGCTCAATCTCCGCACCATGCTGGAGCTGTGCGCGGCCGGCAAGGTGCGGTGCAGCGAAAAGACCGGCCGCCCCTCCGCTGCCACGGTTCGCACGATCACGGACAATCTCGCGAACGGCGACTTCTACGACCACGACCCGATCATGGCGTTCGCGTGGCCGTTGCTCCTGCAGGCGGGCGGGCTCGCCAAACTCGAGGGCGGAAAGCTCCAGCTGACCTCGAAGGGCCGGGACGCCATGCGCAAGGCGCCGGGCGAGGTCTTGCGTCTTTTGTGGCAGCGTTGGCTTTCCCATGCGGTGATCGACGAATTCAGCCGGGTCGAGGAGATCAAAGGGCAGCGCATCAGCAACGTTTTGACCGCGGCCAAACCACGGCGCCAAACCGTGGGACGGGCGTTGGCCGAATGCCCGCAGGACGAGTGGCTGTTCGTGGAAACGCTGTTCTCGATCATGCGCACCCGCGGCCTGAACCCCACCATCGCTCGAAGCGACCGGGCATTGTGGAAGTTGTACCTCGTCGAAGCCGAGTACGGCAGTCTCGGCTACGACGGTTACTACCAGTGGGACATGCTCGAAGGCCGCTACACGCTGGCCCTGCTGTTCGAGTACGCGGCCACGCTGGGGATGTTCGACCTCGAATACACCGAGGCGGCTTGGGCGCGCGATGACTTCCGGGAGAATTGGGGCGGCGACGCTCTCGAAGCGTTGAGCCGCTATGACGGTCTTCAGCGCATCCGCCTCACCGCGCTGGGCAGCCATATCCTCGGACTCACCGAGCAATACCGGCCGATGCCGGTGGAGCCGGATGCGGGTGTGGTGAAGGTTCTGCCCAACCTCGACATCGTCGCCACCGGCGCGCTGGCACCCGCGGACGAACTCACGCTTTCGGCCTATGCCGAGCAGACGAGCGATCGGGTCTGGACGGTTTCGGCTCGAAGTCTGCTCACCGCGGTCGACTCGGGCCGTGGTTTGGCCGAGTTCAGCGCGTTGCTGAACCGCCTTGCCGAGAACGAAATGCCCGCGACCTTGACGACCTTGCTGGATGACGTCACCCGGCGAGTCAGCGAACTGACCGACCTGGGGCACGCTCGGGTGATCGAATGCGGCGATCCGGCGGTGGCCATGCTCATCGCCCGCGACCGCGGCCTGCGCGGATTGTGCAGGCTACTCGGCGAACGCCATCTCGCTGTTCCGCTCGGCCAGGAGACGAAGTTCCGCAAGGCGCTGCTGAAGCTCGGCTACGTCCTGGATATGTCGGCTGACCAGGCGCCCGGTGGGGTGCCATCGGAACTGTCGGTGCCCTCTCCATAATGGGATCGTGACCGACCGACAGGAGCCCCAGCCGTTCGCGCACCTGAGCGCGCCGAACGCGGCGCTCTATCGCGACGTCCTGCTGACGTTCGCGCGGGCGCGGGACCGGTTCATCGTGCACATGCGTCCGGAGGACGTCACGACGGACTTGGGCAGGCCGGGCGATATCGAGCAGGTCGCGGACGCGCTGGACAAGCTGGTCGACTGGGGCAACTTGCGTGCCGATCCGGACACGAGCCGGGTGACCAGTGTCGCCGACTTCCATCGCGCCCGGTATCTGTACCAGCTCACCGCGGCAGGTCAGGCCGCTGAAGAGGCACTCGCCGTCTATGACCAGGCGCTGGGCCGCCGCGGGTCGTTGCAGTCGGTGGCGCTGGAGGACATCGCGGCGCAACTGCGGGCACTCGTGGAGCTGGCCGGGGCGCGGGAACTCGACCCGGCGAAGGTGCATCTGCTGTTGCTCGCGCTCGCCGAGCGGTTCACCGGCTTGGCCGACAACGCGCAGGCGTTCATGGCGTCGCTACGCCGCGTGATTGATTTCGCCGACGGGGACGTGGAGGCGTTCGTCGCCTACAAGCAGCGGCTGATCGACTACGTGAACCGGTTCATCGCCGACCTTGCCAACCGGGGCGCGGAAATCGCCACTTTGCTCGGCCGGATCGAGGAAATCGGCGTGAAAGAGCTGCTCATGGTGGCCGCGAAACGCGAGGCGGCGGATGTCGCGCCGGACGATCACGAGAACGCCGCCGCCATCGAAAACTGTTATGACACTTGGCGAAATCGCTGGCGGGGGCTGCACGACTGGTTCGTCTCGGCCGATTCTCGCCGTCAGTCGCAAGCGCGACTGCTCCGAGGCGCCGCCGTCACGGCGATCACCCAGCTCATCGACACAGTGGCCGCGCTCAACGAACGCCGGTCCGGGCGTTCCGATCGCTCGGCGGATTTCCGTACCTTGGCGCGGTGGTTCGCCCAGGCCCCGGACGACGGCGCGGCGCATCGCCTGTGGCGGACGGCGTTCGGGCTCAGTTCCGCGAGACACCTCACTGTCGACCACGAAACCATTGCCACGTGGGAAGAAGTACAGCCGGCGCCGAATACCGCGTGGCGGGAGGCACCCGGGGTGCACATCAGCCCGCAACTGCGCAAAACCGGATCTTACGAGCGGCGCGGGCAGCCCAACCGGGTCTCGGATCGCACGGAGCAGCGGCGCGTTCTCGCCGAGCAGGCGGCTTTGGAATCCGAGCAGGTCGCCGAAGCGCGTGCGCGGCTGGCCACGCCGGGGCCGACGCGGCTGTCGGCTCTGGGTGAGCTCGACGCGCGGGCGTTCCGGCTTTTCCTCGGTCTTCTCGGCGACGCGCTCTCGGCCCGCGCCCCTGGCGACCACGAAGTCCGCACGACCACGAGCGACGGCACGATGGAGATCCGGCTTGCCCTCGTGCGTGGTGGCGGAACGGTGCGAATCGACACCGAGGACGGTGTGCTGAGCGGGCCGGAACACCTGATCGAGATCATCGACCTGGTCGGCCGCGACCGAGTGGAAGCGATCGCATGACCACGCCCGTCGACGAAAGCGTTGCCCAGAAGCGAAAAGCTCTGCGTGCGCTGCTCGCCAAACCGTTGCTGACAGCGGGAGCGGACGACGAAGTACTGCGGTTGGTCCGGCGCCACGCGGCGGAACTGCGTGATTGGCTCGCCACCGAAACGGGCTGGCGGCTGACGGTCGGCGCCGAATCCGCCCGGCTGTTCAAGACCGCGCCGACGTTGACCGATCAGACCCATCCTGCGACGGACGGCAAAGGCAAACCACCGTTCGGCCGTCGCAGGTACGTCCTGCTCTGCTTGGCACTGTCCGTCTTGGAGCGAGCCGACGCGCAGATCACCCTCGGCCGCCTCGCTGAAGGCGTGCTCGCCGCGGCGAATGAACCCGAACTCGTCGACGCGGGTGTGTCGTTCACGCTGAGCAGGCGTGACGAACGTTCGGATCTCGTCGCCGCGGTCCGCTTGCTGCTCACCTGGGGTGTACTCGAACGCGTCGCCGGCGAGGAAGACGCCTACCTGAGCGACAACGGAGACGTCCTGTACGACGTGCAACGCCGGGTGCTGGCCACGCTTTTGACCAGTGGTCGCGGCCCTTCGACGATCAACGCCGCCGATTTCGAAACCAGGCTCGAAGAACTCGCCCACGAGCCCGTCGCCGACACTGACGACTTGCGCAATCGAGCCCTGCGCCACCGGCTGACCCGCCGCCTGCTCGACGACCCAGTGGTCTATTACGACGAGCTGGCCGAAGACGAACGCGCGTACCTGACCAGCCAGCGGCACGCGATCACGCGCCGGATCGAGAACGCCACCGGGCTGGTCGCCGAAGTCCGCGCGGAGGGCATCGCGATGGTCGACCCCGACGACGAGCTGACCGACGTGCGCATGCCGGAGCAGCGCACCGACGGCCACGTCACTTTGCTCGTCGCCGAGTATCTCGCGGCACGGAAAGAGCCGGTGCCGATCGAGCGGATGCTGGCGTATGTCAGGAAGATCGCCCGTGAGCACGCCACCTTCTGGCGCCGCGGAGTCACCGAAGAAGGCGCGGACGAGGAACTCCTCGCCATCGCGTTGCACAAGTTGCGTGCACTGAGGCTCGTCGAGGATTCCGCGGGGGAGCCGCCGATGGTGCGTGCGCTGCCCGCGATCGGCCGTTACCGGCTCGACGCGCCCACCATTCGGGAGAGGAAGACCCGGAAATGACCTTGCCCATCCCGGACAGGGCCCGCTGGCAGCCACTCCGCGCCGGACTGGTCGACCTGTTCTACTATGACCTCGAAGAGTTCCATTTCCACGACGGCCGCCTGTTGTTGCGCGGCAACAACGGGACCGGCAAATCCAAGGTACTCGCGCTCACCCTGCCGTTCCTGCTCGATGGCGAACTGTCGGCGCACCGGGTCGAGCCGGACGGCGATCGCAACAAGCGCATGGAATGGAACCTGCTGCTCGGCGGGAAACATCCGCACAATGAACGCCTCGGTTACACCTGGCTGGAATTCGGCCGCGCCCTTCCCGATGGGAGCACCGAGTACCGGACGATCGGCTGCGGTCTCAAGGCCGTCGCCGGCCGCGGCATCGCCAGGCACTGGTTCTTCGTCACCGACCAGCGCATCGGCCGGGACCTCTCTCTGGTGAGCCCGACCCGGGTGGCGTTGACCAGGGAGAAGCTCAAGGACGCCGTCGAGGGGCATGGCCAGGTGTACGACACCGCGTCGGAATACCGGCGAGCGGTGGACGAGGCCTTGTTCGGGCTGGGAACACATCGCTACGAAGCCCTCGTCAATCTCCTGATCCAGCTACGGCAACCACAGCTGTCGAAGAAACCGGACGAGAAACTGCTGTCCCGAGCGCTCACCGAGGCGCTTCCGCCGCTCGACCCGGCCTTGGTGGCCACGGTCGCGGAAGCTTTTCGCGGGCTGGACGAAGAGCGAGAGACCTTACGCGCGCTCGCCGAGGCCAAGACGGCGGCGGAACAGTTCCTCACTCATTACCGGCGGTATTCCCGGATCGCGGCCAAACGCCGGGCGGCGCCGGTTCGCCATACCCACAGCAGGTACGAGCAGCTCGGACGTGACCTCGGGGAAGCCGAAGCCGCTTACGAAAAGGCGACGCTGGCACTCGAAGAAGCACAACGACAGCTTGATGAGCTGACCACGGCGAAAGACCAGTTGGAGGCACGACGTGCCGCGCTGCAGAGCAGCCCGGAAATGCGGGACGCCGAGACCCTGAAACAGGTAGGGGCAGAGGCCGACAAGCTCAGCAAATTCGCCGCGTCGCGAGAACGCGATCTGGCATCGGCCGTCGAGAACCTTCGGCTCCGTGAAGAGCAAGCCGAAACGGCGCGACGAACGACCGAAGCCGACTCGGTGATTTTGGAGCAGGCCAAGGAAACCGCCCGAGAAGCCGCCGAGGCCGCGTACGTGGCAGAGGGGCATGCCGCAGTTGTCGCCGACGAAGACGAGCGGGCCGGGCAGGCGCTGATCGAACGGCAGACCAAGGCTGTCGAGCAGCTGCAACGGTTGCTCAACGCCGCGACACAGGCCGAGGCCGCGTTGCGTTCGGCACGCGAAAACGTGGACCGGATCACCGGCGAGCAGCAGGGTGCCGCCGAGCGGATCACGGCCGCCGAGGAAGGCATCGCTGAACGCGGTGCCGCGCTCGTCGCCTCTTACCGCTCCTACCTGGCCAACACGAAGCAGTTCACACTGTCCGATGTGGACGGAGTGCTCGACTCGCTGGACGCGTGGACCGAGACGCTCACCGGTGCCAACCCCGCGACATCGGCGGTGGGAGAAGCCGTGCTCCGGGCGACCACCGAACTAGGTCGCGAGCAAGCCGCCCTCGACGCCGAGCGAGCAGCGGCGGGAAGCGAGCGGCAAGCGATCATCGACGAGATCGCACGGCTCGAAGCGGGCGGGCACGACGCTCCGCCAAGGCCGTACACCCGTGACGAAGACGCACGGGCAGGCCGTCCTGGCGCTCCACTGTGGAAGGTCGTGGACTTCCTCCCCGGCGTCGACGCGGAGCACCGGGCCGGCCTCGAAGCGGCGTTGGAGGCCGCGGGCGTTCTGGACGCTTGGGTGACCCCGGACGGTGAACTGCACAGCACGCTGACCGGCGACGTGGTCGTCAAACCCGGCGACCCCGCACCGGCGGGCGGCCTCACCGCGGTGCTCACGCCGGCGGTGGACCGGGCCGACCCGCAGGCCGCGACCCTGGATGACGACGTGGTCCGATCGGTTTTGCGCGCGATCGGTCTCGGTCCCGGCGCGGACACCTGGGTCGCGGTGGACGGCAGGTTCGCCGTCGGTGTGCTGAGCGGAGCGTGGCACAAGGACACGGCCGGTTACCTGGGCGAGGGCGCGCGCGAGGCCGCGCGCAGGGAACGAGTCCGGCGGCTGCGGGAAGAAGTCGCCCGGCTGGATCGGCGCCTTGCCGAAGTGGCGGACGCGCTGGACAGCCTGGCTGCCCGGCGAGCCGCCCTCACCGTGGAACACCGGGCTCAACCGCAGGACAACGATCTCCGCGATGCTCATGTCAGGCTCGCTGGCGAGCACGATTCGAAACGCCGGATCGACGCCCGTCTCGACGAAGCCGTCACGGACTCCGAAGAATGTGCCGACGCGGCCGAGCAGGCTCGCGGAAAGGTCATCGAATTCGCCGGTGACGTCGGTCTGCCGACGGATCCCGAGGAACTGGCCCGGGTACGCAAAGCCGTTGGTGACTACCGGGTCGCCCTCGCCGGGCTTTGGCCCGCGGCGCGGGCGCTGGCTCGGGCGCTGGCGGGATCGGCCAAGGCGGAGCACGAACTGCGAGCCGCCGCCGAACACCACGGTGAAGCACAGGAAGCGGCCACCGAGGCCCGCGCTGAAGCCGAAGTCGTGGCGGAACGTCATCGGGTACTGGTCGAGACCGCGGGCGCGGGAGTCGATGAGCTGTACCGGAAACTGGCCGCGGTCGCCGCGGAACTCGACGAGCGAGACGCCCGCGAGAAGCAAGTGCGACATGACGAACAAGTCGTGCGTGAAGAACGGGGAACGGCAAACGGGCGGCGCGAGACGCTTCGCGATTCGATCTCGACCGCCGTGGCCGAACGTGACCAGGCCATCGGTGAGCTGAGGGCCTTCGCGAATACGGGACTGTTGACGACAGCCATTCCCGAATTGGAATTCCCTGATCCCGCCAAGGAGTGGGCGCCCAATCCGGCTGTCGCCCTCGCACGGGCCATCAACGCCGCGCTGGACGGCGTGGACGACGCGGACCGGCCTTGGGAGCTGGTGCAGCAGCGTGTGTCGGCCGAACACAAGCTCCTGACCGACGCCTTGTCCAGGCATGGCCATTCGGTCGGGATGACCGTACGAGACGGGATCATCGTCGTCGACGTGCTGTTCCAAGGGCGCACCCAGGACATTCCGACGCTGGTGGCAGCCTTGGAGGTGGAGAACGAGCAGCGAGCGAACCTGCTTTCGGCGAAGGAGCGCGAGATCCTCGAGAACCACCTCATCAACGAAGTGGCAGGCACGCTACAAGAATTGATCGGAAACGCAGAGGATCAGGTCCGGTCCATCAACCTCGATCTGGATGCCCGGCCGACGTCCACCGGAATGCGCCTGCGGCTGCAATGGCGCACTTCGCGGACGGCGCCCGACGGGCTGGACAGGGTCCGAGACCGGTTGTTACGGCAGACCGCCGACGCCTGGAGTGTGGAGGACCGGACCGCGGTCGGCGGGTTCCTGCAGGAGCAGATCAACCGCGAGCACGCCGAAGACGCGGCTGGTGGCTGGGTCGAGCAACTCACCCGCGCGTTGGATTACCGGTCCTGGCACGAATTCGCGATCCAGCGCTACCAGGACGGCCAATGGCGGTCCGCGACCGGACCGGCCTCCGGCGGTGAACGGGTGCTCGCCGCGTCGGTTCCTCTCTTCGCCGCAGCGTCTTCCTTCTACTCGTCGTCGGCCAATCCCCACACCCCGCGGCTTGTCGCGCTCGACGAAGCGTTCGCCGGTGTCGACGACGACTCCCGGGCCAAGTGTCTCGGCCTGCTCGCCGCGTTCGATCTCGACGTCGTGATGACCAGCGAACGCGAATGGGGTTGCTACCCGCAGGTGCCCGGTCTGGCCATCGCCCAGCTCGCGCGGCGCGACGGTATCGACGCCGTGCTGGTGACCCCTTGGCAGTGGGACGGCCGTGAGCGTGTCCAGCGAGAACGACCGCTCCCCTACGTCCCGACAGCCTGATGGCCGATCTTGATCGCCTCCGCAGGCTCTTAGGCGGTGAGGACACGGCGTGGCTGCTCGACCGCTTGCGCCGCCGGATGAGCAACGGCAAGCCGTTGAGCGGTGTCGTCACCCTCGGCTCGGCGACACAGGACCAGCGCAGGGCCATCGAGCGATTGCTCGGTCGCCGGGCCGGTACTGGTACTTCCCTGAGCGTTTCTCTCGACGAAGTCGACGCGGTGCTTCGCCGGAGCGGTTCGGCGCCGGAGGGGCTCGCCGACGCGGCACGGCTGCTGATCGGAACCGTACCGGACCGGGCGGCCGAGGCAGCGGCATGGGCGGCGGCTTTCCAGCCCCTGGACGAACTGGTCGCGCGACGTCCGGTGCTGGGGGCGTGGCGAGGATGGTTGGACTCGACCGGAATGGTCCGGAGGTTGGCTTCGGATCCGGAGACCGCTTCGACGTTGATCACCCTGACGATCCGCGTTCTCGCCGAGCTGCCTTCGGAAGGCATCGCGCTGGGACGGCTCGCCGCCGAAACCGCCGGCGACGCGCACGGCTTGGACGACGGACGCCCTTTGGCGACGATCGTCCTGTCGGCGGCGAGGTGCCTGCGCGGTACCCCGCCCGCCGGAGACGGCTCAGCGGGCGAACGCCGTCGCTCTTGGGCTGCCGTCGGCGTACACCGTGACGAGCTGTCCTCGTCGGTGTTGTGCCTCGGTTTGCCCGGC
Organism: Amycolatopsis sp. NPDC039088; assembly: GCF_055598845.1. Classification (NCBI taxonomy): domain Bacteria; kingdom Bacillati; phylum Actinomycetota; class Actinomycetes; order Pseudonocardiales; family Pseudonocardiaceae; genus Amycolatopsis; species Amycolatopsis sp. NPDC039088. The sequence goes on along the minus strand of NZ_JBVKAE010000015.1, from coordinate 79,217 downwards.
GGTACCGGCACGGTGACCGGCCGGATCTTGGCGCTGTCCAAGGAATCCGGCGAACCGTGTGTGCTGACGCTGCGCCAGTTGAACACCGCGAGCCTCGGCGTCGAGGACGGGATCGTGTCGGTCTGCGAGAACCCGATCGTCCTCGCCTCCGCGGCCGACGAACTGGGTCCCGGCTGCCCACCGCTGGTCTGTGTCAACGGCCAGCCATCGGCCGCGGTGTGGCGTCTGCTCGAACTCCTCGCGGCGGACGGTGCCCGGTTCAGGTATCACGGCGACTTCGACTGGGGCGGCGTCCGGATCGGCAACACCCTGCGAGACCGGATTCCCTGGCAGCCATGGCGCTTCGACGCCGCGGCGTACACCGCGACGACCGCGGCCGGCGGTCCGTTGGCGGGCAGGCCGGTGGACGCGAGCTGGGATCCGGAACTACGGCCGGCCCTTGAGCGACGCGGGTTGCGCGTCGAAGAGGAGCTGGTTCTTCCTGCCTTGTTGGAGGATCTCCGCTAGGCCTCATGGAAGTCGGCGAGGTGATGGGCTTCGGCTGACGATTCCGCAGCGGCCAGCCAATCCGGATAGGCGACATGGACCAATTCCGTGTCCTCATCGGCCACGTAGACGAGTTCAGTCTCCGCCTGTAGGTAGATCACGTCGCCGGCTCGCGCCGTTACCGATCCCGATGGCCCCTTGACGGTGAAAGCTCCGGAAGTGATGACCAGAGTCTCGTCGTAGGTCAACGTCCATGGGTTGTTCTCACCTTTCCGTAGCGAGCGAAGCCGACGGACATCGCCGCGCCGCTGCCCTGCGAGAGGACGTCGGCCAAGAAGATCTGCTGTTCGAGCCGTTGAACCCAGGTCGAAGCGTCACCGCTCGTGAAGTGTCGACGGACGTCTGAACTCCTTAACTGGAATTTTCTCCACTTATCACAACGGAAAAGTTCCGCTTGTTCACCGACTAGACTGACCAGGTGCTTCCCATCGCAGGATACGGGCCGTTCGAACGGGCGGACGCGGCCCGCAACCGACAGAAGATCGTCCGCGCGGCGGCCAAGCTTGTGGCTGCCAAGGGGATCGCCGGGCTCGCGCTTGACGAGATCGTGGCGAAAGCGGGCGTCGGGATCGGGATCGCGTATCGACGGTTCCCCGACAAAGGAGCGTTGGCACAGGCGCTGCTCGATGAGAACGAGCGCGAGTTCTGGGAGGCGTTCATCAGCGGGCCGCCGCCCTTGGTTGCCCGGAGCGCCACCAAGGGAACGGCTCCGAGCGTTCATGGAGGCGTACGTCGACAGACTCGAGACACATGGCGGGTTGCTTATGGGCGCGGCGACTGAGACGCCGGTGGCACGGTTCGTGACCAGCGCGTACCGGCTGAACCACAGCCACTTGGTCGCACGGATCGGCGAGATCGATCCGGACGCGGACGCGCACTTCCGGGCGGATGCGTTGCTCGCGCCGCTGGCGGCGGCCCAGTACATCTACCAGCGACAAAGTGGCATGAAAACGGAACGTATTAAACGCGGCCTAAGAAGTCTGTGACCGATACACCTCCACTGAATCCGAAGCTTTGCGCTTCAATATCTACTATTTTCGTAATTGCATGACATGCAAGCGAGGCTTGATCAACATGCAATAATCCCGGAATGGGGAACAAGCTTCCTGAACCGCAGGGACAGCAGCGTGAGGTGGTCTATCTGCGAGGCAAAGGACATTGCGTCGCACTGGGGGTAGCCGGTAGCGGGAAGACGGTCATGGCGGTTCGGCGAGCCCGTTACCTGGCGACCGTACCTGGCCTGGGCGGGCCGACCTTGCTCATCACGTTCAACGGAGCCCTGGTCACTTACTTGAAGAGTCTGGTGGACGAAGGATCTGGTGTCACTGTCGAGCAGTATCACGTGTTCGCGCATCGTGTCCTTCGCGAGTTTTTCGAGACGAATCCGCGGATCTGCGACTTCACCACCCGGGACAACTTGATAGCGCGAGCCTTGAAGGATGTTCGACTCGACACCACCGAGCGCTCCGCCGCCTTCAGGAAGCCAGTGCGATTCTTCGCGGAAGAGTTCGATTGGCTCACCGGCAACGGCATCGATGATTTCGGTGATTACCTGAGCGGTGAGCTCGAACGGGTCGGACGCGGATCGAACCTGCTCAAGGCAGACCGGCTGGTCGTTTACAAGGTCTACCGTCGATATCAGGAACTCCTTGCCAACGCCGGCTTCGATCTCGACTGGTCGGGCCTGGCAAGCGACCTCTTGCGCACCCTGAACAGCGAAGTGGCCATGCACGGCTACCGGCATGTCGTTGTGGACGAGGGGCAGGACTTCACCCCTGAGATGATCCGGTCGCTAGCCGCGTTGATACCCGACGATGGCTCACTGACCTTCTTCGGCGACTACGCACAGCAGCTCTATGGAAGCCGGATGTCTTGGAAGTCTCTCGGACTCAAGGTCACCGGCGGAAGGCTGGTGCGATTCGATCGGAACTACCGCAACACGCGCCAGATCGCACAGCTCGCAAAGGCTATATCCGATCATCCGAGGTTCGGTGACGGAATCGAACTGGTGAAGCCTGCCGCCCCTGTCCGCAGTGGCAAGCCCCCTCTCCTGACCGACGTCGACTCTGACATCCGACTGATCGAAGTAGCAGCGCACTTCGCAACGAACCTATGTATCGATCGGAATACCCAGGCGAAGGACCAGCGCGTGGCCGTGCTCTCCAGGGATGGCGCACTCACGGAGCGAATCGCCAGACTGGTGGACCGGCAGCGAACGATCAAGCTACACAAAGGCATGACGAAATGGGATCAGTCTCCAGGTGTCTACTACGGCCCATACAGCGAGGCACGGGGTCTGGAGTTCGACACGGTCGTACTCCCTTTCCGCGCTGAGGACGAGTTGCCGTTGGAATCGAGCATTGAAGCCTTTGGGCTGGAGGAGGCCAAAGTGCGACAGGCGCGTGAGTTGTATGTCGCCGTGACGCGGGCCCGTACCGACGTTGTCCTCATCCATCACGGCCGGCTGGCAAGCGTGCTTCCCGGAGCCGAGTCCGGTATCTACGAACTGATGAGCTCATGAACGAGGTCGTCAACGAAGTCAGACAGCGAGGGATCAGCAGGTTGTGCCACTTCACCAGGGCGGCTAGCCTGGCGCACATCCTCGCGAGTGGAACCTTGCGGGACGTCGAGGACCTGCGAGATTCTGCCGATGCCTACCGGCCGACCGACGATCGGCGGCTGGACGGACACCTCGGTCATATCTCCTTCAGCCTCGAATACCCGAATGCCTGGTATTTCAAGGAGGCTCGCAAGCGAGACGACCAGTTCCTCGAGTGGGTGGTGCTGACAGTGGATCCGGTGCTGCTGGGCACGCCTGGCACCAGGTTCTGCCCACACAACGCCGCAAGGCGTTCCGGCAGCGGAATCCAGGACGGCCTCGACGGCTTCAAAGCGATGTTCGCCGATCGTGTGGGGCTACGTCCACGCGATCCTGAGCACCCGTCGTGGTGGCCGACGGACGACCAAGCGGAGGTCCTGATACCCGGCCCTATCCCGGTCAGCGCGGTGCGGACCGGGATCCTGCAAAGTGCGGCTCAGGCAGCGCTGGAAGATTTCCGCCTCCGCGAGGTCGGGTTGCCGGCACACCCACCGTTCGTGATCGCACCAGACCTTTTCGAGACCGACAAGTTGTCGTCGCAGGTCAGAAGGGGCTTAAGGCCGATCGAGGTCGCCCAGGGGGATCTCCACCGGCCCCACCCGTAGGACCCCGTCATCCAGCGGCACGCATCGCTTCCCGCCGCGCCCGCGCAGAGCGGCAAAGGTGCCGGGTTCGTAGACGACGTCCATCCAAGCGCACGGATTAGCGGGCCGGTGGACCTCGAACCGCACCGGACCATCGCCGGAGTCCAACGTGACAACAGAGCCCCGAGGCAAAGCGTCCACGTCGAACCCCGACAGCACGATGTTCCGCCGAGCCAAAAGCGGGTCACCGGGAACAGACGCCGAGAAAAGCGTCACGGCGGCCGAGCGATGCGCGGGATGGTTGAAGTACCGGTCCCCCACCAGCCCCAGTCCCGCGCGCACCTCGACGAGGTCGCGCGAGACCGGCAGCGGATCAGGGCGCGCCCCCAAGGAGGGACGGCCCTCGTAAGCGTGCACGGATGAGACGTGCAGCGCGACGATCAGCGCTCGCCCAGTTGCCATTCCGGCCGCACGTAGTGGCAGGTGTAGCCGTTCGGGATGCGCTCCAGGTAGTCCTGGTGCTCGGGCTCGGCTTCCCAGAAGTCGCCGGCCTGGGTCACCTCGGTGACGACCTTGCCCGGCCATTTGCCGGAGGCGTCGACGTCGGCGATCGTCTGTTCGGCGATCTGTTTCTGGGTGTCGTCGGTGTAGAAGATCGCCGAGCGGTAGCTGGTGCCGATGTCGTTGCCCTGGCGGTCGCGCGTCGTCGGGTCGTGGATCTGGAAGAAGAACTCCAGGATCTGCCGGTACGACAGTTGCGCCGGGTCGAAGACGATCTCGATGCCTTCGGCGTGCGAGCCGTGGTTGCGGTAGGTCGCGTTCGGCACGTCGCCGCCGGTGTAGCCGACCCTGGTGGAGACGACCCCGGGGTGCCGGCGGAACAGGTCCTGCATACCCCAGAAGCAGCCGCCCGCGAGAACAGCCTTTTCCGTCACTGTTGATCTCCTCTGGTCGTTGACAACCAGTACAACGCGTCCGGCCGTCCCTGTCATCCCCGTCCAAGTGTGACGGAACGCTTACGTCCGCGGTGCGTCTCACGCTAGGTGAAGATCCTGCTCGCGGCACTGGCCCTGCTCTTGACAGTGTGTTCGACCAGTACTGAAGCGTCCCCGACGCCGGAGGAGGCGTTCCGGTTCGGCGGGATCTCGATGCCCGTGAGCGGCAAGGTGCTGGAGACGAAGTCCGACAGGGGTATCGACACGAGATACGAAGTCGTCCTCACCCTTCCGGCGGAGGACGTGCCCGAGCTGCTCAGGGCCTCGAACTTCGCCCCCGGCGTCAAGGAGGACGACCGGCTCGTCGACGGTCGCCATGTCTACCGCAAGGTGAAGATCGATGGCACGACCGTGCACCTCGAGCTGTTCACGACCTGAGCACGCAGCGTGAAAAAGATGGGCCGTTCGGACTCGCCTGGGTGACCCCCTAACGTGTAGCTCCACGCACCATCCGCCGGAGGCCGCATGGATCCGATCCGTGTACCGCCCGAAATGTTCCGTTTCACCGACGGCAGCAGGTCCGGGCTTCCCCTGGCGATCCTGCACGCCTTCGGCGAGGCGAACGAACGGCTCGAGACGGCCCTCGGCATCGACGAACTCCGCACGAGGCTGCGCGCGGTCGGCTGGCTGGAGACGCTGGACGACGAAGAGCTGGTCAAGACGCTGGATCAGCTGCGTGGCCACGGGCATCTCGACGTCGTCCAGAATCACGCGGGCGACTACCGGACGGCCTCCGAGTACGAGCGCCGGAACCTTCAGTATTCGCTCACACGGCAGGGTGAAGCGGCGTACGCGGGCATCATTCGCGCGAACGAAGTGCTCAATTCCACCGGCGCGTTGCAGACGGCGACGCTCGACGCGCTGGGCGAGCGGCTCGGTGAGCTCGTGAAGCAGCTCGAAGACGGCACCGACAGGCGCGTTTTCAGCACGTTGGCCGAAGCCGAAAGTCACCTCGAAGCGTTCCGCGACAACACGAAGCGATTCAACGGCGATCTCCAGCGCCTCCTGCGCGCCGAAGCCGACCTCTCGACGTTTCACGAGGTCAAGGCGTCGACGGTCGCGTACCTCCAGGAATTCCTGAACGACCTGGAGCACCACACGCACACCATCGCCACCCGGATCAAGGAGATCGACGAGTACGGCGTCACGCTGCTGCACCGGCGCGCGCTCAACGGCGCCGCCCTTCCGAGTCCGGATCAGCGCTGGCTGGAACTCCGCAAGGCGCGTTGGGAAGGGCTTCGCGCGTGGTTCCTGCCCGAAGACGGGGCGACGCCGCGGGTCGAGGATCTCCACCAGGTCGCCCGGCGCGCGATCATCACGCTTCTGCAGGTCCTGGACCGGATCACCGAGTCGCGACGACGGGCGAGCAGCGCGGTCGCCGATTTCCGTGAGCTGGCGCGGTGGTTCACCGTCGTTCCCGCGCAGGAGGATCTGCATCGCCTGTGGTCGACGATGTTCGGGCTCAGTTCCGCGCGGCACGCGCATCTCGCTCACGCGGACCCCGAGGTGGTCAGCACGACGGCGTCGTGGCTCGACGCGCCCGCGGTCGAGGTTTCCGAACTGCTCCGCTCCGCGGGCCGCACCGAGCGCTTCACCCGGACCGGCAGGGTCCGTGACGTCTCCGCGCTCAGGGCGGCGAGAGCCGAACGAGCGGTGGAAGAACGCGCCGAACTCGAGGCGGCCTGGAGCATGCTCGACACCGGCGGCGTGGTGCGGCTTTCCGCGTTCGAGAAGCTGGACCACACCGTTTTCGAGCGGTTGCTGGATCTGCTGGGACAGGCGCTCGGCAGCACTCCCGGCACGGGCGGCGCCCGGCGGAGCACCACGTCCGATGGTCAGATCGAGATCATCCTGCGGCCGCCGCGGAACGGCGCGGTCGCGCGTCTGACCACCACAAGCGGCGTCTTCCGCGGACCCGACTACGAGATCGAGATCAGCACGGCCGGAGGCGGCGCGTGAGCCTGACAAACCAGCTGGTCATCGCGGAGCGCGAAGAGGTCGCCCGCGGGATCCGGGCGATGCTGGCCACGCCGCTGATCGGCGAACGTGGCTCCCCCGAGACCTTCGACCTCGTCCGCCGCCGCCGCGAGCCCATCCGGCAGTGGTTCGACTACTACTGCGGCTGGACGCTCACCGTCGAACCCCGGCTCGGCTACGCCCGGCTGGTCAAGGTCCGCGCGGCCGCCGATCCCAGCCGTCCCGCCCGGCGGCTGCGGTCCGGCCGGGCGCCCTTCGACCGGCGGCGTTACGTCCTGCTCTGCGTGGTGGCGGCCGAACTGCTGACGGTGCCGGTGACCACCATCGGCCTGCTCGCCGACCGAGTCGGCCGCGCGAGTGCCGCCGACGACCTCGTCACCACGTTCGACGTCGCCGCCAGGGCCGAGCGCATCGCGTTCGTGGACGTCCTCAAGCTGCTGGAGTCCTTCGGTGTCCTGAGCGTCGCCGACGGCGATCCGGAGTCCTTTGTGGACGAAGTGACGGCGAAGGTGCTGTTCCGGGTCGACGCGACGTTGCTGTTGCGGATGCTCGCGGCCCCGGTCGGGCCGTCGCAGCTCGCCGTACCCGCCGACGACGTCGCGCTGCGGTTCGAAGAACTGCTGGACGCGGTGTCGTACGAGCAGCGCTACGGCCTCTCGTCGGGGCGCCACGAGGACACGCCGAACGCGTCCGACGTCCAGCGGAATCTGTGGCTCCGGCATTCGGTCTTCCGCCGTCTCGTCGACGATCCCGTGCTGTACTTCGCCGAACTGACCGCGGAGGAGCGCGCGTACCTCGCGTCGCCGACCGGACGCCAGTTGCTGCGGCGTGCCGCGGAGCAGGGTGGATTCGTCCTGGAAGAGCGGGCCGAGGGGGTGCTGCTCGTCGACGTCGACGGGCTGGCCACCGACGAGAAGTTCCCGGACGACGGCAGCAACGCCAAGGTCGCCGCGCTCCTGCTGCTCGACGCGCTCGACGAGCCGAGAACGACCGAATATCTGCAGAAGGCCACCGCGAAACTGCTGAAACGGTTCCCGCGCTGGGCCAAGACCTACCGCGGCAAGGACGGCGTGCGACGGCTGACCGTGGACGCGCTCGCGGTACTGACCGGTTTCGGGCTGGTCCGCGTCGAAGGCGAACTCGTCCGGCCGCTCCCGGCCGCCGCGAGATACACCGACCGGGATCCCGGCCGAAACGAGGAGGCGACGTGACCGTGACGAGGTGGATCCCGTCCCGCGCGGGCATCCTCAACATCTGGCGCTACTACGACGAGATCTTCGAGTTCCACGACGGGCGCCTGCTGTTGCGCGGCCCCAACGGGAGCGGGAAGTCGAAGGCGCTGGAGCTGCTGCTGCCGTTCCTGTTCGACGCGAGCCTGCGCGCCAACCGGCTGTCGACCTTCGGCACCAGCGAGCGCAGCATGCACTGGAACCTGATGGGCGAAGGCGCTTCCGGCGCCACACGCGTCGGGTATGTCTGGCTCGAATTCCGGATGGGCGAGGACAAGTGGTTCACCTGCGGCGCGCGGCTGCAGGCGAGCACGCACACCAGCACGGTGCACGCCGACTTCTTCACCACCGGACTGCGCGTCGGTGACGGTCTTCCGCTGGTCAACGAAGCGGGTCAGCCGCTGACCAAGAACGCGCTGGAGGAGCATCTCGGCGAACGCGGGACGGTGCACGCCGGCGCGGCCGAATACCGCACCGAGATCCGCACGAAACTGTTCCCCGGCTTGAGCGAGCAGCGCTACGACGCGTTGATCACCGCGCTCCTCCAGTTGCGGATGCCCAAACTCTCGCAGCGGCTCGACCCGAGCCTGCTGTCCAACCTGCTGTCCCGCGCGCTCCCGCCGTTGGGGCAGCAGGAGATCGCGGACCTCGCCGAGGGGTTCGAACGGCTCGACGCGCAGCGCGAACGGCTGGGTTCGCTGGAGACCGAGGTCGACGCGACCCGTGCGCTCGCCGCGCGGCAGAAGACCTACGCCCAGCGTGTCCTGCGCGCGGGTGCCGCGAACCTCATCGCCGCGACCACCGAACTCGACGAACTCGCCGCGGCCGCCCGCCGGTCGGCCGAGGAGTACGACGAGGTCGCCGCGAAGAAGGAAGCCGCCGAGAAACGCGCGGCGCAGCTCGAAAAGGACGTCGAAGAAGCCGAGGCCCGTATCTCGGGGTTGACCGAATCCGAGTCGTACCAAAAGGGCCAAGAGCTCGACAAGCTGCGGCAACGGACCCGTTCCGCGCGTGAACAGGCAGAATCGCTCCGTGCGGACGCCGACCGGCTCCGCGCCGAAGCGGACGCCGACGAGGAGCGGTCGCGAGCGGCGCGGCAGGTCGCGAAACGGCAGGCCGACCTCGTCCGCGCGCAGGAGACCGAGGTCCGAGCCGCCGCGACCCGCGCGAATCTGGCCGGAGTGCACGACGAACTCGTCGCCGGACTGGACGAACCGGCCCGGCTCCGTCCGTTGCTGCAGGCCGCGATCCGCGGCAAACGCGACCAGGTCGAGGCCGTCGCCAAGACGCTGGACAAACACGAACGCGCCGTCAGCCGCCGTCACCAGGCGGAGGCGGATCTGGACCAGGCGAGGTCGGATTTCTCGGCAGCGCAGGACAAACTGGATCTCACGACGGCCACCCGCGAACTCGCGTTGAGCGACCTGCGCACCAGGCTCGCCGAGTGGGCGATCGGCTGCCGTGAGCTGCGCTTCCCCGACGTGGAAGCGCTCGTGCGGGAGGCGGAAGCGGAAGCCGCGCTGCTGGACAAGGTCAGCGCGGTCGCCGAGACGGTGCTCGAAGACATCATCCGCCAGGAAGCGGCGACGGGCACCGCGCTGACCGCCGTGCGCGCCGAGCATGACGAACTCCTCGTCGAGGCCGGTATGCTCGAAACGGAGGACGTCCTCACCCCCGCGTCGCCGCGCACCCGGACGGCGGACCGGACCGAGATGAGCGGCGCACCGCTGTGGCGACTTGTCGATTTCGCCGCGTCGGTAGGGGAAGACGCCCACGCCGGCATCGAAGCCGCGCTCGAAGGCGCCGGTCTGCTGGACGCCTGGATCAACTCCCACGGTGTCGTCGAGGGACACGACGTACTCGCGGAAACCGGGACGCTGCCGGTGGTTTCGGGGCGTTCGCTCGCCGACGTCCTCGTACCGGAACTCGACGCGGAGCTCTCCCCGGCGAAGATCCGGCGGGTACTGGAAGTGATCGCTTTCGACGACACGCTGCCCGCGGGGCCCGCCGCGATCGGCGCCGACGGCAGCTGGCGGATGGGCAGCCTGGCCGGAAGCTGGACGAAGAAGAGGGCCGCGTACATCGGTTCCTCGGCTCGGCTGCACGCGCGAGAACTCCGGATCGCCGAACTGCGGGACGAGATTTCCGGCCGCGAGAAGACGATCGCCGAACTGGAAGGCGAGTTGGCCGCCCTGCGTGGCAGGCGCGAGCTGATCAAGATCGAACGCGCCGCTCGCCCCAGTCACGAGGATCTTCTTGCCGCGACTGGGGAATTGACCAGGGCCGAGGCCGACCTGACCGCCGCGGACACCGCCGTCCGGCAGCGCGAGACGACCGTCTCCGCATTGGAGATCGAGGCCAAGACCGCCCTGCACGAGCTGACCGCACAGGCTTCGGAAAGCGGGCTGCCGACCGAACGCGCACCGCTGACCGCGCTCGCCACGGCACTGCGGACCTACTCCGACCAGGGTGAGAACTGGTTGTACGAGCACGGCGTCCTGCTCACGGCGACCCAGCGGGCCGAGACCTTCGCCGAGCAGGCGGCGCGCTCGGAAGCGAACGCGGCCCGGCGCGAGGAGGAGGCCACCGAGGCGGAGGCCGAGCGCACCAAACTCGCCGCGATGCTCGAAGCGATCGAAGGCACCGTCGGCACCGGGCAGCGCGAGGTGCTCGCCGAAGTCGAGGCCCTGCGCACGAAACTGCGCGAACTCGGCGACGAACTGCGGACCGCGAACCGGACGGCCACGGATCTGGCGGTGCGGCTGGGCGCGCTCGGTGTCCAGCGCACGACCGACGCGAACGCCCGCGAAGACGCCGCGGCCAAGCAGGACGCGGCCGCGCACCGGTTCCGGAAGCTCGCCACCGGGGTCTTCCCGGCGGACGGCGGGATCGAGGACCTGCCGAAGTTCCAGGCCACCCTGTCCGCGTCCGAAGGAGTGCGGTCCGCGCTCGACACCGCCCGGCTGGTCGCCGCGGCGTGGCCGTCCGTGCCGCACGCCCCGAGCAACCTCGGCGAGGCACTGCACCGGCTTTCCGAAGCCGTGCACACCTGCCGGAACACGCTCAGTTCGCGCGCGGAACTCGATCTGGAGACCGACGAAGACGTCCAGATCTTCACCGCCGTCGTCGACGGGCTGCGGGTCGGCGCGGCCGAACTGCTGAAGATCCTTTACGCGGAGGCGGAACAGAGCAGGCACGAGATCACCGACCGCGAAAGCGACCTGTTCGACAAGACGCTGACCGGTGACACCCGCCGTCATCTCGCGGCCCGCATCCGGCAGGCCAACGACCTCGTCGACGGGATGAACGCGCGTCTGGAACGGGTGCGGACCGCGTCGCGGGTCGCCGTCCGGCTGGTCTGGCAGGTCTCACCCGACCTGCCGCCGGGCACCAAGACCGCGCGGGATCTCCTGCTGAAGGACCCGGACCAGCTGACCACGGAGGACCGCGAATCACTGCACAAGTTCTTCCGTGAACGCGTCGAACAGGCGAAGGCCGACGACACCGCGACCAGCTGGGAGCAGCAGCTCGCGCAGGTCTTCGACTACACCTCCTGGCACCGGTTCGTGGTCAAGGTGGACCGTGCCAACGGAGCGGGCTGGCAGCTGCTGACCAAGAAACTGCACGGCGCGCTTTCCGGTGGGGAGAAGGCGATCGCGTTGCACCTGCCGCTGTTCGCCGCCGTCGCCGCGCACTATCAGGCCGTGCCGGAGGCACCGAGGGTGATCCTGCTCGACGAGGTGTTCGTCGGCGTCGACACCACCAACCGGGGGCAGGTGTTCGGGTTGCTGTCCGCGCTCGACCTGGACCTGATGCTGACGTCGGACCACGAATGGTGCACCTACGCCGAACTCAGCGGCGTCGGGATCCATCAGCTGATCACCGGGGGCGACGGTGACGACGCGGTGACCACGGCCCGGTTCACCTGGAACGGGCACGACCTCCAGCCTGCCGGGCATTAGGCTGAGCGGCTGTCCTGACACGTGGCGGGTCGTGAGGCATTCCCCGTTGTCGGAAATCGGCAACGTCTTACGGTGGGCGTGTGATCGGAAACTGTCGGTGGTCGATCGTATGTTCGTCGGGTGGATACCTACAAGGCGGCGCCTGTGGCGCTTCTCGAGGACATTGTTGATCCTGACCTTTTGGAGTTGGTCAATGCTTCGGTAGTTTCGTTGGGAGATAAGGATTCCGTGGCTGTGGCGAAGGCTGCGTCGGCAGGGATCGCGCGGTTGGAGGCGGTGCGGTTTCGGGCGTTGGCTCAGCTGAGCCGGCATCGTGGGGGTGCGGGGAGTGTGGTGCAGGAAGTCGCGGTCGAGTTGTCTTTTATGGACAATCACGCGGGTGCGATGGTCTCCGCCGCGGCCGCGTTGACCACGCGTCTGCCTTGCACGCTGGCGTTGATGGATCGGGGGAAGCTGTCTGGTTTCGGTGCGATGAAGGTCGTCGCTGCCACGGCGTGGTTGTCGGATGAGAACGCGCGTGCTGTGGATGCGGTGCTGGAGGATCGGTCGCCGGGCAGGAATGCCGATCAGATCCGGAAGGCGGCGAATCACGCGGCGAACATGGTGGATCGTGATGGTGCGGATAAGCGTGCGAAGCATAACCGGGAGGGGCGTCGTCTCAGGTTGCGGCAGGGCGAGACCGGGGTGGCGTCGATCGAGGTCGAGGACGGTCCCGCCGAGAAGGTCACCGCTGCTTACCGGCGGATCGATCGTGAAGCCCGCGCCTTGCGGAAGGATGGGGAGACCCGGACGCTGGATCAGTTGCGTGCGGATATCGCGCTCGATCTGCTGCTCGGCGGGCAGGGCGGTACCAGTGAACGTACCGAGGTGTTCCTGTACATGGATCTGTTCACCTATCTCGGGCTGAACAACGATCCGGCGGAGCTGGCTGGGCATGGCCATATTCCGGCGGGGTTGGCCCGGCACATCGCGACCGGGCCGGACACGGTGTTGCGCCGGATCGTCACGGATCCGTTGTCGGGGCAGGTGCTGGATCTGGGGCGGGATCGGTATCGGCCGTCGGCGGGGCTGGGCGAGTTTGTGCGGGTGCGGGATCGTGAGTGTCGAAGACCCGGCTGCGGGCGTCCGGCGCAGGCCTGCGATCTGGACCATGTGGTGCCGTGGCAGTTCGGCGGCCACACCAACGCCGACGAGTTGATCGACCTCTGCCGCCGCGACCACCGCCTCAAAGACGAACCCGGCTGGACCTATCGCCTCGCCCCTGACGGCACCCTGACCGTCACCACCCCCACCGGACACAGCTCCGACAGCACACCACCGCCCCTGCACGAACCCCGCACCGAAGGCCCTCTGGCCGGCGAACCGCCACCGTTCTGAGCGCCGTTGCCGGGAAACGGCGATCGCGACCGGGTACAGCCGATGTGTAGCGCTGACAGTCAAAGTCGCTCCGGCTCCCGACCGGCGGACGAAACCCTTCATCGCCGAAAAACGACGACAGCTCGCGCAGGCTCCAACGACCAGTCCACCCACGGTCTGAGCCGCCGGAGTCCGACCGCGGGCCGATCCGCGCGGGCGCCCGGATCGACAGACTTACCGGTATGCCAACCGATTACGTCTTCCCCGGCCGCCGCGCCGCCGCGGTCTCGATGGTGCTGGGCCCGATCCTGCTGCTCACCGGAACGCTGCTGCGCTCGCGATTCGACTTCTTCTTCCCCAGCCAGCTCAGGGCGATGAGCGAACATCCCGCACTGATGACCGCTGCCTACACCTGTTTCCTGGCGGGCACCGTCCTACTGTGGCCCGCGATCGTCGCGCTCGCCACGAAGATCGGACGGACCCGGCCGGCGCTGGCCACCTGGGCGGGCATCTTTGTCCTCATTGGACTCTTCGAGCGGACCTTCCATGCCGGGATCGACCAGGCCGCGCTGGGCCTCGCCGAACGACGCGGCGCCGGCTTCGCCGAGAGCGTGGTCAGCGAGTCGTATCAGGACCTGCACCTGTTCAGTTTTCTTTCGTTCACCATCATGTTCGGCTGGTATCTGCTCGCCTTCGCCGCTTATCGCGCGAAGGTGCTCGGCATCGCGCGGTCGATAGCGCTGGCCACGATGGGACTTCTGCCACTGGGCGTGTTGAAGGGAACCGAAATCGTGTCGATCATCGGTACCGCCGGGCTTTGCGTCGCGTTGGTTCCGGCCGGTATCCGAACATTACTGGAAAGTCCCAAACCGGATCGGAAGACGGTGTTGTTGACGGCCCTGGCCATTCCGGCACTGGGCGCGCTCGCTTTCGCGAGCACCATGGGGTGAAACCTCCCGTGCGGCCTTCAGACCAGCCGTACGGGCGCTTTCCCTGTTCTGTCACCGGATTCGTGATCGTGCCCCGCCGGGAGACAGCTCATCAGCAGTACGAGACCGACCGCACCGAGAAGCATGTGCCCGGCGAGGATGCACAGCCCACAGAATCCGATCCACAATGAGATCTTCATTCCCAGATGGTAGGGCCGTACTCCACCGCCGGGCCCGTACTTGGGAAAGACTTAAGGTCTCCTTTGGGAAAAGGGACTGGTCGGCGTACGCGCGTAATGCACCACCAGGGAGACCGTCGCGGCCAGGAAGACCACTTGCATCAGGCTCCGCGGCACCAGTTCGTCCATCGTCGAAGTCACCGGCCCGTTCAGGGCTTTGTACACGTTCGCCGGGAACATCCCCAGCAGCAGGACGGTCAGCCCGCCTGCCGCCCACGGCGCCGTGCACGACCACAGCACTCCCGCGGCGCCCGCCAGTTCGAGGACACCGGTGATCGTGACCAGCAACCCGGGCGCGGGCAACGCCGGCGGCACCATCGCGACGAGCTCCTCACGCATACCGATGAAATGCGCGAGGCCGGTCGTGACGAACAGTGCCGCGACGCCGCCGCGCACGGCCACCGGCCAGGGCCGCAGACGCCGCACGCCCGCCGCCCCGAGCAGGAACAACGTCGCCGTGACGACGACCAACATGAGGACGGGTACGAGACCGGGATCCATGACCGATGCCTTCCGGACGGAGAAACTTTCCACTGACAAGATGCGCTGTTGCGGCTCATCTTGTCAATGACTAGATTCATCGGCATGAGTCCGTACCACCATGGCGACCTTCGCCGGGCCGTCCTCGACGCCGCCATCGCGGCCATCACCGAACACGGCCCGGCGGGGATCAGCCTCCGCGACCTGGCCCGGCGCGCGGGTGTTTCCCACGCCGGACCGGTACACCACTTCGGCGACAAGGCCGGGGTGCTCACCGCACTGGCCGCCGAGGGGTTCGGACTGCTCGCGGACGCCCTCGCCGCCGCCGAGGAGCGCACGCGTGACTTCGTGGAGGTCGGGGTGGCCTACGTGCGGTTCGCGATCGAGCATCGCGCGCATTTCGAGGTGATGTTCCGTCCCGAACTCCACCGCGAGGACGACGCGGCGCTGGTCGCCGCCCGCGACCGCGCGGGTCACCTGCTGACCAGCGGAGCGTCGTCGGTCAGCGACGACGGGATGGCGGGAGTCGCCGCGTGGTCGCTGATGCACGGTTTCGCGAACCTGTGGCTCACCGGCGCGCTGCGTGCCGAGCATCTCGAGGATGCGGACACCGCCGCCCGTGCGATCGCCCGGATCCTCTTCTCCGGAACCTCGGCTCAGACCTGACCGGTGGGCATCACGGTGACCTGCTGGAGGTTCACCCGCGCCGGAAGCGAGGTCAGGAACGCCACGGTCTCCGCGATGTCGTCCGGCTCCAGCCAGGTCAGCGTCTCGCGCACGCCGTCCAGCCATTCGAGCGCGCCGGGGTCGGTGACGTGGCCTTGCAGCTCGGTCTTGACCAGACCGGGCTCGACGGCCGCGACCCGCACACCCTTCGGGCCGAGATCCGCGCGAAGGTTCTTCGAAAGGTGCGTGACAAACGCCTTCGACGCCACGTAGACGGCGAAGGACGGGAAGACGGCCTGCGCGCCGATGGACGAGGTGTTCACCAGGTCGGCCACGCCCTTTTCGTCCGCCGAAGCGACCAGCTGCGGGACGAAGGCACCGATCGCGTTCATCAGGCCCGACATGTTGACGTCGATCATGCGCTGCCAGTCGCCGGTCGCGAGTTCGTCGATCGGCGCGGCCAGCATCACGCCCGCGTTGTTGAACAGCAGGTCGGCACGGCCCAGCTTCGCTTCGACCTCGGCCGCCGCGGCCCGCATCGCGTCGGCGTCGGCGACGTCGGCCGCGAGTACGAGCGCGGTACCACCGTCCTGTTCGATCTCCTTGGCGAGCGTTTCCAGCCTGTCCGCCCGGCGGGCGATGAGCGCGACCGCCGCGCCGGAGGCGGCGAGCCGTCGTGCGGCCGCCTCGCCGATGCCGCTGGACGCGCCGGTGACGACGGCGACCCTGTTCGCGTGTCGTGCCGGGGAGTTCGTCATCTCTGTCTCTCCTAAGTGGACTCGTTATCGCGTTCTGAGTCCAGGAAACCGCTCAGGGCGGAGAGAAGGAACGGTCTGCTCAACCTAGGTCCGGCAGTACCAGCCAGGACCTCAGGCCGCGAGCGCGCCGAGTACGAGAGCGGCGTGCTTGCGCCAGACGTCATCGCCCTGCGAAGAGGTCAGTTCGACGATCCGGCCGAGGGCGAGGATCTGCAGGCCGATGTCGGCGGAGGTGATCCCGGCCCGCAGGCGGCCCTCTCGTAGCGCGCGTTCGACCAGGTCGTCGAGACTCTCGGCGAGGTGTGCGCGGCAAGCTTCGAGCGCGCCTTCGGTGACGGTGAGCCCGTCGAGGAAGGCCCGGTGACGGGCCATCATCGCCAGCGTCCGCTCGACGAACAGGCCGATCCCCTCCCACGCGTCCTCGGCGGCCTTCGCGCGCTCGGAAACGGCCGTCCATTCGGCGACATCCTCCGCCAGCACGGCTTCGACCAGGTCGTCCTTGGTCGGGAAGTGCCGGTACAGGGTGGCGACGCCGACGCCGGCCCGCCGCGCGATCTCCCGGACGTCGGTCGCGAGACCGCGTTCGGCGAAGGTCTCGCGCGCGGCGTCCAGTACCTGCGCCCGGTTCCGCGCCGCGTCCCAGCGCTGACGTCGCGAAGTGGTCATGTCGCGATCCTAGCTGTTCCGGAACGAATGTTTCGGATAGAGTGCATTCCGGAACAAGTGTTCCGGAACAGGAGGAGACCATGTCCACGTTCGTGATCACCGGGGGAACCGACGGCCTCGGCCGCGCACTGGCGGCCGACCGGCTCGGTGCAGGCCACACCGTCGTCGTGGTGGGCCGCAGCGAAGCGAAATTCCGTGAGCTGGCAAGGAACGGCGACGCGCACTTCTTGAAGGCCGACCTTCGCGAAGTCGCGGAAAACCTGCGTGTCACCAAGGAGATCGCCGCACGGTTCCCCGTCGTCGACACGCTGGTGCTCGGTGCCGCGTACGTGCACCGAGACCGACAGCTGACCAGCGAAGGCTTCGAGCACAACTTCGCGCTCTACTACCTGAGTCGCCACATCTTCGCGTCGGAACTCCAGGGAGCCCTCGGCGCCGCCGAGCGGCCGCTGATCCTCGACACCACCGTCCCCGGCGCACCGGCAGACGCCGTCCACTGGGCCGATCTCCAGCTGGAACGGGACCATAGCTGGAAGATCGCGAATCTCCAGAGCCGTCGGCTCGGCCTGTTGTCCGCGTTCCGGCTGGCGTCCGACCACGTGCGGTACGTGCTCTACAACCCCGGCTTCGTTCGCACGAGTCATCAGGGCGCGCTCGGCAGGACGTCGCGCGCGATGGTCGGCGTTCTCGCGAAGGTCCTCGGCACTCCACCCGAAAAGGCCATCCGGCCGATGCTCGATCTCATCGAGAACCGGCCCGAAGCACCGTTGAGCGCCTACATCCGCGACAAGCGCGTCGAACTCGACACCGCCACCCACGAAGAAGCCGAGCGGCTCCATCAGGAAACCGCCCGGCTACTGGAGAAAACGGTTAAACGAACTTGAGATGCGAGCGGCGCCGCAGCCGGAATCCCGAAGCGACGGCGACCGCCGCGAGCAGTACCGCCATCGAGATCACCCCGTGCGCGATCCCCCTGGTCAGATAGCCGGAGTCGGTGTGGTCGATGGCGTAGGTCCCGATCTCCCGGCTCGACCAGAACGGCAGCAGCCGTGCGACCAGGCTCGACGGATCGGCCATCATCTGCAGGCCGACGACCACCAGCAGGACCAGCGTCCCTTCGAGTTCGCGCGGCAGCACCGAACTGAGCGCGAGCCCGAACGGCGCCGACACGGCGACCGTCAGCACCATGATCAGGCCGACCGAGCCGTACCGGACGTCGTGCTGGTCGACGAGGATCAGCACGAAGTACGGCGCGGACAAGACCAATCCGACCGTCCACAGTGCACTCAACCGGCCGAGGTACAGGTGATGGGAGCCGTAGCCCGAAAGCCGCAGCCGGGGTTCCATGGCACGGCTCGCGCTGCCGGCGAACAGCGCGGCGGTGCTCAGCGCCCAGCCGAGGCCGAGGCAGACGAACCGGATCGACTGGCCGAGGTGGTCACCGCGCCTGCTCAGGTAGAACACCAGCGGCAGCAACAGGAGGATCAGCAGGACCGCCCGGCGGCGCAGAAGTTCGCGCAGCGCCATTTCGGCGACCGTCAGTACCTTCTTCACGCGACCGCCTTCCGGGCCGGGGAGAGTTCGAGCACGGTGTCCACCCGGTCGAGCTGGTTGAGCAGGTGGGTGACCACGACGATGGCCTTGCCCGCCTCCCGCCATTGCCAGACCTGGTGCCAGAAGTCGAGGTAGGTGCCTTTGTCGAAACCCTGGTAGGGCTCGTCGAGCAGGAGGACGTCCGGTTCGCCGAGCCCGGCCAGTACCAGGTTCAGTTTCTGCCGTGTCCCGCCGGACAGATGCCGCGCTTGTTTTCCCCGCCCCGGCGTCCAATCCAGCGCCGAGGCTCGGGCTCCACCGATCCGGGCCGACTCCTCACGGCTCATCCCGCGGCCCGCCCCGATCAGGACGAAATGCTCACCCGCGTCGAGGAAGTCCGCCGTGCCGCCGTCCTGCGGGCAGTAGCCGAGCGAACCGCGGACGCGGACCTCGCCCTTGTCCGCGCCGGTCAGCCCGGCGCAGATGCTCAAGAACGTGCTCTTGCCGCAGCCGTTCGCGCCGATCACCGCGGCGACCTCCCCCGACCGCACGACGAGGTCCACCCCGTTCAGCACCGTCTGGCGGCCGTACTTCTTCGTGATGCCGCGCGCTTCCAGCAGCACCTCGCCCGGACGGCGCCGTGGCCGCCCCACGCTTTCGGCGACAGCCGAGGCGTACGCGGGCGGCGGCCCGAAGACCCGCATCGGATCCCCGCCGCTCTCCCGTAGATGCACCGCGGCCTCCGCGACCACCTGCCGCGCGGCGTCCTCCCCGACGCCGCGACGGCGTAGTTCGTGCGCCAGCGCGGTGAGCCATGCGTCGTGGTTCATCTTCCCTCCCGCAAGATCGAGGCCACCCCGGCGGAGAACTCCTGCCAGTCGGCGGTGGCGTGCCGCAGCGTTTCCCGGCCTGCCGCGGTGATCCGGTAGTACTTGCGCGCGGGCCCGGCCGTCCCGTCCCGCCAGCTCGCGGTGACCAGGCCGAACCGCTGCAACCGCAACAGCACCGGGTAGAGCGTGCCGCCCTGGATGGGGCCGAGCCCGGCGGCGTCGAGCGACTGGGCCAGCTCGTAGCCGTAGGACTCGCGCTCGGCGACCAGCGCCAGCACGCACGGTGCCAGCACTCCCCGCAACCACTGGCCTCGCCGGTCCTGATCCACGACGAGCAATGTAGCAGTACTACCTAGATAGCACTACAAGCTAGTTTGACCTGCGACAATACGTCGGCGAAGAAAAATCCGGGAAAATATCGCCGCCGCTGTCGAATCGGCGGGACGCCCTTCGTATAGGGGGTGACAAGCCGCTCCGAACAAGGAGGACGCCATGACCCAGTACCTCATCAGCCTGTACCAGCCCGACGGCCCCACCCCGCCGCCGGAGTTCCTCGAACCGATCGCCCGCAAGCTCCGGGCGCTTAACGAAGAAATGCGGGCGGCGGGTGCCTGGGTGTTCGCCGCCGGGCTGCACCCGCCGACCACCGCGACGGTGCTCCAGGCCAAGGAGAGCGGCGACATCGTGATGACGGACGGCCCGTACGTCGAGGGCAAGGAGCATCTCGGCGGGTTCACCATCGTCGAGGCGCCGGATCTGGACGCCGCACTCGCATGGGGCCGCCGGATCGCCGAGATCACCTACCTGCCGATCGAGGTCCGGCCGTTCCAAGGCGAGGAAGACCCTTCGTGCGTCCCCTGACCAGCGAGGACATCGCCCGGATCTTCACCGAGGAGTACGGGCGCGCGGTGGCGGTCCTGGTCCGCGTCTTCGGCAGCATCGACATCGCCGAAGAGGCGGTCCAGGACGCCTTCGCCGCGGCCGTGGACCGGTGGCCGTCCACCGGTCTGCCACCGAGCCCGGCGGGCTGGATCATCACGACCGCCCGCAACAAGGGCATCGACCGGCTGCGCCGGGAAGCCGCGCGCGACGACAAACACGCGCAAGCCGCGCTCATCCACGCGGGTGACGAAGCCGAGGAGGAGGGTCCCGTGCGCGATGATCGCTTGAGGCTGATCTTCACCTGCTGCCATCCCGCGCTCGCCGTCACCGCGCAGGTCGCGCTGACGTTGAAACTGCTGGGCGGGCTGACCACCGGCGAGATCGCGCACGCCTTCTTCATTCCCGAAACGACGATGGCGCAGCGGCTGGTCCGGGCGAAGGGCAAGATCCGCGACGCGAAGATCCCCTACCGCGTCCCGGAAGACGCCGACCTGCCGGACCGGCTGCGTTCGGTGCTCGCCGTGGTGTACCTCGTGTTCAACGAGGGGTACACGGCCAGTTCCGGTGACCGGCTGGTGCGGGAGGACCTGTGCGCCGAAGCGATCCGGCTCGGCAGGCTGCTCGCCGAACTGATGCCCGACGAACCCGAAATCACCGGATTGCTGGCGCTGATGCTGCTCACCGAGTCCCGCCGCGCCGCCCGCACCGGCACGGACGGCGACGTCGTACTCCTGGCCGAACAGGATCGGTCGCGATGGAACCGGGAACTGATCGACGAGGGGCAGACGCTGATCCGCGCCTGCCTGCGGCGGAATCAGCCGGGGCCGTACCAGATCCAGGCGGCGATCAACGCCGTCCACAGCGACGCCGCCGACGCGGAAAGCACCGACTGGTCGCAGATCGTGCAGCTGTACGACCTGTTGCTGACGATGAACCCGACCCCGATCGTCGCGCTCAACCGGGCCGTCGCGGTGGCCGAAGTGGACGGTCCCGGCTCGGCACTCGACGTCGTCGATGGCCTGCGGCTGGAGAAATACCATCTGTACCACGCCATCCGCGCCGATCTGCTGCACCGGCTCGGCCGCGAGGCGGAATCGGCGCTGGCGTACGAGGCGGCGATCCGGCAGGCGGAGAACAGCGCCGAACGCCGTCTGCTGGAACGGAAACTGGCCGCGGTCAGTCCTTGATCAGCCGGGCCGGGCCTGGTCCCTTCGCGGCGAGGAAGTCGGCGGGATTGACCAGCACGCACTGATCGAAGGACAGGCAGCCACAGCCGATGCATTCGGTGAACCGGTCGCGCATGCACTCCAGCTGCTCGATGCGTTTGTTGAGTTCGGCGCTCCAGCATTCGGAGGCACGCCGCCAGAACGCGTGGTCCGGCGCGGCACCCTCCGGCAGGAAGGAGAGCACGGAGCCGATCACCTCCAAGGGGATGCCGAGGGTGTGCGACGCGCGGATGAACGCGACCAACCGCAGCGTCGCCCGCGGGTACCGGCGCTGGTTTCCGCTGGTACGCCTGCTGCTGATGAGGCCCTGGCGCTCGTAGAACCGCAAGGCGGAGGTGGCGACCCCACTGCGCCGGGACAGCTCCCCGATGGTGAGTTCGGACGGCAGTTCGGACATGTCCGCCATCCTAGCTTGACTTAAACCCTTGTTTAAGTTCCAAGCTGGAGGCATGACAGCACAGGGGATCGCGAAAATGACCATCCACAAGGGAGATTGGCCGACACCGGCGGACGGGCTGGTCGCGGTGGCACGGGAACACCCGGACGCCGACGCGGCGCAGGCGGCGTTCGAGGCGCGAGCGAACGGAGCCGAAGGCCTCGTCTCCGTCACCGCGTACGAGGGAGTCGGCCACGACGGTGCCTTCACCTACGAGCAGTGGACCAGCGAAGACGCCATCAAGGACTTGCACGGCGCGCCGGTGTACCGCCTTTACCGCGGCGGACGCGGCGAGGGCGAGCCCGGGGTGCTCGTGGTCGTCTCGGTCGAGTTCGACCGTGCCGACGAGCGGCAGCAGCGCGAATGGGTCGACCTCGTCTTCGCGGCGCTGGACTCGGAACCCACCCCGGCATCCGGCGGCGTTTCGGGCTTCTTCCACCTCAGCACCGACGGCCGCCGGATGCTGAACTACGCCGAATGGGTCAGCGAGGCAGCCCATATCGCCGCGCTGGAGGCGCCGGGCGACAGCGGCGGCATCGGTACGACCGACGCCTGGAAGGCGGTTCGTCAGCACCCGGGTATGAAGAGCTCGACGGTCAAGCGGTACCGCCCGGTCGTGTCGGCGGTGGCGGCATGAAGCCGATCCTGGTGACCGGTGCGACGGGGAACGTCGGCGCGCAGATAGTCGGCCAATTGCGGGCGAGGGCCATTCCGGTCCGGGCGTTGAGCAGGAACCCATCGGGCGACGGCGTCCGCGGTGACCTGGCGAAACCCGAAACGATCGCACCGGCGCTCGACGGCGTCGACACGGTGTTCCTGATGCTCTCCGGCTCGGCTGAAGCGCTCCTGCCCACGGTGTCGCTGCTGGGCGAACGGGTGAAACGCGTGGTGTTCCTTTCCTCCGGCGCCGTCGACGATTCCTCGGCGGAACAGAACAATCCGATCGGTGCCTGGCACCGGGTCGTCGAGGAGGCGATCGAAAACACCGGCGTGGACTGGACGTTCCTGCGACCGCAAGGGTTCGCGACCAATACCCTCGCCTGGGCGCCGTCGATCCGTTCGGACGGCGTCGTCCGCGGGGCATACGGCGAAGCGGCGATGTCGCTGATCCACGAACGCGACATCGCCGCGGTGGCCGTCGAGGCCCTGACCGGCGACGGGCATGCGGGAGCGAAGTACGTCCTCACGGGCACACGGCCGCTCACCCACATCGACCAGGTGCGGCTCATCGGCGAGGCCGCCGGGCGTCCGGCTCACTGGGAGGAGATTCCCCTGGACGAGGCCAGGGCGGCCATGCTCGCGAACATGCCGGACTTCGTCGTCGACACGATGCTGGCCGGGTTCCGCGCACTGGTGAAAGAGCCCGGTGAGGTCACCTCGACCGTCGAGGACGTCACCGGCAGGCCGGCGCTGGACTTCGAGGTCTGGGCGGCCGACCACGCCGCCGCCTTCCGGTAGCATCGGATTCGTGTCGACACCGGTTCATGCCGCGGCCGTTCACTAGCCGCCGTTCCTGAAACGCCCGACGGAACAACGCTCGCGGGTCTCTTCGCCGTGGGCGGAAACAGGAACGGAACCTCATGAACTCCCTGTCCATAATGGACGGTGGTGGTCGGCGCTGGCTGACCACCACCGGTACGAATCCACCACGCCACGTCGTCGAAGTCGGCGACGAACTCACCGCCGACGAGGCGTATCGGCTCGCCGTGTCAGGCACCGGTCTCACCTGGCACGGCGATTTCCCGAACGCGCGGAACCTGCTCGCCGCGATGGGCCGCCGCTGTCCGGCGACGACCGGAAAAACGTTTCAGGACAAGCGAAATCACCAAGCACGCCGAGCGCGGATCCTCGGCAGGCTGCTGGTTCCGCTGGAACCGGGACACGTCCTGCCGCTGCGTCGCGGTCCGGATGTCCGTGCGGCCTGCACCGAGGTCTACGGGCCTTCGGAAACCGCGTCGCTGGTGTCCTTGCCCGAACTGCTCGGCGTGGTCGGCGCGCACGAGTGGCGGGTCAAGGGCGTCGAAATCCCGGCGCTCGACGCGAAGATCCATCCGCATCACGGCGTCTTCTCCCCCATCCGCGGCGAGTACGTCGATCTGGTGGCGAAAACCCCGTTACCCGCGACGGAACTGGCCTTCGACATCGGCACCGGAACGGGCGTGCTCGCCGCGGTTCTCGCCCATCGCGGGGTGAAACGAGTGGTGGCGACGGACACCGAACCCCGCGCGCTCGCCTGCGCACGCGAGAATTTCGAGCGCCTCGGTTTCGAGGGAATCGAAACCCTCGAAACGGATTTGTTCCCGCCAGGACGCGCGCCGCTGATCGTCTGCAACCCACCTTGGCTGCCGGCTCGCGCGCACACCCCGCTCGAACGGGCCGTCTACGACCCGGGTAGCCGGATGCTCCACGCCTTCCTGGACCGGCTGCCCCGGCATCTCACCCCCGGCGGGGAGGCCTGGCTGATCCTGTCCGACCTCGCCGAACTGCTGGGCCTGCGCACGCGTGACCAGCTGCTCGCGGCGTTCCGGCGCTCCGGGCTCGAAGTCCGCGGACGAGAGGCCACCCGGCCGAAGCATCCGCGCGCCACCGATCCGACCGATCCGCTGCACGCCGCGCGAGCGAAGGAAGTGACCACACTGTGGAAGCTCACAAGGCGAGCAGCGCCCGTGCCTGACTGATGAACACGCGGGCGGCGGGGCTGACCGGCCCCTCCGTCCGCCAGGCCAGCGCCAGTTTCGCCCGCAGCCCGGCAGGCCGGGTGATCTCCATGGCGTGCAGGTTCTCGTAGTAGGTGGCCAGCGACATCGGCACCACGGCGACACCGAGCCCGCGACCGACCAGTTCGGCGACGACGTTCGGGTCGCCCGCCTCCAGCGTCACCCTCGGCTGCGCGCTGTCGGCGAGGAACGCCGCGTCGACGATCGCGCGCATTCCGGTGCCCTTCGGCAGGCTCACCAGTGACCGGCTCTCCAATTCCGACAGCGTGATCGTGGCTCGCGAAGTGAGCGCATCGTCCGGCCCGGAAATGGCGACGAGCGGTTCGTCGAGGACGACCTCGAAGCCGATCCCCGGCGGCGGTTCACCGGAGAGCCCGATCAGCGCGACGTCGAACCGGCCGTCGGCGACGCCCGCGAGCAGGATGTCGGAAGTCGCCTCGGCGAGCGTGATGTCCACCGCGGGATGGCGTTCGTGGAACCGCGCAAGCAGATCCGGCAGATTGACCGGCCCGCGCGAGGACACCATGCCCATCGAGACCTGGCCGCGGACCAGTCCGGTGAGTTCGTCGACCGCCTGCCGCACCCCGGCGACGGCGGCGAGCGCGGCCCGCGCGCGCGGCAGCGCGGCCGCGCCGACCTCGGTCAGCCGCACCGCGCGGGCCGACCGGTCGAGCAACGGTTGCCCGAGTTCGCGTTCGAGGCGGCGGATCTGGGCGCTGACCCCGGGCTGGGCGACGTGCAGCCGCTCGGCGGCGCGGGTGAAGTTGGCTTCCTCGGCCACCGCGACGAAGTATTCGAGCTGACGCAGTTCCATAACCGGCGATTCTAGTTGCCAGACGAACTAGATCTTGGACTTCTGGTCGGATCGAGACCAGGCTGGTCCCATGACCACGATGCTCCGCCCCGGCGACTCCGGCTACGACGACGAACTCACCGGCTTCCAGACCGCGGTATCCCGGCGCCCCGATGTGATCGTGGCCGCCGCTTCGGCCGCCGACGTCGTCGAGGCGGTCCGATACGCCGCCGAGCACGACCTGCCGGTCGCGGTCCACTCGACCGGGCACGGTGTGGGCGTCCCCTTCGAAGGCGGCGTGCTGATCACCACGCGGCGCATGACCGGCATCCGCGTCGACGGCGAGATCGCCAGGGTCGACGCCGGCGTCCGCTGGAAAGCGGTCATCGAGGCGGCCGCCGAGCACGGGCTCGCGCCGCTGAGCGGTTCGTTCCCCGGCGTCGGTGTCGTCGGCTACACCCTCGGCGGCGGGTTCAGCCTGCTCGGGCGGAAGTACGGCCTCGCCGCCGACCACGTCACCGCCATCGAGGTCGTGACCGCCGACGGCGAACTCCGGCGCGCCACCCCGGACACCGAGCAGGACCTGTTCTGGGCCCTGCGTGGCGGCCGCGACAACTTCGGGATCGTCACCGCGCTCGAATTCCGGCTCGTCCCCGTCACCCATCTGTATGGCGGCAGCCTGCAGTTCGGCACCGAATCGCTGGCGACGGTGCTCCGCGCCTGGCGCGACTGGGCGGCCGGGATGCCCCGCGAGATGACGTCGTCGCTGGGCATGGTCCCGATGCCGGATCTGCCGATGGTGCCCGAGCCGCTGCGCGGTAAGCACGTCGCCCAGATCCGGATCGCCTACCTCGGCGACGCCGCCGAGGGCGAACGCCTCGTCGCGCCGCTGCGCGCCGTCGCCCCGGTGCTGGGTGACACGCTCGCCGAGATCCCGTTCACCGAATCCGGCTCGATCGCGAACGAGCCGCCGTTCCCGCACGGCTACCGCGCCGACAACGTCACCGTGCCCGAACTGAACGACACGATGCTCGACGCGATCCTCGAACACGCCGGCCCCGGCGCCCCGGTGCCGACCGTCATCCTGCTGGACCTGCTCGGCGGCGCGCTGTCCGACGCGCCCGAGCACCCTGGCGTCGGCTGGGACCGTGAAGCCGCCTTCACCGTGCGCGCACTGTCCGTAGTGGATGACGCGGCGCTGCCCGAGATCAAGGCCGCGCACGGGAAGCTGTTCGACGCGCTGAAGCCCTGGTCGACCGGCAAACTGCTGACCTTCGTCTACGGCGAGAGCGACGCGGGCGACGAAGCGTCCAAGGTGTACTCCCCAGCGGATCTGCGGCGCCTCGCCGAAGTCAAGGCGGCCGTCGACCCGGCGAACAGGTTCCGGCTGACGCATAACGTCAAGCCTGCGCGTGACGCTGGGTGATCTCCGAAATCCGCAGGTAGGAGGCCCCCATCCGGGGCGAAGGCACAGTGGTCGGCCCCCGTATACTTCCGGGCCGACACCGCCATTAGGGGGCACTGTGCGCACATTGGGCCATGACGAGTTCCTCGCCATGCGTCGCTTCCCCGCGCTCGACGGGCTGCGCGCCATCGCGGCCACCATCGTGATCCTCTTCCACTTCGCGGGTCCGAAGTGGAGCTGGCTGTCCGGCTGGGTGGGTGTCTACATCTTCTTCGTGCTGTCCGGGTTCCTGATCACGACGCTGCTGCTGCGTGAACAGGACCGGACGGGACGGATCTCGCTTTCGGCGTTCTACCTGCGCCGGGTGTTCCGGATCCTGCCGCCGTACCTGGTGATCCTCGGCGGGATCATCGTGTTCGTGTGGCTGCGCGGCGAGTTCTTCGTCCGCGAGTTCCCGCACGCGCTGAAGTACTACTTGACGTTCTTCAACGAGTTCCTGCCCGGCAGCAAGCCGAACGGCGCGGACAACTTCTTCAGCGGCTCGTGGACGCTGGGCATCGAGGAGAAGTTCTACCTGGTCTGGCCGTTCCTGCTGGTGGTCGCGGGCGCCGTCGGGCTGGCCGCGGCCTGGCGCAAGCTGGCGCTGGCGATCGCCGCTTTCGCGCTGATGGCCGGCCTGGTCGGCGTCACCAGCGGCTGGGTGCTCAACGGCCCGCAGGTGCCGATCTACCGGTCGACCGTGCACTACGCGATCCTGCTGATCGGCTGCGTGCTGGCGATCGCGATGCACTACCGCCGGTCCTACGCGGTGGTCAAACCGCTGACCCACCCGCTCGCGGCGATCCCCGTGTTCGGCGCGTTCGCCGTCCTGCACGTCAACATGGAAAGCCTGTGGTGGAAGACCGACAGCAACCTGGGCCTGCTGATCGCCTACGGCCTGCTCTCGGCGATGTTGCTGGTCGTGCTGGTCTCGCCGGGGCCGCTGCGCTGGCTGCTGGCGACCAAGCCGATGCGCTTCGTCGGTGAACGGTCGTACTCGCTCTACCTGCTGCAGGGTCCGGTGCACTTCGCCGTGGTCGCGGCGATCCCGCCGCTGGGCGAGCACCGGATGATCAGCGCGCTGACCGTGTTCGCGGTCGGGCTGGGGATCGCGGACCTGATCCACCGCTGGGTCGAGCAGCCGATGATCACCACCGGCAAGAAGCTGATCGCGCGCCGCCAGGAGCGCAAGGCCCTGCGTGCGGCCGAGGCCGAACTCAAGGCCCCCAGCGCCGCCGTCGAAGCACCCAGCGCCGCGCGCTGACCCCCTGCGTTTCGTCCTCTGAATGCGGTAGTCGGCGTCGGCAACTACCGCATTCAGAGGACTAGATGCGACGGGTCAGCGGGAGAGCGTGACGATCGGGATGACCCGGTCGGTCTTCTCCTGGTAGTCGGCGAAGCCCGGCATGAGGCTGATCATCTTGGCGTAGAGCCTGTCGCGCTCGGCGCGGTCTTCGAGTACGACTGTCGCGGTCGCCTCGAACTTCTCCGTGCCGACCTCGATGGTGACCTTCGGGTTCGCCACGATGTTGTGGTACCAGGCCGGATTCTTGTCGGCTCCGGCGTACGACGCGGCGACGATGTACTTGCCGTCTTCCTCCGCGTACGCGAGCGGCGACGTCCGCGGCTCGCCGCTCTTCGCGCCGATGGTGGTGAGCAGCAGCAGGGAGCCGCCCTCGAACGGGCCGCCCACCTTCCCCTCGTTCTCGCGGAACTCCTTGATGATGTTCTTGTTCCAGTCGAGCGTGTCGGACATTCTTTCCTCCAGTGTCGTTCCCTCCACCGAGGCTACTCAGAGCCGCTCTCGCGGGCCTTGCGGCGCTGCGCTTCCGCACGCTCACGACACTTGCGCAAGAACTCTTCGTCGTCCTCAGGGCTCGTCGCCGCGAAGCGGCCAGGCCGGTCGTATTCCGGGAACGCCGGGGACTCGCGTTCGTAGCGGCCGCGCGGCGCGCGGACGGCATGCTGCGGACGACCGGCGACCAGCCAGACGATCGAGCCGATCAGCGGGACCAGCAGCACCAGCAGGAGCCACATCCCCTTGGGCATGTTGCGGCACGAACCCTCGTCGGTGGTGATCACGTCGACGATGCAGAAAATCCACAGGCCGAGCGTCAGAACGCCGAATAGACCATTGAAATACAGCATGGAAAACTCCCCAGTTCCAGATGACCGGGGTAAGTATTAGCACAAGAGGACGTCGAGAATTCCCGTGGCCACCGCGAGCGCCAGTGCCTGTCCCGGGCACCGCTTCGGCCCTGCTCCGAACGGCCGATCCGAGATATCCACCTCGACGACCTCGCCGCCGACCCACCGTCGGGTGATCCGGACCGGCGGATCCTCCCGCAGGACCCGATCGAGCAGGCTCGCGGCGTCCTCGCCGGGCCGGTGCGCGGCCAACGCCTTGGTGAGCAACTTGGCCGTGGCGTCGCAGGCCTGCACCAGCAACCCGATCCGCGCGGCCGTCCGCTCGTCGGCGTCGCCGCCGCAGACCTCGATCAGCCGCGCCATGGCCTCGTCGGCGTGGGCCCCGGGTTCAGTATGCGGGTGGTAGCAGGCTGAAACCGTTGCGATGTCGCGGGAAACGTCCGGCAGGCCGAGTTCGGCCGCCAGCACGGCGACCGGGACCGTCCACACGATCCGGTCGACCGTTTCGTGCCGTAGTTCCTGGGTGAACGCGAAGGCCTTGGCCCGCACGGACCCCATCGTCGCCAAATCCGCGAGCACGAGCGCGCGCCGCCGCGGGTGGTCTTCCGGACGGCTGAACCGGGCGACGTTCGCCCGCAGCCACCGGACGCCTCCCGGCTCGACGTCGCAGGGCACCGGCGGGACAGGGGCTTCGGTCAGGGGATTCTCCATACCGTGACGTTAAGTGCGGAACACTTCGGTCACGGCCGAAACGCCGACGGCGCGGAAGCGGGTGGCTCGTTGTTATGGTGACCGGGTGACGGCCGTGTCGGAGGCAACCGAAGTCGACGGCGCGGGGCGAACGGCGCAACCGCGCCAGCTCATCGTGACCGTGTACGGCCTGTACTCGCGCGGCGAAGGCGGCTGGCTTTCGGTCCGGTCCCTGATCGACCTGCTGGCCGGCGTGGACGTCGAGGAACCCGCCGTCCGGTCGTCGATCTCCCGGTTGAAGCGGCGCGGGATCCTTTCCGCGGTCCGCCGGAACGGTGCGGCCGGGTACGAACTTTCCGAGACCGCGCTGGCGATCCTGCGCGAAGGCGACGAACGGATCTTCCGCCGCGAACGCGCCACCCCCGGTGACGGCTGGCTGCTCGCGGTGTTCTCCGTCCCGGAGGCCGAACGGCACAAAAGGCACGTTCTTCGCACACAGCTCGCCCGGCTCGGCTTCGGGACCGCGTCGTCCGGCGTCTGGATCGCGCCGGCGCACCTGCGCGACGCGACCTCAGACATGCTTCGACGGCTCGAACTGGAGGGTTACGCCGATCTCTTCCACGCCGAGCATCTCGCGTTCGGTGACGTGCGGGAGAAGATCCGTGAGTGGTGGGACCTCGACCAGCTCGAGGCGCTGTACACCGCCTTCCTCGACGAGCACACGCCCGCGCTGCGCCGGTGGCAGCGGCGCAAGACCACGGACGAGGCCGAAGCGTTCGCCGACTACGTCCGGGTGCTGACCGACTGGCGGCGGCTGCCCTACCTAGACCCTGGCCTCCCGGCCGAACTTCTGCCGTCCGGCTGGGCCGGGATCCGGGCGGCGGACCTCTTCTTCACGCTGCATTCGCGGCTGGGCGAGGCCGCGGCCGCGCACGTCTCGCACACGCTGCCCGACGTGAGATGAACGAGCCGGGCCGGTCGTGGCGGCCCGGCTATCCGGAAGGGACGGCTCACCGCGTGTCGTCCATCCGGGTACGCGAAACCGCCGACCCGAACCACCGCTTTAAACCCGCGAACACGACACCCTCATGTGCTCGGGGACATCAGACCGCGACGCGGGCCGAATCTCTCACTTACGCGACCACCGCGAAGCCTTGCACCTCGACCAGCGCCTCGGCGTCCCAAAGCCGGCTGACGCCGATCCCCGCCATCGCCGGGTATTCGCTCCCGGCCAGCCGTTTCCACACCGCGCCGATCTCGCGCGCGTGGGCGCGGTAGTCGTTCATGTCGACGATGTAGATGGTCACGCTGCACAGGTCCGACGGCTGCCCGCCCGCCGCGCGCAACGCCGTCAGCAGGTTGAACAGTGCGCGTTCGAACTGCTCGACCACGCCGTCGCCGACGATGCGGTTCTCCTCGTCCAACGCCGTCTGACCGGCGAGGAAGACGAACCGCCCGCTCGCCGCGACTGCGTGCGAGAAGCCGGAAGGACGGCCGAGCTCGGGCGGATTGATGCGCTCCATACCGGTGAGCATATCCCGTATCGTTGACGGTCGTACATACCGCGACATACCCTGAACGGCGTGCGTATCGCGGTGTTAGGCGGCGGCCCGGCGGGGCTCTACTTCGCCACGCTGGCGAAACAGCTCCATCCCGATCACGAGATCACCGCCTGGGAGCGCAACGCGCCCGACGACACCTTCGGGTTCGGGGTGGTGTTCTCCGACGAGACCCTTGGTGGCATCGAGCACGCCGACCCGGCCATCCACGCCGCCATGCGGCGCGAGTTCGCGCGCTGGGACGACATCGACGTCCATTTCCGCGGCACCGTGCACACCTCCGGCGGGCACGGGTTCGCCGCGATGAGCCGCAAACGACTGCTCGGCATCCTCCAGGAGCGCTGCGCCGAACTCGGCGTGGACGTGCGGTTCCGCACACAGGCGCCGAGCGCGGCCGAGGCGAGCGCGGAATACGACCTCGTCGTCGCGGCGGACGGCGTCAACTCGCCGACCCGTACCGCTCTCGCCGAGAGCTTCCGGCCGGACATCCAGACCCGCCGCTGCAAGTACATCTGGCTCGGCACGGATCTGGTCTTCGACGCCTTCAAGTTCCACGTGCTGGAAACCCCGCACGGGATCATGCAGATCCACGGCTATCCCTACAGCGACACCGCGAGCACGTTCATCCTCGAACTGCACGAGGACGTCTGGCAGCGCGCGTTCGGCGGGATCGCCGCGACCTCGCTCGCGCCGGGGGAAAGCGACGAGAAGTCGATCGCCCTCATCCGGGAACTGTGCGCGGACGTCCTCGACGGGCACCAGGTGTTCGCCAACAACTCGAAGTGGACCGCGTTCGCCACCGTGCGCTGCGCGAGCTGGCGGCACGAGAACGTCGTCCTGCTCGGCGACGCCGCGCACACCGCGCATTTCTCCATCGGTTCCGGCACGAAGCTCGCCATGGAGGACGCGCTCGCGCTCGCCGCTTGCCTGCACGAACAGCCCGACACCGGCAGCGCGCTGAGCGCGTACGAAGCCGAGCGCCGTCCCGTCGTCACCTCGACCCAGCGTGCCGCGCAGGCGAGCCTGGAGTGGTTCGAAAACCTCGGCCAGTACACGCATCAGGATCCGGCGCAGTTCGCGTTCAACATCCTGACCCGCAGCCGCCGCGTCACCTATGACAATCTCAAGCTGCGAGATCCCGAATTCGCCGCCGAGCTGGACACCTGGTTCGCGTCCACTTTGGACACCGAAGTCCGGCCGCCGATGTTCCAGCCGTTCCGTATCGGGAACCTCGATCTGCCGAACCGCGTCGTCGTCTCGCCGATGGACATGTACTCCTCCGAAGACGGTGTGCCGACCGATTTCCACTTGGTACATCTGGGAAGCAAGGCACTCGGCGGCGCCGGGCTGGTGATGACCGAGATGGTCTGCGTCTCCGGGACCGGCCGCATCACCCCCGGCTGCGGCGGTCTCTACACCGAGGAACAAGAGCGGGCTTGGGCCAGGATCACCGACTTCGTGCACGGGAACACCCCCGCGCGGATCGGGGTCCAGCTGGGCCATTCCGGCCGCAAGGGTTCGACGAAACTGATGTGGGACGGGATCGACCAGCCGCTACCGGAGGGCAACTGGGAGATCTGCGCCCCGTCCGCGATCCCGTACGGCGAAGCGAATCAGACCCCGCGCGAACTCACGAAACCCGAGCTGGCGGAAATCCGCGACCAGTTCGCGAACTCCGCGCGCGCCGCCGCGCGCGCCGGATTCGACCTGCTCGAACTCCACTGCGCGCACGGATACCTGCTTTCGTCCTTCCTGTCCCCGCTCACCAACCGGCGCACCGACGAATACGGCGGCTCGCTGGAGAACCGGTTGCGCTTCCCGCTCGAAGTCTTCGACGCGGTCCGCGCGGCATGGCCCGCCGAGCGGCCGATGACGGTCCGCATCTCCGCGACAGACTGGCACGAAGGCGGGATCGACGTCGACGACGCCGTCGAGATCGCCCGAGCGTTCGCCGAGCACGGCGCGGCCGGGATCGACGTCTCGACCGGCCAGGTCGTCAGCGAGGAGAAACCCCAGTACGGCCGCAGCTACCAGACGCCTTACGCGGACCGGATCCGCAACGAGATCGGGCGCGAGTACGGCATCGCGGTGATCGCCGTCGGCGCGATCTCCTCCTACGACGACGTCAACTCGCTCATCCTGGCGGGCCGCGCGGATCTGTGCGCACTCGGCCGGACCCATCTCTATGATCCACAGTGGACATTGCACGCCGCCGCCGAGCAGGACTATCCGATGCCGTGGCCCAAGCAGTACGCGGCGGGCAGCCGGAAACCACAGGGCGGCCGGACCGACGGACCGAAACCACGGCTGGAACTGTTGCGGTCGGGGGAACCCGGCACGGCGCACGCCCGCTGGCGACCTGGGAGCGATCGATGACCGCCTTCGCGTTGAACCCGCAGCAGCAGGCCTTCGCCGACGAGGTGCGACGGCTGGGCGCCGAGAAACTCCGTCCGCTGGCCGAATCCGGCACCGAAGGCGCGGTGAACCGGCCGCTGCTCAAGGAAATGGGTGCCCTCGGCCTGCTTTCCCGGCTGTTCCCCGGCGTCGACGGCGGCAGCCCGAGCAGGGAGGCGGCCGCGACGGATCTCTGCATCCTGCGGGAATCCCTCGCGAGCCAGAGCACCGAGGCCGAGACCGCGTTGGCCCTGCAGGGCTTGGGCACGTATCCGGTACTGCAGTCCGGGCAGGACTCGCAAGTCTCGAAGTGGGTTCCTGCGGTGGCCGCGGGTGACGCCGTCGCCGCCTTCGCGCTGACCGAACCGAACGCGGGCTCGGACGCGGCGGCCTTGGAACTTTCCGCCGAGCCCGACGGCGACGGCTGGCGCCTGACCGGCGAGAAGATGTGGATCTCCAACGCCCCCGAGGCCGATTTCTACAGTGTTTTCGCCCGCACCACACCGGAAGCGGGCTCGCGCGGTGTCTCGGCGTTCGTCGTCCCCGCCGATCGCGCCGGGCTTTCCGGCGAGCATCTCGATCTCGTCAGCCCGCACCCCATCGGCACCCTCGTCTTCGACGGCGTCCGGGTCGAGCGGGACGAACTGCTCGGCGAACAGGACCGCGGCTTCGGCGTCGCGATGCGGACGCTGGACCTGTTCCGGCCCAGCGTCGGCGCGTTCGCCGTCGGCATGGCGCAGGCCGCGCTCGACGCCGCCGTCGCCCACGCCCAGACCCGGATCGCGTTCGGCGGGCCGCTGCTCAAACAGCAGACCGTGGCGCACACCCTCGCCGAAATGGCGACCAGGACCGAGGCGTCCCGGCTGCTCGTCTACGCGGCGGCCGCCGCCTACGACGCGGGCGAACGGAACCTCGCCGGGCGGGCCGCGATGGCGAAGCTGTTCGCCACCGAGACAGCCCAGTACGTCGTCGACTCGGCCGTGCAGATCCACGGCGCGCGGGCGCTGCGGCGAGGACATCTGCTCGAACACCTCTACCGCGAGGTCCGCGCACCGCGTATCTACGAAGGTGCCTCCGAGGTCCAGCGGACGATCATCGCGCGATCGCTGGCTTCTTCTTCGCCGGACGGCGGTCGAGGTACCACTGCGTGACGAGCAGGACCAGCGTCCCGCTCGACCAGGCCGCGATCGCGGCAACCGACTGCTGGTAGGCGAGTTCGCTGCCACCGAACGTGGTCGGGATTCGCGGTTCCAGCACGATCATCGCGATCGGCGTGATCACGCGGCTCACGATGATCGACATGGTCAGCGCGAAACTGCGGATCATCCACCGCCGGTGCTCACCGAACCGGCGTTCCCGCGCCGCGCGCCAGCCGGCGAACGTACAGCCCAGCCACAGCACCGCCATCAGCACGTTCGCCACCCGGGTCGCCGGGCCGAACGGGCTCAGTGCCCCGATCGTCAGCGCCATCAGCCCCGCCGGGAGCACCCCGGCGAACACGTAGGCCCGTCCGACCTTGCGGTGCACCGCCGGGTACCTGGC
Organism: Amycolatopsis sp. NPDC039088; assembly: GCF_055598845.1. NCBI lineage: Bacteria > Bacillati > Actinomycetota > Actinomycetes > Pseudonocardiales > Pseudonocardiaceae > Amycolatopsis > Amycolatopsis sp. NPDC039088. The sequence continues at coordinate 44,037 of NZ_JBVKAE010000015.1, read as the reverse complement.
GCGGAACCACGGCCAGATCTGGATCAGCGCCCCGACCATCGCGATGGTGCCGAACAGGACGTGTCCGACAAGGAACCAGTAGTGCGACGTGAAGCCCGGCGGCTGCGGCACACGTGATCGCGAGGGATCCATCGCCAGATACGGCGGCAACGAGAAGGCCAGGAACACCACTACGACGACGGCCAGCGGTGCCAGCCACGGCCGTCGCCACCAGGGCTTCCTCGATTCGGTTTCCGGTCGGTCGCGGTGCCCCAGTCGGACGGTCATCGCCGATCCCCCACATTTTCCCAGTGCCAGCAGGATTTTTCGGTGCTGACGCTAGGGGCCGGGCGGTACCGCGGAGAATGGAGTGAGCCGCCGGTCCGGCGGTGGGGCAGGCCCTACCGCCGTGCGGCCCGGACGAGGTACACCTTCGATCGGGTGGGTCCGCCGCCTTATTTCACCAGTTAATACATGGCAGAGGCTAAGGTCGTGGGGCATCCTGGAAGCTTCGCCGCCACAAGATGGGTACCGCATGCCTGCCAAGCGCACCACCGTCCGTGACCTGCGGCGGCACAACCGTTCCCTCCTGCTGTCGAAACTCTACTTCGACGGCCCGCTCAGCCGCCACGAATTGAGCGGTCTGACCGGTTTGAGCGCCGCGACCGTCAGCAACGTGACCGCCGAGCTCGGCGAAGAACGCCTCATCGTCGAAGCCGGTTTGGTCGAGTCCGACGGCGGCAGGCCGCGCGTCCTGCTCCGCGTCGACCCCGCGTACGGCCACGTCGCCGGCGTGGACATCGGCGAGACCGGGGTGAAGGTCGAACTGTTCGACCTCACCATGAACCGGATCGCCACCGTCGAACATCCCTTCGCCTCGCCGCGGCCCGACGCGGCGGCGGCCGTCGCCCAGGTGGCGTCCGGGCTCCGGGAAGTGATCATGGAAGCGGGTGTCGACGAGGCGACCGTGCTCGGTGTCGGCGTCGGCGTTCCCGGCACCGTCGAGCAGGGCGAAGCACTCCGCGTACACGCGCCCACCATCGGCTGGGAAGAGGTCCCGCTGACGGATCTGCTGCGCGCGCAGGGGGTCGAGCTGCCGCTGTTCGTCGACAACGGCGCGAAAACCCAGGGACAGGGGGAAATGTGGTTCGGCGCCGGACGCGGTGCCCGGCACGCGGTGATCGTCCTGATCGGATCCGGGGTCGGCGCGGCCGTGGTCACCGACGGCACCACCTACCGCGGCTCCACCAGCAGCGCGGGCGAATGGGGCCATACGACGATCGTCTACGGCGGACAGGAATGCCGCTGCGGATCGCGGGGCTGTCTCGAGTCCTACGTCGGCGCGGAGGGCGTCCTCGCGCGCTATCGCAAGGCGCGTGGTGGAAAAACCGCCGCGGGCGAGGACGAGCAGTCGCAGTTCGCCGCCCTGCTGGAGTCGGCAGGCAAGTCCAAGACCGCGGCCAAGGTGCTCGAGGAGACCGCGGGTTATCTCGGTGCCGGGATCGGCAACCTGATCAACCTGTTCAACCCGGAACGGATCGTGCTGGGCGGTTGGGCAGGGCTCGCGCTCGGCGAGGGGCACCTGCCCGAGATCCGGCGCGCGGCGGGCGAGCACGCGCTGAAGCACGTTTTCGACCAGACCGAGATCGAACTCGGCCAGCTCGGACCGGACGCCGTCGCCATAGGAGCCGCCACGCTCCCGGTCGCGGTTCTCCTGGAGCAGGGCGCGGACCCGCGGACGGCCGGATCGAAGCGCGGGACGGCCGCCTGACCTTAATTCGAGTTCGAAAAATACATCTTGTCGCAGTGGTAGAGACCATGCATACTTTGTTGCCAGGCACAACAAAGTAGTTCTGCCACGCGCTTTCCGTTCTCCCGCGTCCGCTGCCGCGCGGGGTCCCCAACGGTCAGAGAGGCGACAACGATGTCCATCTCATCGCGAATCCGCTGGACGGCGCTCCTCGCTGTCGGCGTCCTCCTCGGTTCACTTCCGGCCACGACCCAGGCTCCGGCTTCCGAGGCCGCGGTCTTGGCCGCCACCTTCACCGACGACTTCAACGGTCCCGCGGGCGCCGGGATCGACACCTCGAAATGGCACTTCGAGACCGGCGACAACGTGAACAACCACGAGCGCCAGTGGTACACGTCCGGGACCGACAACGCGGCGCTCGACGGCCAGGGCAACCTGGTCATCACCGCGAAGAAGGAGAACCCCGGCAACTACAACTGCTGGTACGGCCGCTGCGAGTACACCTCGGCGAGACTGTCCACGCAGGGCCAGTTCACGCAGACGTACGGCCGGTTCGAAACGCGGATGAAACTGCCGCGTGGACAGGGGATGTGGCCCGCGTTCTGGATGCTCGGCGCCGACATCGGCAACGTCGGCTGGCCCAACAGCGGCGAGATCGACATCATGGAGAACGTCGGCTTCGAGCCGAACACGGTGCACGGCACCCTCCACGGCCCCGGCTACTCCGGCGCGGGCGGTATCGGCGCGGCCTACAACGGCCCGAACTTCTCCGACGACTTCCACACCTACGCCGTGGACTGGGCGCCGAACCAGATCAAGTGGTACGTGGACGGAAACCTTTACCAGACAAGGACTCCTGCCGATCTCAACGGCAACCGCTGGGTCTTCGACCACCCCTTCTACCTGATCTTGAACCTCGCCGTCGGCGGGTACTGGCCGGGTGACCCGAACTCCAGCACCGTCTTCCCGCAGCGCCTCGTCGTCGACTACGTGCACGTCAACTCCAGCGGCACCGCCGGGAACACCGGGCGGATCACCGGCATCGGCGGCAAATGCGTCGACGTCGCCGGTGCGAACACCGCCAACGGAACGCCGATCCAGCTCACCGACTGCAACGGCAACGCCGCCCAGAACTGGACCGTCGGCGGCGACGGCACGATCCGCGCGCTGGGCAAGTGCATGGACGTCTCCGGCGGCTCGACCGCAGACGGCGCGCCCGTACAACTCTGGGACTGCAACGGTTCCGGCGCGCAGAAGTGGACGGTCAGCGGAGCGAGGGACATCGTCAACCCGCAGGCGAACAAGTGCCTCGACGCCACCGGGAACTCGTCGGCGAACGGGACCCGGCTTCAGCTCTGGACCTGTGCCGGTACCGCCAACCAGAAGTGGACCACGCCCTGACCCGCCCGACCCCACGCATTTAGTCCTCTAAATGCGCTAGTTCGCATCCCGGACCACCGCGTTTAGTCCTCTAAATGCGGTGGTTCGTGATGCGAACTGCCGCGTTTAGAGGACTAAACGCGTTCAGGCGCGTTCCGCGTAGGCCTCGACGAGCTGGGCTTCAGCATCGGCGAGGTACTGCGCCAGGAGCGCTTCCGCACCGGCGCCGTCGCCTGCCTCGATCCGCTCGAGGATCTCCGCGTTGCGTTTGAGGTACGGCTCGTGGAAGCGCCGGGGGTCGGCCATCATGTGGAACACCAGCCGCAGCTCGGCGAAGATGCCGCGCATCAGCTCGTCGATCCGTTCGCTGCCACCGAGTTCCGCGATCGCCGAATGGAACCGGATGTTCGCGGTGCCGAGGTCCTGCCAACGCTCGCTTCGCTCGGCGAGCCTGCCATCCTCCACCATGCGCGCGAGCTTCGCGAACGTCGGCGGCTTCTCCGTCACCGCGCGGACCGCCGAGCACTCGACGACCTTGCGCACCTTGTAGAGGTCGACGACGTCCTCTACCGAAAGCACCCGCACGAAAACGCCGCGGTTGAGCTCATGGGTCAACAGCCGCTCGTGTGTGAGCAGCCGGAACGCCTCGCGCAGCGTGTTCCGCGAGACGCCGAGCGCCGAGCCGATGTCGTGCTCCGAAAGCCGCACCCCCGGCAGGAAGAACCCTTCCGCGATCCGCGTGCGCAGGACGCCCGCGACCCGCTCGGCGGTGCTGGTGCGGCTGATCATGCCGCGATCCGCTTCGAGTCCTTGCACCGATGCAGGACCACCCTCCGCGATCGTCACGTGACCGATCCTACCTACACACAAGAGAGCAAGCCAAGGATCCTCTTGTGGAATTGTTGAACAATACCTACAGTGGCTTTCCATGTGACCCGTGCCACGATGAGATCCACCCACTGGAGGTGCCGATGGACGCGACAGCAACCACCGAAGACACACGCCCCTTCGCCTGGTTCCGCACGCTCGGTTCGCGAGGCCGCCGGGCCTTCGTCGGCGCGTTCGGCGGGTACGGGCTCGACTCGTTCGACTACCAGACACTGCCGCTGGGCCTGGCCGCCATCACCGCCTACTACGGCCTCTCCGGTGGGGAGGCCGGTCTGCTCGGCACGACGACGCTGGTGGTCTCGGCGATCGGCGGCATCGGCGCCGGCGTGCTGGCCGACCGCATCGGCCGCGTCCGCACCCTCCAGATCACCATCGCGATGTACACGATCTTCACCGTGCTCTGCGGTTTCGCGCCGAACTTCGAAACACTCCTGATCTTCCGTGCCCTGCAGGGACTCGGTTTCGGCGGCGAGTGGGCCGCCGGTGCCGCGCTGGTGGCGGAGTATTCGCAGGCGAAGTACCGCGGCCGCACGGTCGCCTTCGTGCAGAGCGCGTGGGCGGTCGGCTGGGCGCTCTCGGTCGTCGTCTACACCGTCGTCTTCAGCATCTGGAGCCCGGACATCGCGTGGCGCGTCATGTTCTGGACCGGCGTCATCCCCGCGCTGCTGGTGCTGTGGGTCCGCCGCAACGTCCAGGACGCGCCCGTCGCGGAAGCCGCCAGGGCCACGAAGAAGGAACGTGGTTCGCTCGCGGGCATCTTCAAACCGGATCTGCTGCGCACGACGTTCTTCGCCGCGCTGCTCGCCACCGGCGTCCAGGGCGGGTACTACACGCTCGCGACCTGGCTGCCGAGCTACCTGAAGACCACTCGCGGCCTGACCGTCATCGGCACCGGCGGCTATCTGGCGTTCCTGATCTCCGGCGCGTTCATCGGCTACGTCACCGGCGGTTATCTCACGGATCTCTTGGGCCGCAAGAAAACCTTCCTGCTGTTCTCCGTGTTGTCGGCGGGTCTCATCATCGCCTACACGCAGATCCCGGCGGGCGCGAACACGCTCGTGCTGTTCCTCGGCTTCCCGCTCGGGTTCTCGATGTCCGCGATCTTCAGCGGGTTCGGCGCGTTCCTCGCCGAGCTGTACCCGTCGGCGCTGCGCGGGACCGGGCAGGGCTTCACCTACAACCTCGGCCGGGCCATCGGCGCGACCTTCCCCGCCGTGGTCGGTTTCCTCGGCGCCGGCGGTGCGATGGTGTTCGGCGCGGTCGGCTACGGCATCGCCGTACTGGCGCTGCTCGGCCTGCCCGAGACTCGCGGCCGCGAACTTCTGTGACGACAATCGGAAGAGGAGGCACCGCGATGACCACCTTCGACGAACCGGCGACGATGACCCCCGGCGAGGCCCGCGCCCTGTTCCGCGCGGGTACCGCCCGCCCGACCACCGGCTGGGCGAACGGGTTCACCCAGACCAATCTGATCGCCGTCCCCGAGGACTGGGCCTACGACGTCCTGCTGTTCTGCCAGCGGAACCCGCAGCCCTGCCCGGTGCTCGACGTCAGCGACCCCGGCGACCCGTCGACGCGGCTGGCGCCCGGCGCGGATCTGCGCACCGACCTGCCGCGTTACCGCGTGTGGCAGAACGGCGCGCTGTCCGGCGAGATCTCGGACGCGAGCGGGCTGTGGCGCAGTGACATGGTCGCGTTCTCGATCGGCTGCAGTTTCACCTTCGAATCGGCGCTGGCCGCGGAAGGGATCCCGCTGCGGCACGTCGACCAGGGCCGCAACGTGGCGATGTACGTGACGAACCACGAGTGCGTCCCGGCCGGGCGGCTGCACGGGCCGATGGTGGTCTCGATGCGGCAGATCCCCGAAGACCGCGTCGACGACGCCGTGCGGATCACCCGCGCGATGCCGTCCGTGCACGGCGCGCCCGTGCACGTCGGTGACCCCGGCGCGCTCGGCATCGCCGATCTCGGCAAACCCGATTTCGGCGATCCGGTCGACGCGGAACCCGGTGACGTGCCGGTGTTCTGGGCGTGCGGCGTGACCCCGCAGGCGGCGCTGATGGCCTCGCGGCCGCCGTTCGCGATCACGCACGCGCCGGGCTACATGTTCGTGACCGACAAACTCGACAGTGAGTTCAAGGTGTTCTGATGGACCTCAACAGTGACCTGGGCGAGGGGTTCGGCGCCTGGAAGATGGGCGACGACGACGCCATGCTCGACATCGTCACCAGCGCGAATGTCGCGTGCGGCTTCCACGCCGGTGACCCTTCGGTGATGCGGCGCGTCTGCGAACGCGCGGCGGAACGCGGTGTCGTCATCGGGGCCCACGTCGCCTACCGCGATCTGGCCGGATTCGGGCGGCGGGCGATGGACGTCGCACCCGCCGATCTGACCGACGACGTGCTCTACCAGATCGGCGCGCTCGACGCGTTCGCACGGGCGGCGGGGACGCGGGTGCGGTACGTCAAACCGCACGGGGCGTTGTACAACACCGCTTCCGTGGATCCGGAGCAGGCGGCCGCGGTGGTCGAAGGCATCCGCCGGTTCTTTCCCGCGCTCGCGCTGCTGTGCCCGCCGGACTCGGAAATGGCCAAGCAGGCCGAAAACGCCGGGTTCCCCGCATACGCCGAGGCTTTCGCGGACCGCGCGTACACGCCGGAAGGCCTTCTGGTGTCACGGAAACTGCCGGGTGCCGTCCTGCACGACGCCGACGAGGTGACGATGAGGGCGGTCGCGATGGCGACCACCGGCAAGGTCATCGCCGACGACGGAAGCGAGCTGACGCTCCAGCCGCATTCGCTGTGCGTACACGGTGACACGCCTGGTGCCGTCGAGCTGGCGCGACGGATCCGCGCGGGACTCAGCGCGTCGGGCGTCCACCTCGGATCGTTCCTCGAGGCCGCGTGATGCGAGTGCAGCCCTACGGGGCACGTGCGGCCATGGTCGACTTCGACGATCCGTCGGAGGTACTCGGGCTGCACGCCTCACTGGAGCAGGATCCGCTGGACGGTGTCGTGGAGCTGGTCCCGGCCGCGCGGACGCTCCTGGTCCGGTTCGACCCCGGCCGGACGCATCACGACCGGCTCGCCGGCGCGATCCTCGATCGGTCCACTGTGGACGTATCACCCCGTGAGACGGCGGAGATCGTCGTGCCGGTGCGCTACGACGGCCCGGACCTGGCCGACGTCGCGGCGGCCGCGGGTATGTCGGCCGAAGCGGTCGTCCGGCGGCACGAGGACGGCACCTATGTCTCGGCGTTCTGTGGCTTCGCACCGGGTTTCGCCTACTTGACCGGACTCGATCCGGCGCTGCACCTGCCGCGCCGGTCGAGCCCGCGCACCAGGGTGCCCGCCGGTTCGGTCGCGATCGCGGGTGAGTACACGGCGGTCTACCCGCACGCCTCGCCGGGTGGATGGCAGCTGATCGGGCGGACCACCCTGCCGGTGTGGGACGTCGACCGGGATCCGCCGAACCTGCTGGCGCCGGGCACGCGGATCCGGTTCACGTCATGACCGCGAAGATCGAAGTCGTCCGCCCGGGGATCTTCGCCACCGTTCAGGACCTCGGGCGGCCGGGGCTGGCCGCGATCGGCGTCGGCCGGTCCGGCGCCGCCGACCGCGGTTCGCTGCGGCTGGCCAACCGGCTGGTAGGGAACCCCGAGAGCCACGCGGCTCTGGAGTGCGTCCTGGGCGGCCTCGTCCTGCGGTTCTCGGCTCCGGCGACCGTCGCCGTCACCGGCGCGCCCTGCTCGATCACCGTCGGTGGTCGGGCTTTCGGCCCGGACTCCCCGATTCCGGTCGGCACTGGCGACGAACTCGTCCTCGGCATGGCCTCCCGGGGTTTGCGTTGCTATGTCGCCGTACGGGGCGGCATCGACGTCGCTCCGGTGCTGGGCTCCCGCGCGACCGACACCCTCGGCAAACTGGGCCCGCCCGTGCTGTCCGCCGGAATGACCTTGCCGGTGGGGCACCGGGTTTTGCCTCATCCCGGTGTAGACCTCGCACCCGGTGCTCCTCTGGCGGAGGAGCCGGTGCTGCGGGTGACCGCCGGGCCCCGGGTGTCCTGGTTCGTACCCGGCGCACTGTCCACTTTGATCACTTCCGCGTTCGTGGCCACCGCCGACGTCGATCGCGTGGGTGTACGCCTGGAAGGGCCCGAGCTTTCGCGGGCGCGTGACGGTGAGCTGCCGCCCGAGGCCGCCGTGCCCGGCGCGGTGCAGGTCCCTCCTTCAGGGCAGCCGATCCTGTTCCTGGCCGACCATCCGGTGACCGGGGGCTATCCGGTGATCGCGGTGGTCGAGGAGGCGGATCTGGACCTGGCCGCGCAGGTGCGGCCGGGGCAACGGGTCCGGTTCCGTCGGGAATGAGCGGTGGTTCAGCCGGGCCGCACGAGCCCGTGCCGGTAGGCCAGTGCCACGAGTTGTGCCCGGTCCCGCGCCCCGAGCTTGGCCAGCGCGCGGCTGATATGCGTCTTGGTGGTGGCCGGGCTGATGACCAGCTCAGCGGTGATCTCGCCGTTGCTCAACCCCTGCGCGGCGAGCGCGACGACCTCACGCTCCCGCGTGGTGAGCCTGCCGAACACCTCATGGTCGACCGACGTGGATCGCGTGGTCATCCGGGCGATCAACCGCCGGGTCAGGCCCGGTGACAGCAGCTCCTCGCCGCCCGCGACCACCCGGATGCCGTGGAGGAGCTGTGCCGGGTCGGTGTTCTTGAGCAGGAAGCCGCTCGCCCCCGCGTTCAGGCCGGCAATGGCGTAGTCGTCCTCGTCGAAGGTGGTGAGGATGAGGATCCGCACGCCCGCCAGTGCCGGGTCCGCCACCACCCGCCGGATACCTTCGATCCCGTCGACACCGGGCATCTGCACGTCCATCAGGATGACGTCAGGTCCGGTCGAACGGGCCAGTTCGGCCGCGGCCGCGCCGTCGCTCGCTTCGCCGACCACCGTCATATCCGGTTCGTTCTCGATCAGCACACGGAAACCGCCGCGCACCAGAGCCTGGTCGTCGGCGATGAGGACCTTGATCAAGGAACGTCCTTCCGGATCGGTATGACGCACCGTACTTCGAATCCGCCCTCGGGCAGGGCACCGGCGGTCAGTGTCCCGCCGAGCTTCTCCGCTCGTGCCTGCATTCCCGCCAAGCCGTGCCCGCCGACCGTCGTGACCGTATCGCCGGGCTTCCCGTTGTCGCGCACTGTGATCTCCAGGGTGTCGGCATAGACCAGCAGCACCTGGACGGTAGTCGCGCGGGCGTGCCGCCGGACGTTGGTCAAGGACTCCTGGATGATGCGGAAGGCCGCCAGATCCACGGCCACCGGCACCGCCCGGTCCTCGCCGCGCACCACCAGTTCGACGTCGATCCCGGCGGTGTCGAGCAGTTTGTCCAGCTGCGCCAGGCCACCGGTGGCCGTGCGCAGATCCGGTGACCGCATCGCGCCGAGCAGGACCTGCACCTCGGCTAGCCCCTCATCGCTGATCCGCTTGATCGTGTGCAACGCGTCGGCGGCCTGCTCGGGTTTGCGTCGCATCACGTGCACGGCGACGCCGGCCTGTACGCTGATCGCCGCCATCGTATGACCGAACACGTCGTGCAGATCCCTGGCGATCTCCAGCCGTTCCTCGGCGGCTTGCCTGCGGACTCCAGCGGAGCGCGCCTCGGCGATCTGTTCGGTCCGCTCGCGTGCGCCCGCGGCGAAGGCCCGGTGGGAGAACACCGCCGCGCCCAGTGCGGTCGCGGCGGCTTCCAGCGGGACGGCGTTGAACACCTGGTCGCCGAACCATTCCCCGTCGAACGCCAGCCGCACGGTCAGTACCGTGACGGCGGCGGTCAGCAGGCCACCCACCGCTCCCGCCTTCCACCCCCGGTGCGCGGCGAGCGTGTAACAACCGATCAGCGGCGCGATGGTGATCAGCCTGCCGTGGTAGTCGAACAGGAACCACGCCGCCGTGATCAGGTTGACCGTGATCAAACAGCCTGCCGGAAACCGCCGCCGTACCGCCACGGCGGTACCGGCGGCCACCGTGAGCAGGACCGCACCCCAGTCCAGCGGGCCGGACGGTCCCGGCGGCCCCACCTCGAGCAGGCTGGCCGCCAGCACCAGGACGACGAGCCCGGCGCTCAAGGCGATGTCGGTGGCACGTGGCACGTCCTACCCCTTCACTGTGATCAGCGCGCGCATTCCCCGCGCCGCGAACATTGTGCTCGTCCGCAGATCGCGAACCCAGGTGACCACCGCGTATGCGCCGGGCGGCAAGGCGGTGGACAGGGTGGCGGATCGTCCCGGCGACATCGGGACCACGCCCGTCGGGCCGCCGGTGAAGGGCGATTCGGCCGGGTAGCGCCCGGCGTCCACCTCGGTGAAGAACGCGTCCAGGTCCGTCAGCGAGGTTCCAGGGCGCACCGGCATCAGCATCGCCTCGTTGTACTGCCGCGAAAGGTTGACCACTCGGACCGGGCCGTTCAGCACACTCGGCGCCAAGAACCTCCCGTCGGCCATGGTGATGTGCGCCGATGGTTCCGGAGCGGCACCGGTGTTCCCCGGCAGCACCCGCACCGGACGCACCCGACGGGCCAGGTCGGGGAGCCCGACGTCGCGGAAGTCGACCAGGTAGTAGTCGCCAGGCGAGACATGGAGTGTCGCCGACGCGGATACGTGTGCGACGGCGACGCCGCCGAGCATCTCCACGTCCCGTGTCACGGCCTTGCCGCCCTCGACCGGGTCGTCACCGAGTGCCCGCTCCAGATCACCGAGGTACCGCTCCAGGGTGACTCCCGGTCGCGGCCGGACCAGTCCCAGCCACGCCCCCGCCGGGTCGGTGGACCGCGCCCGCAAGGTCACTCGCCCGGCCCGCAACGTGCGCGGTGCGTCGAACCCGTCCGGGGTGACCACGATGTCGACGTCCTGGCGGGAGGACGCTTGCGCCGGTGGGGCGATGGCCAGCAGGGAGGCGGCGAGCAGCGGAATCAGAAGTCGTTTCATGGCGACGACACTGCCGGTCGGGAGCCGGTAACCGCGTCGGCCCAGCGAGGACACCCCGCGCCTACCTCCAGGGGATGACGCTACCGCCGGGGATGTACCGCCGAGTTGCCGTTCCGGGCCGACGTGCCCGGCCTGGGATTCCCGCAGGATTCGTCACCATGAGACGACGCAGCTTCCTCGCCCTGTCCGGACTGGTGCTGGGCCTCGCGCTGACCGGATGCGGTGGCGCGGAAGGCAACGCGGGCACCCTCACCTTCGCCACCCCACTGCACATCCCGCCCGTGCTCGACCCGGCCCCCGGTCCGGACGGCGTCAAGCGTTTCCCGTTGCGGCTCCAGGAAGGACACACCGAGTTCCTGCCGGGGAAGCCCGCGAGGACGTGGGGCGTCAACGGCGGCTACCTCGGCCCGACGCTGCGCGCCAAACGCGGCGACCGGGTGGCGATGGCGGTGACGAACACCCTCGGCGAAGCGAGCACCCTGCACTGGCACGGAATGCGGCTGCCCGCGGTGATGGACGGCGGGCCGCATCAGATGATCCAGCCTGGCGGGACGTGGAGTCCGGAATGGACGGTGGAGCAGCGGGCCGCCACGACCTGGTACCACCCGCATCCACACGGATTGACCTCGCGGCACGTCTACCGTGGTCTGGCCGGGATGTTCATCCTGGACGACGACCGGCCGAGCGGCCTGCCCGATTCCTACGGTACCGATGATGTCCCGCTCATCCTCCAGGACAAGAAGTTCGGCGAGAACGGCGAGCTGGCGGAAAACTTCGGCGGTACCTTCGGTCTGCTGGGTGATCGAATCCTGGTCAACGGCACCTACGATCCGTTCTTTCGCGTCACCACCACCCGTGTCCGCTTCCGAGTTCTCAACGGCTCCAACGCGCACGTCTACAACATCGGGTTCGCGGACGAACGCAAGTTCCATGTCGTCGCCAACGACGCCGGCCTTCTCGACAAACCCGTTGCCGTGCAACGGTTCCAGATCAGTCCCGGCGAACGGTTCGAGATCGTGGCCGAGTTCGCCCCCGGCGAGCAGGTGTTGCTGAAGGGCTTCGACGGTGACTCCGAGATCGAAGACGGCGACTACGACCTGCTCAAACTCGTCACAGCGCCGCAGCTCTCCCCGTCGGCCGCGCTCCCCGGCAAGCTCGGGGATTCGGGGCTGCCGGTCGAGGGCAGGACGGTCCGTCGCTTCAGGCTCGGCGGGGACGAAATCAACGGGCAACAGATGGACATGGCCCGCATCGACGAAGTCGTCCCCGCCGGCGCGCACGAGATCTGGGAGCTGGACAACATCACCTTCTCGCACAACTTCCATATTCACGAGGTGACGTTCCGGATCCTCGACATTGACGGCGAACAGCCACCCGAGCACCTTCGCGGCCCGAAGGACACGGTGTTCGTACCCGGCAAGACCAAGGTGCGGCTGGCCGTCGAATTCGGCCGCCACGTCGATCCCGCGACGCCGTACATGTACCACTGCCACATTCTGAAACACGAGGACAAGGGCATGATGGGCCAGTTCGTGATCGTCGAGCCGGGAACCGAGGCCGCCACACCTCGCACCCTCTCGATGGCGGGCCACCATGGCCACCGCTAGAGAAGTGACTCCGTGAAGCTCGCGTGAGAGACCGGGAGCGGACGTCACGTGCCCCGGCCGCAACTCGCGTGTACTTATACCGACGGACGCGACGCAAGACCCGAAACCCGCAAAGTGAGGTTCAGCCGTCCCGTCAGCCCCAGTGCCGGGTCGGCGGTCCCGGGCAGCACCCGCGGCACCCCGTGGTAGGCCAGCCGCGACTCCCCGCCGAACACGAACAGATCCCCCGACCGCAGATCGACGTCCGTGTACGGCCGCCCGCGGTTCTCCGTGTTCCCGAACCGGAAGACGCACGCGTCCCCCAGGCTCAGCGAGACGACGGGCTCCAGCGACGCCTCGTCCTTGTCCTGATGCAGTCCCATCTTCGCGGCGGAGTCGTAGAAGTTCACCAGCGCGATGTCCGGCTCGTACGGCGCCGGACCATAAGCGGCGGAAACCGCCCGCCGCCCGAGATCGCCCAGCCACGAAGGAAACGGAAGCACCGGGGAGCCGTCGTCGGTCACCCGCGAATACCGGTACGGGTGCCAGTGCCAGCCGAGGCAGACCGTCCGCACGGACATCACGCCGCCGTTCGGCAACCGTGTCCGCCGGTAACCACGCCAGCCGCGACAGGCTTCGACCAGACGGCGTTGCGCGTCGAAATCGAGCCAGTCGGGGATATGCACGGCACCGGGTGCGACTTCGGCACGCGGGCGAGGGATCAGCGCGTCCACGCACCGAGTCTGTCAAACGTCGGAGCGAGGCCGAGCGCCGATGATCCGGTGGCCTCGAACCATGACCCCGGCCGCGGCGAACCACCTCAGGACCCGCTGGAAGAAGCGCGGGCGAGACGGAGTGTCCGTGACTGTCACAGCGGGAAAGGTGGCACATTTAGCCGAGAGAAGCCACCTTTCGGACTACTCCGATCGGCCGGTTGACCACACCGCGTTCACCCGGTCACAGCGAATCACCGAATTCGACCACGGTCACCCCGGCCTGAGCGGGGACCGGGTCGTTCATCGCCGCCAGCACCGCGGGGACGTCGTCGAGGCCGACCCGCTTGCCGATCATCCCGGCGAGATCGATCCCGGCGGTCTCCACCACCCGCAGCATCTCGGGGTACTCGTGCGCTTGCAGCCCGTGGATGCCCACGATTTCCAGCTCCCCGCCGATCACCCGGTGCATCGGGATCGGCGCGACGCCCTGCGCGGGCGGCATCAGGCCGGCCTGGACGTGCCGTCCGCGTTTCCGCAGGCTGCCGATCGAGGCAGCGCAGGTGGTCGGCGAGCCGAGGCAGTCGAGTGAGACGTGCGCGCCGCCGCCGGTCAGGTCGCGGACGTGCGCGGCGACGGCTTCGTGGCCTTCGAACGCGGACGCGTCCACGGTCACGGCCGCGCCCATGCGCGACGCCAGCGCTCTGGCCTGCGGAGACGGGTCGACGGCGACCACCGAAGCGCCTGCCGCGACGGCGAGCAGGATCGCCGAGACGCCGACCCCGCCGCAGCCGTAGACCGCGACCCACTGGCCAGGCCGGACCCCGCCTTGGCGCAGCACCGCGCGGAACGCCGTCCCGAACCGGCAGCCCAGCGCGGCCGCCTCGGCCGCGGACAGCGAATCCGGCAGCGCCACGAGGTTGACCTCGGCGTTCTCGATGGCGACGTACTCGGCGAACGAGCCCCAGTGGGTCGCGCCCGGCTGGAACTCGCGGTCGCAGATCTGCTGGTCACCGGCGGCGCACTGAGCGCAGGTGCCGCAGGCGCAGACGAACGGGACGGTCACGCGGTCCCCGACCGACCAGCCGCGGACGCCCTCGCCGAGCGACGCGATCCGGCCGGCGAGTTCGTGCCCGGCGACGTGCGGCAGCTTCACCGACGCGTCGTGACCCTGCCAGGAGTGCCAGTCGCTGCGGCACACCCCGGTCGCGTCGACGGCGATCACCACCCCGCCGGGCGGCACGGACGGATCCGGCACCTCGCGTACCTCGGGCAGTACCCCGAACTCCTCGAAGACGACCGCCCGCACCGGCTCTCCTCTACGTCTCCCGGCCTCGCTGCATCACCAGGCTCTCGCCGGGCACCGTACACCGGCCCGCGCGCCCGCGCGGCGAGCGCGACGGCCGCGGTGAGCCCAGAAGCCGGGACAGGGAGTCCGACGGCACCCCGAGGACCTCCTCGAGATTCTTGAGCACCAGCAGGGATTCCGGCCGTTCGGGGCGACAGCGCCCGGACTGCCAGTGACTCAACGTCGCGAGACTGACCGAGCACCCCCGCCCGCGCAGCCGGTACCGGATCCGGTCGAGACCGAGACCCCTCGCCCTGATCGCCGCTCTGAGGGCGTCCGCGAACGGCCCGTTCTCCAGCAGCCGCCTGAGTTCACGTCCTTCCGCTACCCCCCGGTCGATGGTGTGTGTCCGCTGACCGGTCATTGTCATCGCCTTCGTACGCTCGCTAGCCACCCGGAATAGCGCAGCCTAGGCGCGCGAACACGTGATCGGAAGGGCCTTAGATCACCTATCCGCCCGGCAGGCGGGTGACGTGTCGCGGGCGCGAATTATGCAGGGACGTAGGGAAAATTCCCACCGCGCGGCCCGGCCGAAATGTGTCCACAGTGGACACGGATCAGCGTAGCTCGACCGACAGCGCCTGCGCGATCTCCTTGCCGATGGCGTGCGTCGCCGCGTCCGGCGGCGAGCCGACCTTGACCACCATCGGGCCGCCGAAGGGCTGGCGCTCGACGACCTCGATCCGCTCGCCGAGGCCGATGGCGTGCTCGGTGAGGTAGCGCAGGAGCTCCGGATCGGTGTCCCAGACGCGGACGATCTCGCCGACCGCGCCGGGCGGGAGGTCGTCGAGGATGCGCATCGGCAGCTCCTCGACGCTGCCGTCGGGGGCGGGGATGGGGTCGCCGTGCGGGTCGCGTACCGGGTTGCCGAGTTTCGCCGCGATCCGCTCGACGAGCCTGTCCGACACCGCGTGTTCGAGCGCGTCGGCCTCGGCGTGCACTTCGTCCCAGGTGTAGCCGAGCTCGGAGACCAGGTAGGTCTCGATCAGCCGGTGGCGGCGGAGCACCGAGCGGGCGAGCAGCCTGCCTTCGGTGGTGAGTTCGATCCCGCGGTACGGGACGTGCGCGACCAGCCCCAGCTGGGACAGCTTGGTGACCATGCCGGACGCGGACGACGGGCTGACCTCCAACCGTCCGGCCAGCGACGTGTTGGTGACGGCCTCACCGCGTTCCACCAGCCCGTAGATCACCCGGACGTAGTCCTCAACGGACGACGACCTGCGGCTTGCCCCTTCACCCATACCCTGGAGTTTACGGCGTGGCTCACCCCGCGTGCGGCCGCCAGCGGTACCGGATCCAGCCGGGGACGGGTTCGGCGCCGAGCTGGGCGTAGAACGCCTCACCCTTCTCGTTGCCCTCCTGCATGTCCCATTCGACCCGGCCCGGCGTGCGGGCGCTCAGCTCGTCGAGCAGCTCCCGCCCGAGGCCGAAGCGGCGGTGGTCGGGGCGGACGAACAGGTCGTCGAGCCAGATCCCCGGTTTGGCCTCCCAGGTGGAGAAGTTCCAGCTGCAGAAGGCGAAGCCGGCGATCTTGCCCGGCTCCCCCGGCGGGGTGGCGAGCAGCACCCATGCCTTCGGATCGGGCCCGAAGAGGAACCCGGCCATCTCCTGGCGGTCGAGCTTCAGATCGTGTTTGTCCTCGTAGACCGCGTGCTCCTCGATGAGCGCGCAGATCTCCTCGATGTCGTCCGCGACGGCGTCCCGTACCGGCATCCGTTTCAGCTCCGTTCGTAGACGATGTCGCCGCCGACGGCGGTGGCGACGACGTGGATCGAATCCAAAGTGGACTCGTCGGTCGGGTCGGCCGAGAGGACGGCGAAGTCCGCGAGCTTGCCCGGCTCCAGCGTGCCCAGGTCCTTCTCGGCGAAAGCGGCGTACGCGGAGCCGTAGGTGTAGGCCCGCAACGCCTCGGCCGGGGTGAGCCGCTCATCGGGACCCAGCACCACACCGGACGCCGTCTTCCGCCGCACCATGTCGGCGAGCGCGAGCAGTGGCGCGCCTTCGACGACCGGCCGGTCCGAGCTGGCGGGGAGCACGCATCCCGCGTCGAGCAGGCTCTTGAGCCGGTAGCACCACGGTTCGCGTTCGGGGCCGAGCGCGGCCCGCATCCCGTCGCCGATCTCGTTGACGAACCGGCCCTGTGGCGAGGCGATGAGCCCCAGCGAGGCCAGTCGCTTCAGCTCCTCGGGCCGCAGCACCGCGCAATGCTCGATGCGGTGCCGGTGATCGGGCCGCGGATCCGCCTTCAGCGCGGCTTCGTAGGCGTCGAGCACGACCGTGATCGCGCGGTCGCCGATGGCGTGCGTCGCGATCTGCCAGCCTGCCCGGTGCGCGGCGCCGATCGTCCGCGCGATCTCGTCCTCCGGCACCTGGAAGTAGCCGACGTTGTCCGGCTCACCTGCGAACGGCTCGTGCATCGCGCAGGTGCGGCCGATCAGCGAACCGTCGGCGAACAGCTTCATCGCGCCGATCCGCAGCCATTCGTCGCCGAAACCGGTGCGCATCCCCAGGTCAAGACCGTACAGCGCTGATGGCTCCTCGGCGGGAAAGCGTGCCTCGGAGCGTGCTCCGGCGTCGAGGTCGTGCAGCACACTCGCCGCGACCATGACCGTGCTCCGCACCCGCAACACCCCGCGGTCGCGGGCGAGCTGGTAGGCGGCGAGTTCGGCGGGGGTCTCCCCCACCAGCCCCCCGCCGATCCCGGCCTCCTGGACGCTCGTGATCCCCTCGGCCAGGTACCGCTCGCTCGCCCGGTCCAGGCCGCGCGCGACGGTTTCCACCGGCGTCGGATAGGTCAGCGGCCGCAGCAACAGCTGGGCCTGCTCCCGCAGGAGACCGGTCGGCGAGCCGTCCCCGTCGCGGACGACGTCGCCGCCCACCGGCACCTTCGCCAGGTCCAGGCGCTCCAATACCGCCGAGTTGACCACGGTCATATGCCCGGACGTGTGCTTGAGCCGCACGAGGTGACCCGGGGCCGCGCGATCGAGCCCCTGCCTCGTCGGATGGCCGCCCACGAGCTTGTTTTGGTCGTAGCCGCTGCCGATGATCCAACCGCCCGGCGGGGTGTCGGCCGCGCGCCGCGCGACGGCGTCGTACACCTCGTCCACGCTGCGGCAATCGGACAACGGGACGTCGTCGAGCGCCATCCCGAACCAGGCCATGTGGTTGTGCGCGTCGTGGAAACCGGGCACCACCACGGCGCCGCCGAGGTCGACCCGGCGTTTTGCGGAAAGCGCTGCCGCATCTTCGCCCAACGCGACAATGCGCCCGTTCAGTGCCGCAAGCGCTACGGATTCCTCCGCTCCGGTGAGGAACCGAGCGTTCTCGTAGACCGTGTCGACCCGCATGAATCCGACCCTATCGATCGATCGATCGGTCGTCTAGGCTCGGCGTCATGAGCACCGTGGACTACGCACTCGACGATGGCATCGCAGTGATCTGGCTGAATCGCCCGGAGCGGCTCAACGCGGTGGTCGCCGAACTGGTGGACGACCTGCTGGAGGCGCTCGACGCGGTCGCCCGGTCCGACGCGCGAGCGGTGGTGCTCGCCGGTCGCGGACGCGCCTTCTGCGCCGGGCACGATCTCAAAGAGCCCACCCCCGAGGGTGATTCACGCCCGCGACTCGACCGGCTACAGGACGTGACGCGCCGCCTTCGCGGGCTCCGCCAGCCGGTCATCGCCGCGGTCCACGGCTACGCGATCGGCGCGGGCGCCGAGTTCGCGATGGGCTGCGATCTGATCCTCGCCGCCGACGACGCGGTGTTCGCCTTCCCTGAGGTCTCACTGGGTCTGAGCGTCACCGGCGCGGCCTCACGGCTGCTGCCGCTGCTGGTCGGCCCGCTGAAGGCCAAGGAACTGCTCCTGCTGGGTGAGCGGGTGAGCGGTGCCAAGGCGCACGAACTCGGCCTGGTCAACGCCGCCCTGCCCGCCGGCGAGCTGATGGACACCGCGCTCGACTGGGCGGGCCGGATCGCCGCCCATCCGGCCGCCGCGGCCACCATGGCCAAACGCGCCCTCGATTCCGGCATCGACAGTTCGCTCGACGCCGCACTCGAACTGGAAGTCAGCCACGCGCTGATCACCGAACACTCCGCCGCCGTCCTCGCCTCGGCCGAAGCGTTCCGGAGCCGCACATGACCTCGCTCGCCGGGATCGACACCCTTCTCGGACTGACCACCCGCGCCGCGGCACTGTGGCCCGACAAGACGGCGTGGATCTTCGACGCCACCGGCGAACGCTTCACCTTCACCGACGTCGACAGGCGCAGCACGGCGTTCGCCCGCGCGCTCCTGGACCTCGGCGTCGAACCGGGCGACCGGGTCGCCGTGATGCTGCGGAACCAGCCGGAGTTCCCGTTGCTGTGGCTGGCGCTGGCCAAGATCGGCGGCGTCCTCGTCCCGGTCAACACCGGCTACCGCGAGTTCGACGGCGCCCACGTGCTCCGGCATTCCGGCGCCAGGTTCGCCGTCGCCGCCGAAGAGTTCCTGGAGCTGCTCGGCAAGATCGCGCCGGAGACCGCGCTGGAACGGGTGCTCACCCCCGGCGAACTCGGCGAACCGAGCGGCGCCGACGTGACCTTCGCGACCGAAGGCGAGCGTCCGGTCAACATCCAGTACACGTCGGGCACCACGGGCGCCCCCAAGGGTTGCGTCCTGCCGAACCGGTACTGGACGACCCTGTCCATCAGCCTGGCTACGGACTTCCCCATGATCGGCGCGGACGACGTCATCCTGACCGCGCAACCGTTCCACTACATCGATCCACAGTGGAACGTCGCGCTGGGGCTCGCGGGCGGCGCGACACTGGTGGTGCTCGACCGCTTCCATCCGTCCACGTTCTGGGAGAAGGTCCGCGAACACGGCGTCACCTGGTTCTACTGCCTCGGCCTGATGCCCACGCTCCTGCTGCGGCAGCCGGAAAGCGAACTGGACACCGCGCACCAGGTCCGCGCGATCTGCGCGTCGGCCATCCCGCGCGACCTGCACGCCGCGCTCGAAGCCCGCTGGAACACGCCGTGGTACGAGGCCTTCGGCATGACCGAAACCGGCGGTGACATCCGGATGTACCCGGCGGATCACGAGGAGACGATCGGCACCGGCTGCCTCGGCAGGCCCGCGCCCACCCGCGAGGTGATGATCGCCGGCGCGGACGGCAAACCCCTGCCGCGCGGCGAAACCGGGGAGCTCCTGATCCGAGGGGTCGGCCTGATGCACGGCTACCACGACGACCCCGATGCCACCGCACGCGCGTTCGAAGGCGGCTGGTTCCACACCGGCGATCTGGCCACAATGGACGTCGAGGGCCGCGTGTACTACGTGGGCCGCACCAAGGACATGATCCGGCGCAGCGGCGAGAACATCTCCGCCGACGAGGTCGAACGAGCCCTTCAGCTGCATCCGGCGGTCAAGCTCGCCGCCGTCGTCGCGGTACCGGACGAGATCCGCGGCGAGGAGGTCAAGGCGTACATCGTCCTCGACGAAAACGAGGGACACGAGTGCGAACCGGCCGAACTGGCGGAGTTCTGCTCGGCGAAACTGGCCTACTTCAAGGTTCCCCGCTTCTGGGCGGTGCGGGAGGAACTGCCGATGACCCCGTCGGAGCGGGTCGCCAAGGGCGAGCTGAAGAAGGTGGCCGACCCGCGTGCCGGGTCGTGGGACAGGACCACCGGCTCATGGCTGTGACCACCCGCGAAAGGGTCCGCCAGGCGGCGGTGAAACTGTTCGCCACCAAGGGTTTCCACGGCACCGGCATCCGGGACCTCGCCCAGGAGGCCGAGCTGTCGTCGGCCAGCCTCTACCACTACATGGGCACCAAAGAGGATCTGCTGGTGGCCATCATGAACGAGTCGCTGCGACGGCTGCTCGACGCGGCGGAGCAGGCGACCGCCGGACTGGCCGATCCCGTGTCGCGGCTCGGATCCCTGGTGGCGTTGCACGTCCTCGCGCACGCCATCCAGCCGGATGACACCCGCGTGGTGGACAACGAGGTCCACGCGCTCACCCCCGGCGCCAGGGCCGAGGTGGTGGAGCTGCGCGACGCCTACGAACGGCTGTGGGCGGACGCCATCGAAGACGGTGTCGCGGCAGGGGTCTTCCACACCGATCAGCCTTCGGTCACCCGGCTCGCGCTGGTGGAGATGTGCAGCGGGGTCGCGCGCTGGTACTCGCCGCACGGGCCGCTCACCCTGGACCAGCTGGCCTCGCACTACGCGGAACTGGCGCTGCGGGCGCTCGGCTGCGCCGCCCCGCTGGGGCCCGCCCACCTGCAAAACTGCCGTGAAGTGGTCTCAGGAGTGTGGCGAGTGCCCGTTTAACGGCGACTCCTACCCGGTACGCCTTGCTCAGACGGCTTGTCTGGGGGACGCTCGAAGGGTGACTGAGCAAACGATCCAACTCGAACTGGACGACTCGGGTCTCTCGCCGGCGTTGCCGGTGCCTTCGAACCCCCGTGATCAGGTGCAGGACGTCCCCTACCGCCCGGTGGGCTTCCGCGACGACGACCTGCCCACGGCGCTCGAACGGTGCGCGACATGGCTACGCCAGGCTCAGGAGTGGCTCGGGGAACCGGTCGACGTACTGGCCGTCCATCTCGACTACGACGACCGCAAGGGTTCGCCGTATTACGACGTGAAACTTCTCTGCAACGAAGAGGACCTGGCCGGGGTCCCGATCGCGATGCGGAACCAGAAGGACGACGACGAGGACGAGAGCTAGAGAGACCGACGCGACGAAAGGTCCTTTCCTTGCAAATTTTGCAAGGAAAGGACCTTTCATCGCACTTGGGCGGCTCAGGCAGGGCCGGGCACGGGTCAGCCCAGGGTGCCGCCGACCTTGACGTGCCCCTTCAGCAGGTTGCGGGCGATGGTCCGGCGCTGGATCTCGTCGGTGCCCTCGTAGATCCGCAGCAGCCGCAGTTCGCGGTACCACCGCTCGACCGGCAGTTCCCGCGTGTAGCCCATCCCGCCGTGGATCTGCAGGACGCGGTCGACGATCTCGTTCGCCTTCACCCCGCCGTAAAGCTTCGCCATCGACTGCGCGTGCCGGGAATCCAGCTTCCGGTCGACCTGCCAGGCGGCGTGCAGCACCAGCCAGCGCAGCGCCTCCAGCTCGACGCCGGAGTCCGCGATCATCCACTGGATCGCCTGGCGCTCGGCGATCTTCTGCCCGAACGTCTCCCGCGTGTTGGCGTGCTCGATGGCCATCGAGATCAGCCGCTCGCACGAACCGATCGCGCGGGCGGGCAGCAGGTAGCGGCCGGCGCCGATCCACTGCATGGCCAGATCGAAACCGTGGCCGAGCTCGCCGAGGATCTGCGTCTCCGGCACGCGGACGTCCTCGAAGACCAGTGACGCCGGGCCCCATTCGCCCATGGTGTCGATGTACTCGGACTTCCAGCCCGCGTCGCGGTCGACGAGGAAGCAGGTGACGCCGCCGTTCGCACCCTTCTCCGGGTCGGTGATGGCGAAGACCATCACGAAGTCGGCCTCGTTACCGCCGGTGATGAAGGTCTTCTCGCCGTTGATGACCCAGTCGGTGCCGTCCTTGCGGGCGGAGGTCCGGATGGCCTTCGCGTCCGAGCCCGCGCCGGGTTCGGTGATCGCGAAGCAGGATTTGCGCTCGCCCGCGATCGTCGGGAGCAGGTAGCGCTCCTTCTGCTCGTCGTTGGCGTAGTACAGGATGTTGTCCGCCGTGCCGCCGAAGCGGAACGGGACGAACGTGCGGCCGAGTTCGGCCTCCAGCAACGCCGTCATCACCGCGGACAGGCCCATGCCGCCGTACTCCTCGGGCGTCTGCACGCCCCAGAACCCGGACTCCTTGGCCTTCAGCTGCAGCTCGCGAAGCTCGTCGGAGGTGAGGCCGGGCTGACCGGCGCGTTCGCGGCGCAGCACCTCCTGCTCACGCGGCATCAGCTCACGCTGGACGAACGTGCGGACCCAGTCGCGCACTTCGCGTTCCTCGACGCTGAGAGAGAAATCCATGGTCGGCCCGCTCCTCCTCGACATTACTAAGCGCTTGCTTAGCCCAGCGTACCGCTTAGGTTGTCGAACACCGAGGACCTGTCATAAGTTTTCGCAACCTGTTCTCGTCTCGTCGAAGGGCACCCATGAGCACGCAGGAACCCGCGACGAAGCGGGACCGGACGCATTACCTCTACCTGGCCGTGATCGCCGCCGTACTGCTCGGCATCGCGGTCGGCATCCTGTTCCCGGAATTCGGCAAGGAACTGAAGCCGCTCGGCACCGGCTTCGTGAACCTCATCAAGATGATGATCTCGCCGATCATCTTCTGCACGATCGTGCTCGGCGTCGGCTCGGTGGCCAAGGCCGCGAAGGTCGGCCGCGTCGGCGGGCTCGCGATCGGCTACTTCCTGGTGATGTCGACGGTCGCGCTCGTCATCGGCCTGGTCGTCGGCAATCTGCTGCAGCCCGGCGCCGGACTGCACCTGACCCCGGAGATCGCCGAAAAGGGCCAGGACCAGATCGCCAAGAGCGAGGGCACGGTCGACTTCCTGCTCGGCATCATCCCGAAGACACTGGTTTCGGCCTTCACCGAGGGCGAAGTGCTGCAGACGCTGCTGGTCGCCCTGCTCGCCGGGTTCGCGCTGCAGAAACTGGGCACGAAGGGCGAGCCGATCCGCCGCGGCATCGAGCACATCCAGCGGCTCGTGTTCCGGATCCTCGCGATGATCATGTGGGCGGCCCCGATCGGCGCGTTCGGCGCGATCGCCGCCGTCGTCGGCAGCACCGGCTGGAAGGCACTGCAGAGCCTCGCGGTGATCATGCTCGGCTTCTACATCACCTGCGCCCTGTTCGTGTTCGTGGTGCTCGGGCTGCTCATCGGCGTACTGGCCAGGGTCAACATCTTCAAGCTGCTGAAGTACCTCGGCCGCGAGTTCCTGCTGATCCTGTCGACGTCGTCGTCGGAATCGGCGCTGCCGCGGCTGATCGCGAAGATGGAGCACGCCGGCGTCTCCAAACCGGTGGTCGGCATCACCGTGCCGACCGGGTACTCGTTCAACCTCGACGGCACCGCGATCTACCTGACGATGGCGTCCATCTTCATCGCCGACGCGCTCGACAAACCGCTGACCATCGGCGAGCAGATCTCCCTGCTGGTGTTCATGATCATCGCGTCGAAGGGCGCGGCCGGGGTCACCGGCGCCGGGCTCGCGACGCTGGCGGGTGGGTTGTCCTCACACCGGCCGGAACTGGTCGACGGTGTCGGGTTCATCGTCGGCATCGACCGGTTCATGTCGGAGGCCCGCGCGCTGACGAACTTCGCGGGCAACGCCGTCGCGACCGTGCTCATCGGCACCTGGACCAAGGAGATCGACCGCGAGCAGCTGGACCGGACCCTGAACGGCGAGTCGCCGTTCGACGAAGCGACGCTGCTCGATGAGAATTCGAGTGAGGCCGGTGTGGAATCGGGTAAGAAGGAGACGTGATCGAATGTGCGGTCCGCTGGTCGGAGCCCCTGCCCGCTGAACCCCGGTTCATGAAGCTGCTCGACAGGCTCGAGCAGGGCCGGTACGACACCTATCGCCAGGACATCGACAAACGCAGGTTCCTGACCGGCCGTGTGCTGGCGAAGACCATCACCGCCGAGCGGCTCGGTCTGGCCGTCGAGGACGTGAGCTTCGACGCGACCTGCGACGACTGCGGCAAACCGCACGGCCGCCCCAGGGTGCCCGGCGCGCCGCTGATGCTGTCGATCTCGCATTCCGGCGACCTCATCGGCGTCGCGGCCACCGCGGGCACCCCGGTCGGCCTCGACGTCGAGACCGCCACCAGGCGGGCCGACGATTCGCTCATCGAGTACGCGCTGAGCCCGGCCGAGCGGGCGGCGGTGTCCGGTCTGCTCCCCGAACAGCGGACGACGGCGTTCTTCACCTACTGGACGCGCAAGGAAGCCGTCATGAAGGCCACCGGGAAGGGCCTGAAGATCCCGCTGCAAAGCATCACGTTCTCCGGGCACGACGAGGAGGCGCGACTGGTCTCCTCGGGCGACCCGGCCCTCGACCCGGCGCGGACGCGGCTAGTGGACCTGAAGGCGGCCGAGGGCTACCGGGCCGCTGTCGCGCTCCTCACTTCCGACGAGATCTCGGTGAGCGAGACGCGTTTCGTCCTCTAGATGCGGTACTTGCGTGTGCAACTACCGCATTCAGAGGACTAAACGCGCGGGGAGCTAGACCTCCAGGCCCATCGCGGCCAGCAGGGTGCGGAACTTCGCCGACGTCTCGTCCAGCTCGGTCCGGGGGTCGGAAGCGGGCACGATGCCGCCACCGGCGTACAGCCGCATGGAGGTGTCGGCGATCTCCGCGCACCGGATCCCGACGGCCCATTCGCCGTCTCCGGCCGCGTCGACCCAGCCGACTGCGCCCGCGTAGTACGCGCGATCGAACGGTTCGAGCTCCCCCACCAGCGAGCGGGCCGCGTCGGTCGGGGTGCCGCAGACGGCGGGTGTCGGGTGCAGTGCGGCGGCAAGATCCAGTGCGGTCACGTCCTGGTCGAGCAGCTCGCCGGTGACGGTCGTCGAAAGATGCCAAATCGCCGGTGTCGAGACCAGTTCGGGACCGCGGACGTCGAGCGTGCGGCAGAACGGCCGGAGGATCTCGACGACGGATTCCACCACCACGGCGTGTTCGAGGTGGTCCTTTTCGGACGCCAGAAGCGCCTCACCGTTGGCCTTGTCGATCGCCGGGTCCGCCGACCGGGGCATCGACCCGGCATGCGGCCGCGACAGGACGGAGCCGCCGGTGCGGGACACCAGGAGTTCGGGGGTGGCGCCGACGAGCGTGCGCCCGCCGGGAAGCTGCACGGCGTACGTGGTGTGCCGGGGGTTGCCGTTCGCCAGGTTCCGGACGACGTCGGTGACCGGAACGGCTTCGGCGAAATCGAGGTCGAGCGCGCGGGCCAGCACGACCTTGCGCAGGTCGCGTTCGCCCAGCGCCGAGACGGCCGCGCGGACGGCGGCCAGATGCGCCTCCGGTTCAGGCACCGGAGTGACCTTCACCGGCTGCGGAAGCGCGGTACGCGGCGGTACGACGGCCTGGCCGGACGACGCGCGATGGACCGCGCGCGGCAGGACCAGATGTCCCGGCGTGGACGTGCCCTCGCTGGTGTCGAAGGGCAGCACACCGACCGCGATCGGGGCACCCGACTCGGCGAACAGCCCGGGCAGCGCCCGGGACAGCCGCGCCGGATCGGTTTCGGTCGCGGTGGCCGCGGCCCCGCTCGCGAGGAGCGCGTGCCGCGCGGTGGCCAGGAGGAAGTCGCCCCGCTCGTAGCGGGCGGCCAGGTCTGCCGGGGTCGCCGGTGCGGTACTGGTCGTCACCCCACCAGCCTCCCAGGCTCCGGCTGAGACCAGGGGAAAGTGTTGCCCGGGCAACAGCCTCTCCGGCAACACCTTCCCTTGGACAGCCCGTGATCTGGGCGGAAGCGTTACTTCAGCGCCTCGAGGAGGGCTTCACGCTGCCGCTCGCCCAGGCCGGCGGCGCGCCGGTCCGGGTCGATGCCGGCCTGCTCCAGCAGGGCGGCGACCTTGACCGCGCCCAGGCCGGGCACGGCCTTCAGCAGCTGCGTGACCTTCGTCTTGCCGATGGTCTTGTTCTCCTTGGCCTGCTTGAGCACCTTGTCGATGCTCTCCTTGCCGGACTTGATCGACGCAAGCAGCTCGGAGCGCGCCTTGCGAGCCTCAGCCGCCTTGGCGAGGGCATCGGCGCGCTGCTCCGGAGTCAACGTGGGCAGAGCCAACGTAGTAGTCCTTTCATCTCAGGTCTCCGCTTTCGCGGCCGACGGCCATTTACCCGTGCTTGCAGCCGCAAGCGCTGGCCAGCCGTCTCTGTACCACGGCCCCAGTAAACGCCACCTGTTCCGTGGCCGTGAAACCGACACGCACTTATTACCCCTCGACCACGCCCTGGGCAACCCGCCCCAGCCTGCGGAAACACGCCATTCGGGCGGCGATTCGATGGCGTTCATCACCCTTATGAGCGATACCGCCACTTCGCGCTGTCAGCCATTTTTCGTTTGACGGTAAGAAAAAGACGAATTATTGACGATCTTGCCCCGAACCGGCCGCCACCCGTTAGCGCGACACTGTGACCGAACGGTTGCCTCCGACGTTACTGACCAGTTCACCCCACCCGCATTAGAGTCGGCCCAACCCCAGTTCACCGGAGAGCGAGCACCACGGGAGTACGCGATGTTGAGCACGATGCAGGACGGACAGCTGTCGTTGGCCAGGCTGCTCCGCCACGGCACGACGGTGCACTCGGGGAGCGAGGTGATCACCTGGACCGGTTCAGAAGCCCGGCGCGAGACCTACGGTGAACTCGGCAAGCACGCCGCGCGGCTCGCCAACGCCCTCCGGAGCCTGGGCGTCACGGGTGACCAGCGGGTCGGCACCTTCATGTGGAACAACGCCGAGCACATGGCCGCCTACGTGGCCATCCCCGCCATGGGCGCGGTGCTGCACACGCTGAACATCCGGCTGTTCCCGGAGCAGCTGGTCTTCGTCGCCAACCACGCCGAGGACCAGGTCGTCATCGTCGACGGCACCCTGGTCCCGCTGCTGGCCAAGCAGCTCCCCGAGCTGAAGACGGTCCGTCACGTCATCGTGGCCAACGGCGACCCCTCCACCCTCGCGGCGCCCGAAGGCGTCCAGGTGCACTCCTACAGCGAACTGCTGGCAGGCCAGCCCGACACCTTCGACTGGCCCGAAGTGGACGAGCGGTCGGCCGCCGCGATGTGTTACACCTCGGGCACCACGGGTGACCCGAAGGGCGTCGCGTACTCCCACCGGTCGATCTGGCTGCACTCGATGCAGGTCACCATGTCCGACAGCATGCGGCTGGCCCAGCACGACAAGGCCCTCGCCATCGTCCCGATGTTCCACGCGATGGCGTGGGGCATGCCGTACGCGGCGCTGATGGTCGGCGCTTCGCTGCTGATGCCGGACAGGTTCCTCCAGCCCGCCCCCATCGCGCAGATGCTCGACGCGGAGAAGCCGACCTTCGCCGGTGCCGTCCCCACCATCTGGCAGGGCCTGCTCTCGCACCTCGACGCGAACCCTCAGGACATCTCGCACCTGCGCGAGGTCGTGGTCGGCGGTTCGGCCGCGCCGCCGTCGCTGATGCACGCGTTCGAAGACCGCTACAACGTGCCGATCCTGCACGCCTGGGGCATGACCGAGACGTCGCCGCTGGGCAGCGTCGCGCGTCCCCCGGCGGCCGCGACCGGCGAGAAGGCCTGGGAGTACCGCTACACGCAGGGCCGGTTCCCGGCGTCCGTCAGCGCCAGGCTGATCGGCGACAACGGCGAGGAACTGCCGTGGGACAACGAAAGCGTCGGCGAACTCGAAGTACAGGGCCCGTGGATCGCGGCGTCGTACTACAGCGGCACGAGCGGTGAAGAGCCCGACCCGGAGAAGTTCCACGACGGCTGGCTGCGCACCGGCGACGTCGGCAAGATCAGCCCGGACGGCTACCTCACGCTGACCGACCGCGCGAAGGACGTCATCAAATCCGGCGGCGAGTGGATCTCGTCGGTGGACCTGGAGAACCAGGTGATGGCGCATCCGGCGGTCGCCGAAGCCGCCGTCGTCGGCATCCCCGACGAGAAGTGGGACGAGCGCCCGCTGGTCGCCGTCGTGGTCAAGGAGGGCCAGAGCGTCACGGCCGAGGAACTGCGCGCCTTCCTGGCCGACAAGGTCGCGAAGTGGCAGCTCCCGGAGAACTGGACCTTTGTGGACGAAGTCCCCAAGACCAGTGTCGGCAAGTTCGACAAGAAGCGGCTGCGGGCCTTCCACTCCGAGGGAAAGCTCGACATCAGTCAGCTCTAACGGGTTAATCTCCCGCGCGCCTGCCCTTCCGTGAAGCGCATCTTGAGGGACGCTGTCCCCAAGATGCGCTTCACGGCTTTGGCGAAGGGTTTCATTTGGTGCGTAAGACAAGCAGGCGCGCGTTCCTGGCGCTGGCGGGGGCCACCGCGCTCTCCGCCTGCGGGTCCAACACCGTCCAATCGGGAAAGCCGCCGCCCTCGACGGCCTTCTCCGCCGCCGCGACCAGACCGAAGCCGAAGCCGGTCGACCTTTCGCAGTGGTACCACCCCTATCCCGAAACCGGGGTCCAGGAAGCCGTCACGCGGTACGCGGCCGCGTACCAGAAGTCCAAGGTCGCGGTGCAGTGGAATCCCGACGACTACGAAACGAAACTCGCCGCGGCACTGCAGGCCGGCCCGGTGCCGGACATCTTCGAAGGCCAGGTCACCCTCGACCGCGTCCGGCAGAATCTTCTGGTCCCGCTCGACGACATCCTCGCACCCGTGCGCGGCGACTTCAATCCTTCGGTGCTCGCGGCACAGACCGTGGACGGCAAGACCTACGGGATCCCGCAGGCGCTCGACACCCAGGTTCTCTTCTACCGCAAGAGTTTCCTGCAGGAGGCCGGCGTACAGCCGCCGCAGACGCTCGACGAACTCGTCGACGCGGCACGGAAACTGTCCAAGGACGGCGTCAAAGGGCTGTTCGCCGGCAACGACGCGGGCGCGGCGGCGCTCGCCGGACCGTTGCTGTGGGCCGCGGGTCTCGACTACGTCAAGGACGGCAAGTCCGTCGGCTTCGACGATCCTCGCGCCGCGACCGTGTTCGGGAAACTGCGTGACCTCAACGGTTCGCTGCTGCTGGGCGCCCCGGTGGACTGGGCGGATCCGATCCCGTTCATCGACGGCCTCGCGGCGATGCAGTGGACCTGGCTGGCGAATCTGCCGAAGATCCAAGACACCATGAAGGACGACGTCGGCGTTCTGGCCTTCCCCAAACTCGACGCGGCCGGAACGGACTCGGTCACGGTCGGCGGCATGAGCGCGATGGTGCATTCGAAGAGCCTGAACCCCAACGCCGCCAAGGACTTCGTCAGTTGGCTGTGGCTGGAACGGACCGACTTCCAGCAGGAGTTCGCCACGAAGTTCGGCTTCCACCTGCCCGCGCGGCTCAGCGTCCTCGACAAGCTCGCCCCGGCGAACGACGCCGCCCGTCTGGTCAAGGAGAACGGCCGCGCCGCCGGTCCACTGTGGACACCGGCGGCGAACACCGCACTCGTCGACGCGCTGGGCCGGATCGCCCGCGACGGCGCCGACCCGGCCGCCGAGACGAAGACGGCGATCGAGGCCGTCAAAGCCGAACTGGGTCGCCTGTCCGCGTGAACCACCGCTTTCGCGTCGAGCCTGAGCGGTAATGAGGGTCATGGCCAAGGGTGTCTACGCGGGTGAGCATGGTAGCGGCCGGGTCGTGAAGGACTCCTTGGAGGACTTGTCTTTGTTTACCCACTGGTGTGGAGCTTGTGCGGGTGGCCGGTGTGGCCGGTCCACAGATCGTGAGGGACACGAGCTTGATCAACGGAAGATCGGGGACGTTGAGTGTCCCGGACCTTCCGTTGATCAAGGTGTGAGACCGGGGCGACGACCACCACCCTCGTCCAGGTCAGAAGTAAGTCCGTGAAGGCCTCCTTGAGGGACTCAGAGTCCCTCAAAGTTCCCCTCACCCGCCCCGGGAGGCCGTCACGAGCCTCAGCAGTACCACCAGTCACACCGACTGCGCGTGAAGGCCCCCTTCCTCGGCTCAGCCGAGGAAACTCGACCTTCATACTTCGGGAAGAGCAAAGCCTTCACGGACTCACGGCACCTTCAGTCGCCGGAAACTCCCCAGATCGCCAGCTCGACGGCGACGTCGTCCTCGTAGAGCAGCGCGCAGTTCGCGCTCCAGCGCGGACGGCGTTCGTAGGGCAGCCGTCCCGCCTTGTCGAGTTCGTCGAAGGTGGCGACAGACGGCTCCTCGGTGCCGAAGGCGATGAGGAGTTCGGCGTCGGTCAAGGGCCGGATCGTGCCGAAGTCGTCTTCACCGGTGGCGCTGATGAACTCGTGGACGTCGAGCACGGAATGGGTCCCGGACTCCTGGACGCTTTCGACCTCGTACAGCTCCTCGAGCGAATCCGGGCGGCCAAGTTCTTCCTCTTCCCAGAGGTAGTCACCCTCCTCGAAGACGCGTGCCTTCATCGCGTCCAGTGCCGCTTCCGGGTCGCCGTCGAACCGGCCACGGACCGACCAGGCCGAAGCTCCCACCGGGCCACCTCCTCACTCGCCAAGCGGCCAGCGTAACGAGCGCGGCCGGGGATGCTTTGATATTCGGCCGAACGTGACAAATTTTCGCATTACCCTTTTCTGGCGTTCACCCCACGGCTAACGTCTTCCGGCATCGTCCTTCCACGACATCCACCCGCGACGACTGGGGGCACCGCCATGTCCGACATCTCCAGGCGCACCTTCACCGCGGCGGGCGCCGCCGGCGTCGGCCTCCTGCTGTGCACTCCGAGCGCCAACGCGCTCGACCGGGCACTGGCGCGCACCACCGGCCGCGCGGTGCGCACCGCGGGCACCACGCTCGAATCCACCGCGGCACCACTGAAAAGCGGCCCCGGCTACACCCGGCTGACCGCGGGTCCCGGCTGGCCGCTCGTGGTCCGCGGCGACCTCGCCGCACCGAAGTCCGGCCGCGACGACCGCCGCCGCGCGATGGCTTCGTTCGCGCAGTTCACCGACCTGCACTTCACCGACGCCGAGAGCCCGGCGCGGTTCGAGTACCTGCACCCGTTCATCGGTTCGGCGCACCGGCCGCAGGAGACGCTCGGCCCGGTCGCGACGACGGCGCTCGTCGAACGGGTGAACAGCCTGAAGGCGGGCCCGTTCACCGGCAGGCCGATCGACTTCATGGTGACCACCGGCGACAACACCGACAACCACGAACTGATCGAACTCGAGTGGTTCCTCAAGGTGCTCAACGGCGGCACGGTGACCCCGACCTCGGGCGACCCGAACCGGCACGAAGGTGTCCAGACGTCCGGGTCGGCGCACTACTGGAATCCCGGCAAGGCACTGGACGACGAGTACACGAAGAAGGGTTTCCCGCAGGTGCCCGGCCTGCTCGGCGCGGCGTCGAACACCTTCACCTCACCCGGTCTCGACGTCCCGTGGTTCTGCACCTTCGGCAACCACGACGACAGCATCGTCGGCTCGCTGCCGGATCTGCCGGGGATGGACGCCTGGTACACCGGGCGTTTCAAGGTGATCGGCAAGGACGAGACGACGTCACGGAAACTCGCCAACGCGATCGACTCCGGCTCCGGTGTCCCGATCACGGAGCTGTTCGGCGGTTCGGGCACGATCCGCGAGATCACCCCGGACGAGCGACGGCGGCCGTTCAGCACCGCGGAGTTCGTGCGGCACCACCTCGACGCCGCCAACACCGGCCCCGGTCCGGTTGGCCACGGGTTCAGCGACAACAACGCCGATGGCCGGAACGTGTACTACACCTTCCGCATCGCACCGGGTGTCGTCGGGATCAGCCTCGACACCACGACGATGGCCGGGCTGGCCGACGGTTCGATCGGGCTCGGCCAGTTCACCTGGGTGGAGAACACGCTCAGGCGCAACAGCTCGACGTACTACGACTTCTTCGGGCGCAAGGTCACGCAGAACGTGACGGACGAGCTGTTCATCCTGTTCAGCCACCACACCAGCGACACGATGGGCAACGTGCTGCCGGACGCGCGGCATCCACTGGAGCCGCGGCTCAACGGCGACACCTTCGTCTCGCTGTTGCACCGGTTCCCGAACGTGCTGGCGTGGGTCAACGGGCACACGCATCGCAACAAGATCACCCCGCACCCCGGCAAGACGGCGAAGCAGGGCTTCTGGGAGATCAACACCGCGTCGCATATCGACTTCCCGCAGCACGCACGGATCATCGAGATCGCCGACAACGCCGACGGCACGTTGTCGCTGTTCACGACCCTGATCGAAGCCGAAGCGCCCTACGAGGTGGAGTACTCCGACACCTCGACGCAAGCGCTTGCGTCGTTGTACCGGGAATTCTCGTACAACGACATCCACGCTTCGCTGAGCGCGGTCGGCACGGCTCAGGACCAGAACACGGAACTCCTGTTGCCGAACCCCCTCGCCTGATCCGACCGCTCGCCGGCCCCTGCATTCAGAGGACGAAATGCCGACGTCTGGTGGGCAAGTGTTTACATAGCTTGCGCGACCCGAGAAAATCTCTTGCCTACTGGGTGGACACGAGGGATGGAGCCGGGATGCGCGTACGAGGGCTGCTCACACTGCTGACGATAGCGACGATGACCGTGGTGACAGCGCAGACGGCGGACGCGAGCCCGGGTCGCCCGGACGACGACGAGTCGATCGACTACCACGAATGGTCCGGTCACCACGGATTCCGTGACGGCAGGCTGGAAGGGCTCGACCTCGAACACGGCGCACTGCGCATCGACCGACCGATCGGCACCATCGAGCACACCGAACCCGTACTCGGCACCACGAAGACCTACGAGTACGGCCAATGGACGTCGAGGAGTCACACGCAGGGCTTCGTCGCCTCGCAGCTGGTCGCCTCGTGGAACGCGAAGACACCGGCCAAGACCTGGCTCAAGATCGAGGCGAAGGGCCGCACCGCCACGGGCGCCGAGACCACCTGGTACGTCATGGGCCGCTGGGCGAGCGGCGACACCGACATCAAACGCACCAGCGTCGACGGCCAGAGCGACGCCAACGCGGCCGTCGACGTGGACACGCTGGTCATGAAGGCCGGCGTCGCGCTCCGGTCGTACCAGCTGCGGGTCAGCCTGTACCGCGAGGCCGGGTCACGCGCCACGCCGTCGGTGACCTCGGTCGGCGCGATGACGTCGCTGGTCCCGGACCGGTTCGAGGTCAAGGCGACGAAACCGGGCCGTGCCACCGGGATCGAACTCAAGGTGCCCGCGTACGCCCAGAACCTCCACAAAGGACAGTTCCCCGAATACGGCGGCGGCGGGGAGAACTGGTGCAGCCCGACGTCCACCGAAATGGTCGCCGAGTACTGGGGCAAACGGCCCAAGCGCGAGGACATGGCGTGGATCCCGGAGGGTTACGTCGATCCGACCGTCGCGTACGCGGCCCGCCACACCTTCGATTACGCCTACGACGGAACCGGCAACTGGCCGTTCAACACCGCGTATGCCGCTTCACTCGGTCTGCGTGGGCACATCACCCGTTTGCACTCCTTGAACGAACTCGAAAACTACATCGCCCGCGGCATTCCGGTGATCACATCGCAGTCGTTCAAGGCCGAGGAACTCGACGGCGCGGGCTACGGCACCGCCGGGCACATCATGGTCGTCGTCGGCTTCACGAAGGACGGTGACGTGATCGCGAACGATCCGGCCGCGAGCAGCAACGACCGCGTCCGGCATGTCTACAAGCGACACCAGTTCGAGACGATCTGGCAGCGCACCAAGCGGTACAACACCACCGGCGGCGTCTCCGGCGGCCCCGGCGGGATCGTCTACATCATCACGCCGCACTGAATCGTTTCCCCACCCATGCGGATGTCGCGACCCGGGGTCGTTCCGTGGCAAGCTACGGAGTCGACTACTCGGAGGTGGGCATGCCGTACGAGGTGCAGGGCGTCGTTTCCCGCGCCAAGGGCGAACCGGTCTCGCTGGAATCCGTGATCGTGCCCGATCCCGGGCCCGGCGAGGCCGTCGTCTCGGTCAAGGCGTGCGGCGTCTGCCATACCGACCTGCACTATCGCGAGGGCGGGATCAACGACGAATTCCCGTTCCTGCTCGGGCACGAGGCCGCGGGTTTCGTGGAGCGGGTCGGTGAGGGCGTCCAGGACCTCGAACCCGGCGACTACGTGATCCTGAACTGGCGCGCGGTCTGCGGCACCTGCCGGGCCTGCCGCCGGGGCAGGCCCTGGTACTGCTTCTCGACGTTCAACGCCGACCGGCCGATGACACTGGCCGACGGCACCGCCCTGTCACCCGCACTCGGTGTCGGCGCCTTCCTCGAAAAAACTCTTGTCCACAGTGGACAATGCACGAAGGTCGACCCCGCCGCCGAACCCGCAGTCGCCGGCCTGCTCGGCTGCGGGGTGATGGCCGGTCTCGGCGCGGCACTGAACACCGGCGCGGTGAGCCGCGGCGATTCCGTCGCGGTCATCGGCTGCGGCGGTGTCGGCGACGCCGCCATCGCCGGGTCGAACCTGGCCGGCGCGAAGACCATCGTCGCCGTCGACACCGACGACCGGAAACTGGCCTGGGCCAAGGAGTTCGGTGCCACGCACACGCTTAACAGCAAGGGGCTCGACGAAGACCAGGTCGTCGAAGCGCTCCAGGGGTTCACCGGCGGCTTCGGCGCGGACGTCGTGATCGACGCGGTCGGCAGGCCGGAAACCTGGCGGCAGGCCTTCTACGGCCGCGATCTGGCAGGCACCGTCGTGCTCGTCGGCGTCCCGACCCCGGACATGCGCCTGGATCTGCCGCTGATCGACTTCTTCTCCCGCGGCGGCTCGCTCAAATCGTCGTGGTACGGCGATTGCCTGCCCTCACGCGATTTCCCGATGCTGATCGACCTCTACCTCCAGGGCAGGCTTCCGCTCGACAAGTTCGTCACCGAGCGGATCCCGCTCGACGGTGTCGAGAAGGCCTTCGAACGCATGCACCATGGTGACGTCCTCCGCAGCGTGGTGACGTGGTGAAACTCTTCACCGACGCCGATTTCCCCGCCGACCCGTACCCGGGAGCGCGGCCAGGGCATTCGTTCGTCCACTTCGACGGCGTGGGGCACAGCCTCGACACCGCGCCGGAGGGCTGGCGCGAACGTCAGGCCGTGCTCGCCTACGGCTCGAACGCGTGTCCGGCCAAGATCACCTGGCTGCGGGAGAACATGGGCCTGACCGGTCCTGTCGTCGTCTGCCACGCGCGCTGCAGTGACCTCGCCGCGGTCTGGGCATCCGGCCTGCGGTTCCGTGACGGGCAGCGGCCCGCCACCCTCGCCGCGGCACCGGGGGTCGTCGAGGAGCACTCCGTCTGGTTCGCGACGCCCGATCAGCTCGCCGTCCTCCACCGATGCGAGGGCAACGGCCAGCGCTACAACCTGGTGCGGCTGACCGCGCCCGCCATCACCCTCGACGACGGCACCGTGCTCGACGACGTGGTGGCCTACGTCGGCGCCGCGGACATCCGCCTGCCGATCCTCGTGGACGGCAGGCACATCCGCGTCGCCGACCTCGAACAACGCCGGGCCGCGGCACTGCAGGGCATCCCCGCCGAGACGCACGGCCTGGACTGCACGCTGGTCGACGCCGGAACGCTGGTCAGAGAAGCTTCCCGGGATTGAGGATCCCGGAGGGGTCGACGGCCTTCTTCGCCGCTCGCAACACCTCGACCCCGATTTCACCGATTTCCGCCGCCAGGTAGGGCGCGTGGTCGACACCGACGGCGTGGTGGTGCGAGATGGTGCCGATCCCGGTGATCGCCTCCGACGCCGCGGCCTTGGCGCGCCGCCACTGCCGGATCGGGTCGTCCTCGTCTCGCGCGGTGAGCACGGTGAAATACAGTGACGCGCCTGTTTCGTAGGCGTGGGAGACGTGGCACATGATGATCGCCCTGCCGAGCGTGGCGGTGAGCGCGGCGCGCACGGCGTCGCGCAGGTCGCTCAGCTCGGCCCAGTACGCGGCCGTCTCCAGGGTTTCCACGCAGACGCCGTTGTCCAGCAAGGCATCCCGCTGCCGAGGGCCGGAGAACCGGCCACGGCGCCAGGATTCGCCGAGCGCCGCTCCGATGCGGACGGCGCCGAACGGCTCCAGCACCCGGGTGGTGTCCTGACGCCGCCGCGCGACCTCGCGTTTCGACGCGCCTTCCCAGCCGACGATCAGCAGGCACGGATTCGAAACCCCGCGCAGACGGAGATACCGGCGCAGCGCCTTGGTCTTCCAGCCGCCGTTGAGCTCCAGCGAGACCTCGCTTTCGTCCGCGTCGGACAGCCGGGTGACGTCCGCGAGCGCGTGCCGCTGGGCGAGTTCACGCACCGCGGCGGTGCCGTTCTCCCAGCCGTCGAGGACATAGCCCTCGTAGCGGCGCACTTCCGGCACCGGGCGGACACGGAGGGCCACCTCGGTGATCACGCCGAGCGTGCCTTCGCTGCCGACCGCGAGCTGCCGCAGGTCGGGTCCGGCCGCCGACGCCGGCGCGACACCGAGTTTCCATTCGCCACGCGGCGTGGCGAGCCGGACACCCGCGACCATGTCCTCGAACCGGCCGTAACCCGACGAAGCCTGCCCGGCGGACCGGGTCGCGGCGAACCCGCCGATGGTGGCGCGTTCGTAGGACTGGGGCACGTGCCCGAGGGTGAAGCCGTGCGCGGCGAGCAGCCGATCGGCCGCCGGGCCGGTCACGCCAGCCTGCAGGACCGCGATCCGCGACACCGGGTCGAGCGAGACCAGGTCGTCGAGCCGGGTGAGGTCGAGGGCGAGCACCGCGCTCTTGTCCCCGCGCAGCGCCGAAACCCCGCCGACCACCGACGTCCCGCCGCCGAACGGGACGACACCGACGTCGTGCCGTGCGCAGATTTCCAGTACCGACTGGACTTCGCCGGGATCTCCCGGCAGGACGACGGCGTCCGGTACCGGAAAGTCACCGAACCCCCGGCGTCGCATCAGGTCCAGATAGGACAAGCCACTCGCCCGCGCGAGCCGTTCCCCTCGCGCCAGCAGGACGTGCTCGGCGCCGACGACCTCCTCGAGGTCCTGTTTCGGTTGTTCGCCCAGCGCCGAATCGGGAACGGACAGCGCCGAATCCGGCGTGAACGGCGCCACCGGGCCCAGCGGGCCGATACGCTGGACGAGCCACCTGAGCGCCTTCGACGGAAGGTGGGCCGCGTCACCGGCCTCGGGCGTCCACGCTCGTCTTAACAGGTGGTCAATAGGCTCCGTCACGACTACAGTGTTACATATGGACGTAAAACGTCACTCACCTGCGGAAACAGGCGGTTCGGCACTGGCGGATACCCGATCCCGCCAGGCCTCGACCCGCGTGTCCGACGACGTTCTGCTCGACGCGGCGAAGAAATGCGTGCTCGCCGTCGGCGTGAGGCGGACCACGCTCGCCGAGATCGCGCGGACCGCGAAGGTCAGCCGGATGACCGTCTACCGCCGGTTCCCGGACGTGCGCAGCGTGCTCGCCACCCTCATGACCCGCGAGTTCGGCGGCCTGCTGCAAGGCGCCGCCGAACCGGGCGCCGAACCGGCCAACTTCCGCGAACGGCTGGTGCACAGTTCCGCGGCCGCCGTCGCCGCGCTGTCGGGCGACCCGCTGTTCCGCACGCTGCTGGACCTCGATCCCGAACTCGTCCTGCCCTACATCGTCGAGCGGCTCGGCAAGACCCAGCGCTTCGCCGAGGGTGTGATCCTGCACCTGCTCAAGTCCGGCCACGAAGACGGTTCGATCCGTAAGGGCGACCTGCCCGCGCAAGCGCGCACCCTGTTGCTGCTCATCCAGTCCTTCGCCTTCTCGCTGCGCCCCGCGACCGCGGACGTCAACGAGAACGACCTGATGACGGAATTCGCGCAGGTGCTCGACGCGGCGCTGCGCCCGTGACCCCGGGCTCGCTCAACGCCCGCCGCCGCGAACGGGAACTCGCGGCACTGGCCGGCGGTGAGCGGGTCGACCTGGTGGTGATCGGTGGCGGCGTCACCGGCGCGGGGATCGCGCTGGACGCGGCCGCGCGCGGGCTTTCGGTGGCCCTCGTCGAGGCGTACGACCTGGCTTACGGCACCTCGCGCTGGTCGAGCAAGCTGGTCCACGGCGGGCTTCGCTACCTCGCGAAGGGCGACTTGGCGCTGGCGCACGAAAGCGCCGTGGAACGCGGGATATTGATGACCCGCACCGCGCCGCATCTCACCAGGGCGATCCCGCAGCTGTTCCCCATGTACCGCAAGACCTCCCGCGGTCAGCAGGCGTTCATCATGACCGGGCTGGTCGCCGGTGACGGACTCCGTCGCGCGGCCGGAACCCCGGCGTCGGTGCTGCCCCGGCCGAGGTCGATCCCGGCCGCGGAGGCGCTGGCACTCGCTCCCGGCCTGTCGCCCCAAGGCCTGCGCGGCGCGCTGCTCGCCTACGACGGCGCGCTGACCGACGACGCGCGGCTCGTGGTGAACCTCGCCCGCACGGCGGCGTCGCGCGGCGCGAAGATCCTGACCAGGGTCGAGGCGCTCCGGCTCGACGCGGGTTCGGCACTGGCCCGTGACAGGCTCACCGGAGCAGAAGTGGAGATCCAGGCCGGTCAGGTGATCAACGCGACCGGTGTCTGGGCAGGCGAACTGGCGGAGTCGGTGCGGCTGCGGCCGTCCCGCGGTTCCCACCTCATTCTGGCTTCGGGGGCCGCCCGGATCGGCGCCACGTCGGTCAACGTGCCCGTCCCCGGCGAGAACAACCGCTTCGTCTTCCTGCTGCCGCAACCGGACGGGCGCGTCTTCGTCGGCGTCACCGACGAACCGATCGACGGCCCGATCCCGCGTATACCTTCCGTGCCGGAGTCCGATGTGGACTTCCTGCTCGAAGTGGCGTCGACGGCGTTCACCCGCCCGCTGACCCGCGACGACGTCGACGGCTCCTTCGCCGGACTGCGACCGCTGGTCGAAGGCGACGGCGGACGCAGTGCGGATCTTTCGCGTAAACACGCCGTGGTGACCGGCGCCGACGGCGTGCTCACCGTCGTCGGCGGCAAGCTGACGACGTACCGGAAGATGGCCGAGGACGCCGTCGATGCCGCGTTGGAACGGTCCGGACTCCATGCCGGGCCGTCGACCACCTCCCGGCTTCCCTTGCTCGGCGCGGCCCTGCGGAGTCGTCTGTCCACTGTGGACGCGCCCGCGCGGCTGGTCGCGAAGTACGGCACCGAAGCGCCCCGGATCGCCGCGCTCGGCGAGGTCGACCCGGAACTGGGTCTGCCGCTGTTCGACGGCACCGAGATCACCGCGGCCGAGGTCGTCTGGGCCGTGCGGCACGAAGGCGCACTCGACGTCGAGGACGTCCTGGAGCGCCGCACCCGGCTCGGCCTGATCACCGCGGACACCGAGGCAGCCCGGCCCCGCGTCCAGGAACTTGTCGACAAGTCGCTCGCCGGCCTCACCTGACCTCGCGTTTAGTCCTCTAAACGCGGTGGTTCGTATCGCCAACTACCGCATTTAGTCCTCTAAATGCGGGCGCGGTGTGCCCTCAGCTTGACGAGTCGTTGGGTTTTTGCAACAGTATGTTCTATGAGCCCGGTCAGACGCGGCAAAGAGCTGCCGATCTACAACCGGCTCCCGGTGCTCCGGGCGGAGCGCGGGCTGAGCAGGTCCGCCCTCGCGGCGGCGGTCGAAGTCAACCCGCAGACCATCGGCGCGCTCGAACGGGGAGATCACTACCCGAGCCTGGACCTGGCGTTCCGCATCTGCGCGGTCTTCGACCTGCCGGTCGAGGCCGTGTTCAGCCGCGAACCGTTCACGCCACTGTCCACTCAGGTCTACCGGGAGGGGGGAACATGAGCGACAAGCAGGGCCGCCTCGCGGCCTACTGGGAACGTCAGCAGGAACGCTGGGAGGAAGTGGAACACAAACGTGCCCGGCGGCTGCCTGCCTGGCGCACGCGCAAACGCCGCCGGACCTTGAGCGCGCTGGTGGTGGTCGGCGACCTGATCCTGATCGTCGGCGCGACCCTGTTCCACCGGCAACCGGAGCTGTACTTCGTCCTGGCCTGGTTCGGCGGCGCGGTGATCGCCGGGCTCGCCCACTACCTGCTGCGGATCCTCACCGGCAAGATGAGCGGCGGCTTCTCCTTACGGCTCGACGAGCGCGAGCGGGAATGGCGCCACCGTGTCACCTTCGTCAGCTACCAGGTGCTGGTGGTGCTGATGTTCGGTTCGGTGCTCTACAGCCTGATCATCGCCGGGACCGACCACGGCGGTGCCCGCGGCGCGATGATGACCTGTGCGCTGCTGGTCACCGGCACCACGCTGTCCGGCGTCATCCTCGGCTGGACGCTGCCGGACGACGATCCCGAAGACTTCGAAGAGGTGAACCCCACGTGACCGTCACCCGGACGCGGTCGGACCGCCGTCGCCTCGCCGTTTCCGCCGTGATCGGCCATCTCGTGGTGATCGTCGGGGCGGCCCTGCTCCGCGAACCGACACTGTGGTTCGCCGTCGGCCTGATGGTGCCCGGCCTTTGCCTCTGCGTCGCCACCGCCGCGGTACTGCGCAAGGCCGTCGGCAGACCCGGTTCCGCGGCGGGCGACCTCGACGAGCGTGAGCTGCTTTTGCGTGACAGGGCGCACTACAGCGCCTTCCAGGGGATCTGCCTCCTTATGGTGGTGGACCTCGGCTATGGGCTTTACGCGGCGGCGCAACCGGATGCCGGTTCCCTGCTGGCCGCGATGACGGCGGCGTTGCTCGTCTTCGGAACGTCGCTGCCGGCGCTCTGGCTCGCCTGGAAGCTGCCGGACGACGATCCCGAAGACTTCGACGAGGGGGTGGCTCCGGGATGACCGGGGGCAAGAAGCGCTACAAGGTGTCCATCGGGGTGGTCGCCGTCGCGCTGGTGGCGGGCGGGATCGTCACCGGCGCGGGACGGGCGGTCCTGGTGTATCGGGCCACTTCGGTGGTGAGCAACGTCAAGCTGGATGGAGTGATCCAGCGAAACCGCACGTTCTCCGGCGTACACCGGGGTTTGACGGCGCTGGTGCGGTATTTCGAGGAGGGGAAATGGAAATGAGCGAGGGGAAACTGGAGATCGACCGGATCTCCAAGAACTACGGCGCGAAGGTCGCGCTGGATCAGGTGAGCTTCGAGGTCCAGCCCGGCGAACTGTTCGGGTTCGTCGGCAGCAACGGGGCAGGCAAGACCACCACGATGCGGATCGTCCTCGGGGTGCTGGCCGCCGATTCCGGGCAGGTGCGGTTCGGTGGCACACCGATCACACACGAGACCCGCACCCATATCGGGTACATGCCGGAAGAACGCGGGCTGTACCCGAAGATGAAGGTGCTGGAGCAACTGGTCTACCTCGCGGAGCTGCACGGGATGTCGGCCAACGACGCCCACCGCAGCGCGGAGAACTGGATCTCCCGGCTCGGTCTCGGCGAACGCCGCAAGGACGAGGTCCAGAAACTGAGCCTCGGCAACCAGCAGCGTGTGCAGCTGGCGGCCGCGCTGGTGCACGACCCCAGGGTGCTGGTGCTCGACGAGCCGTTCTCCGGACTCGACCCGCTGGCCGTGGACGTGATGAGCGGCGTGTTGCGGGAGAAGGCCGCGACCGGTGTTCCGGTGGTGTTCTCCAGTCACCAGCTGGATCTGGTCGAGCGGTTGTGCGACCGGGTCGGCATCATCCGAAGTGGACGGATGGTCGCCTCCGGCACCGTCGCGGACCTGACGGCGGGCGCGGGCAACGGCCTCGTCGTCACCGCGCCGAACGCGGCACCCGGCTGGGCGTCGGTCGTGCCCGGCGCGCGGGTGGTCGAGCAGAACGGGCCGACGACGGTCCTCGAACTCGAAGACCACGCCGACGATCAGGCCGTGCTCGCCGCGGCGCTGGCAACCGGCCCGGTCACCGAATTCAGCAAGCGCAGGCGATCGCTGACCGAGCTGTTCCGCGACGCCGTCGCCGAGAAGCCCGCCGCCGAACGGCCTGCCGCACAAGGAGTTTCCGCATGAACA
This sequence comes from Amycolatopsis sp. NPDC039088, assembly GCF_055598845.1. Taxonomy (NCBI): domain Bacteria; kingdom Bacillati; phylum Actinomycetota; class Actinomycetes; order Pseudonocardiales; family Pseudonocardiaceae; genus Amycolatopsis; species Amycolatopsis sp. NPDC039088. Next base: position 1,832 of record NZ_JBVKAE010000015.1, on the reverse strand, counting down.
CCGTCTCTTCGTGGCGCGCGGTCTGGCTCATCGCCAAACGTGAGCTGAACACCCGCCTGCGCACCAGGTCCTTCGTGATCGGCACCGCCGTGCTGCTGGTCATGCTGATGGGCTACGTCCTGCTGCAGTCCACGCTGATCAGCAACGAGGACAAGAGCAAGATCGGGCTCACCGGCCAGGCCACCGGGATCGCGCAACAGCTGCAGACGGCGGGCGCGGCACTCGGCGAGAAGATCGAGACCGTCACGGTCGCCGACCCGGCGCAGGGCCGTTCGCAGGTCGAGAACGGTGACCTCGACGCGCTGGTGTCCGGCAACGCCACCGAGCTGAAGGTGGTCGTCAAGTCCGAGTTGGACAACAAGCTCCGCACCGTGCTGAACGGCGTTTCGCAGCAGGAAGTGCTGAACGGCATACTCTCCGAGGCCCAGAAGTCGCCAGAGCAGGTGATGCGCACGGTCCAGCAGACCCAGGTCGAGGTCGACTCGATCAAACCGCCGGACCCCGAGAAGTCGCAGCGGATGGTGATCGGACTGATCGTGGCCGTGCTGCTGTACATGAGCATCGTGACCTACGGGACGCTGGTCGCACAGGGCGTGGTCGAAGAGAAGTCCAGCCGGGTCGTGGAGATCCTGCTGTCCACCGTCCGGCCGTGGCATCTGTTGCTGGGCAAGGTGATCGGGCTCGGCCTGGTCGGGCTGGCCCAGCTGGTGATCATCGGCGGCGCCGGATTGATCGTCGCTTCGGCCACCGACGTCCTGACGCTGTCCGGCGTCGCGACGAGCGCGCTGCTGTGGGGCGTGCTCTGGTACCTGCTCGGATTCCTCTTGTACGCCACGGTGTACGGCGCGATGGGCTCACTGGTCTCCCGCCAGGAGGACACGCAGTCGGTCATCGGCCCGGTCAACATCGTGCTGATCCTCGGTTTCATCGTCGGGTTCAACCTGCTGGCGCAGGCGCCGGACGGGACAGGGACGAAGATCCTTTCGCTGGTGCCGTTGCTTTCCCCGGTGCTGATGCCCGCGCGGATCGCGGCCGGGACCGTCGAGATGTGGGAAGTCGCGCTGTCGTTGGGGCTGACCGTGGGCGCGATCGCCCTGTTCACCTGGCTGGGCGCGCGGATCTACCAGAACAGCGTCCTGCGGGTCGGCAGCCGCATCAAGCTGACCGAGGCCCTGAAGGGCTGACTCAAGTACATGAAGGCCCCCTTCCTTGCGCCTAGGTACAGGGTCCCGGCAAAGTCGCATAACTGCTGGTCGGCTCCATTGCTAGCGTGGGTCAAGGCGAACGTGTCGTGGCGGACCCGGCGGGAGCGGGTTCACGCAAAGGGGCCTCACCTGGCTCCCGACTGTCCATAAGGGACACTTCTCGGGACAAATGTGCCTGATTTGGGCGAGTTGCGGGGTGTGGCGAGGGGGTCGTGAGTGATGTGGGTCGTTCTATTGATCCGTAAGGCAAATGTGGCGTGGTCAGTCTGCGGCGTAGCGGACTTCTTCCTTGCCGAAGAAGGCTTTCACGTGGTCGGGTTGGTTCTGGCGGCGGCGTAGGTGGGTGCGGGCTCCTGCGGCGAGGTCCTGTTTGGATCGGGGGCTTTGTGTTGCGGTGACGTGGTGTTTGAGGTCTCCGTTGAGGAGTTCGACGGGGTTGAGTTCGGGGCTGTAGCCGGGCAGGAAGTGCATCTCGATCCGCTCTTCCCGCTCGGTCAGCCAGGTCTTGAGCACTCCCGCCCGATGGGAGGGATGACCGTCCACGATCAGATGGATCTTGCGGTCCAGGTGCCGCACCAGCCGGTCCAGGAAGCTGATCATGATCGTGACGTTGAACCCGCCCTCGAA
>NZ_JBVKAE010000014.1:45946-224013 GCF_055598845.1 Amycolatopsis sp. NPDC039088 | reverse complement strand
GACACCGGCTTCGACCTGCCCGTCGCCGACGAGTATCACCGCAAACACGCCATCATCGAACAGGTCTTCGCCGACCTCAACAACTCCGCCCTCGCACACTTCCCCTCCGGCCGCTTCCCCGCCAACCAGGCCTGGCTCGCCCTGGCCTGCCTCACCCACAACCTGCTCCGCGCCACCGGCTGCCTGACCAGCGCCTTTCACGCCAAAGCCCGCACCGCAACCCTGCGCCGGCACCTCATCGCCATCCCCGCCCGCATCACCCGCACCGCCCGCCGCATCACCCTGCGACTACCCACCAACTGGCCCTGGCAACACCACTACCAGGCACTCTTCACCGCAACCCACCCAACAACCTGACCACCCCACCCCCACAACAGACCACAGTGGACACACCGGATGCGAGGCCGGCGATCCACCCTGCCCACCAGCAAAAACACAACACCAACACCATCGCCGAGATCAACACCCAAACCCACCGGTGGATCCAGGTTGAGTGTCCCAATTCCTTCATGGACACGGGGTCGTACCCGGTTGCGAAGCTTGATCAACAGAGGTTTGAGGGCATGCCCCTGAACCCGGTGCAACTCTGCGACTTTGCCGGGCTTCCCTACGCTCAAGGTAGGGAAGGAGGCCTTCACGGACTTTCCTGGCTGAGGTCGAATCGCTCACGGCAACAGAAAACGGGCCCGGGAGTCGCCTCCCGGGCCCGCTTCGTTCATTCAGTGGCGTGAGCCGACTGGCAGGTTCACATGGTGTGGAACTTCTTGCCGGTCAGGGTGCCCACGAAACGCTGGAACATGCTCAGCGGCGACGAGTCGACGTTCGCCAGAGCCGGAACCTGCGCGGTCGGCATCGCCGGGGTGCTGTTCACGACGGGCAGGGTGCCCGTGGTGGGCAGCTGCACCGGCAGCTTGCCGTCGGTCGGCAGCTGGCCGACCGGGAGGTTGCCCGCGGCGGGCAGGTCCATCGGCAGGTTGCCGAGGGCGGGCAGCTGGCCGACGGGCAGCTTGCCGACGGCGGGCAGCTGGCCCACCGGCAGCTTGCCGACGGCGGGCAGCTGACCGACCGGCAGGTTGCCGGCGGCGGGCAGCGACGGAAGCTGCGCGAGCTTCGGAGCGTCCGCACGAGCGGCGTCACCGGGCAGCGCCGGGGTCTTCGGCAGGGCCGGGACACCGGGCAGCGACGGGGCACCGGGCAGACCCGGGGTGCCGGGCAGCTCGGGCAGGTCGGACTTCGGCAGCTGGGCCGGGATGGTCCGGAGCTGCTTCAGCGCGGTCAGGCCGGCCATCTGCACCGGGAGGGTGCCCACCTGGGGACCGTCGGCGCGGGCGCCACCGAGCTCCGGGGTGGTCGGCAGGGCGCCGGCACCGTTCAGCGACGGAACGGCCGGGGCACCGAAGGGCAGCGCGGGCAGCGCGTCGATCGGCATCTCCGAACCGACCGAGTCGGTGAAGGCGCGGGTGTACTCCTCCTCGTTGATCACGGTGGAGTCTTCCGAGTTCTCGTCCGCGATCGCCAGGATCGGGATTTCGAGCTCGTTCAGCGGCACCACGAACACGAACGGGTGGTGGAAGTTGAAGCCCGAGAGGGCCTCTCCACTGCCGTCGGTGATGCTGTCGCCGCCGGCCTGGCCGGTGACCATGCTGTCCGCGGTGGTCGTGGAGACGCCGCCGGCCGCCGCGATGGCGTCGCCGAACACCTCCGGAACGGCCGCGACCGGGACGTCGAGGATGTCGCCCGACAGCGATCCGTCGAGACCCGAGGTCTCGACGTCTCCGCCCGAAGTGGCGTCGACGGTGTCGGTGCCTTCGGCGGTCGCGATGCCCGCGGCCGAGACGGCGTCGTGCGTGATGGGCACGATCGGCAGCGCCTGCACGCCGATGATGTTGCCCGCGACCGCACCGTTGTCACCGTTGGTGGTGGCGTCGCCGCCCGCCGCCGACATGACGTCGTTGATGCTGTTGCCCTTGGCGATACCCGCACCGGCGACACCGAGGCCGGTCACCGGGACGGCGCCACCGATCGGCGTCTGGACGATGTTGCCCGCCAGCGCGCCTTCTTCACCGTTGGCGGTGGCGTCGCCACCGGCCGACGAGTCGGTCAGGTTCGAGCCCTCGCCCGACGCGATTCCGCCGAGCACCGCAGCGAAGTTGTGCGCCTGGACCGGCAGGGAGACCGGGCCGTAGACCAGGTTGCCCGCACCCGCGCCACCGTCACCGGTCGCGTGGACGTCGCCGCCCGCGTTGGAGGTGGTGTCACCGTCGGCGGCACCGTGGCCCTGACCGATGAACGCGCCACCGATCCCGAACGCCTGCACCGGCAGCGAAACCGGCACGGTGCCCAGGTTGGAGCTCAGGAAACCGTTGTCGTCGTTGGTGTTTCCACCGCCGCCGCCGGAGATGACCTTGGTCTCGTCGGCGGTGCCGGAGCCCTGGCCGATGAAGGAGCCACCGACGCCGAAGATCTCGACCGGGCCCGCGACCGGGACCTGGACGACGTTGCCCGAACCGGACGAGTCGTCGCCCGTGGTGCCGTCGTACCCGCCGGCGGTCACGGTCTTCGTCTCGGTCGCCTCGGCGACGGCCTGGCCGATGTGCGAGCCACCGACGCCGTAGACCTCGGGGGCCAGCGCGGCCTGGGTGTTGACGATGTTCCCGGCGAGGGTGGAGTCCTCACCGGTGGTGTGGCTGCCGTTGCCCGCGTTGGCGTCGACGGTGTTCTCGCACGACGTGGCGGAGGCGTTGCCGATGTAGGTGCCCGCGATGCAGGTCACCTCGACCGGGGCGGCCACGGCCGGGTCGACGATGTTGCCGCCACCCGCGGAGCCGTCGCCCTCGGAGCTGACGAACCCGCCGGCGTCGACGACGCTGGAGTGGCTGGTGCCGCCGTCCTTGCCGGTGTTCGCGAGGCCGATCCAGCTGGCGGCCACGCCGCCGACGTTCGCGACGTCCGCGGTCTGCGGCACGATCGCGTTACCCGCGAGGAACGAGTCCTCGCCTTCGGTCTCCACGTAGGTGGGAACGTTGGACCAGCCGGGCTTGGTGTCGCCGGCCGTCGCGTCCGCGGAGGAGCTGCTGTTGGAGTTCGCGAGCGAACCCCACGCGGCGGCCGCGTTGTCGTTGACCTTCACCGGCAGGGCGATCGGCACCGCGCCGACGTTGCCGCCGAGCGCGCTGTCGTCACCGTCGGTCTCGACCCAGCCGCCGGAGGTGGCGTCGGTCTCGGCCTCGTAGCCGGAGCTGTTGGCGTTGCCGATGATCCAGGACGCGGCGTTGCCGGTGACCTGGACCGGGGTGGCGAACTGACCGGCCACCACGTTGCCGGAGAGAGCGGAGCCCTCGCCGTCGGTGGTGATGTTGCCGGTCTCGGTGGTGCTCTGGCTGGCGGAGCCGCCGACCACGCGGCCGGTGCCACCGGCGAGCCCGCCGCCGTTGCCGGCGATCTGCACGGGCAGCGCCCAGTCGAGGGACACGACGTTCCCGGCGAGGCTGGAGTCCTCACCGGTGGTCTCGACGTCCTGGTTGTGCGACCAGGTCTGCTGGTGGTCTCCACCTTCGACCTCGGCGTCGCCGATCACGCCGATGGCGTTGTCGACGATCTGGATCGGGACGACGACGTCGCCCACGACCTTGTTGCCCTTGAGGATGTCGTCCGTGGTGGTGAATCCACCACCGGTCAGCCCACCGCTGACCTGACGGGCCGAGTCCTTGGCGGCCAGCGGCGCGGGGACGGCGCCCTTGCTGGAGAGCTGGGGCAGCCCCCCGCCGATGCCGTCGGTGCTGCCGCCGGGCGAGGAAGCCGAGTCGAGCGCGTCCGAGACGGGCTTGGTGACGGCCTTGGTGCTGACTTCACCCTCGTAGCCGGGGAGGTCGGCCTGGCCGAGGGGCGTGCCAACGGCGTTGTTGTCGATCTCGATGGGAACGGTGACGTTCGCGTCGAGGGGGGAGGCCGGGATGTCAGGGTTGACCTGTTCGTCAGCCGAGGCGATGCCGGTGCCCAGCATCAACAACCCACCCGTGACCAACGCGGTCTGGAGTCCGCGCTTTGCCCAGGATTGCATGGGGTTTGTCTCCTTCATTTCGGGTTTCCCTTTCGGGTTCAAGGAGGTGCCCTCGACGAATGTCGAGTGAGTGGCACCAGAGGGGGTGAAGCGATCGCGGGCGCAAGAAAGCGCACCGCCGTTTCGCGGGGGATCAGGAGCGGACGCGAAGCCAAGCCCGGAATCGGGAGGCGTAGGGCGCGTCGGCTACCCCGCGGAGGGAGGTGTTCAGTCGGGAGTGACGCCGGGCTGCGAGCCCGGGGTGAGCGGCATGTACCGCGTACCGGCCAGCGTGGTGCCGGCCAGCGAACGCTCGACGGCGGAGGCGACCCAGGCGGGAACGCCATGGGTCAGGCCGTCGAGGTGACCACCGGGGGCGGTGCCGCCGCCGGGGACAGTCGGGATGGACGGCGCGACGGGGAGCTGCGCCGGGGAAAGCGGACGCGGGAAGTCACCGCGGTGACCGTCACGCGAAGGAGAGTCCTCGTCCTGACCGGCGACGGCTCCGTACTGCTGGACGAACGCCGGCATCGGGAGAACGGTCTCGGTGGAAGCGGGGAACTGAGTCGTGGCCAGCTGGGCGAAGTCGGTGACCTGTTCGCCGGCACCGCCGGTCTCCAGCGGAGACCTCGGGTCGAGCGGAACGCCGCCGACCGGGAGCTCCGGGAGGAGGTCTCCGTGCCCGCGCGGGTCGAGGAGGTCCCAGACCTTGCGGCCGAAGTCCTGCGCCTCGGGCGTTCCGGCGAACGTCTCGTCCAGCACCTGGCGGGTGTCCTGCGGCTTGCGCACGATGTGCTCGACAGCCCCGAGGGTCCGCTCGGTGGGGGTGATCACCGCGTTGTCCGCGAAGTCGGTGACAGCGTCGCTGACGCGGGTGGACACTTCGTGCTCGTCGGCACGGATTTCGCCGCAGTGGTGCTTCGCGGAGGCAGGCTTGTCCTCGCCCGGCATCGACCACGTGGTGGCTTCCTGGTGACGGCTGCCGCACATCGCACCGGCCACGTCGCCCGCGAACTTCGAAGTACCGCGCGAAACGTCGGTCAGACCGGCCACGGTGGCGTCGGTGACCGGGGTGACGTTCGTTTCGGGAGTGGAGATCACCGGAGCGGAGGGAACGACGTCGGCGGCAGCGGAAGCGCCGGAAACGACCCAGGCGGCGGCTGAACCGGCGACGGCGCCGCCGAGCACGAACAGCGCACGCGAAGCGAGACGACCGAAGCGCGCCGCGCCCCGCCCCTCGTTCTTCGCCGCGTTCGTCACTCGGTCTCCTGCCGCATCGGTGTGCCGGTTCGTCGTTGCGGGACCGACATAAGCAAAGTCGGGAAGGCCCGCGCGACTTCGCAGCACCTTGATGGCACGATCGTGTGAAGAACACAAAGTGCAGTCCGGGATAACGTTCAGTGATCACGCCTGGCGAGACCCGGTTACTCGTGAGTCGATCATGCGACGGTGTGTCAAGCGTCGCTTCGGGCGAATCCACCCATGGCGCGTTGCCCGGAATGTTCAAGATCGTCGCCCCGGACCGATACGGTGAGCGCGTGAGCGAGCCCCAGCGCAAGCAGCCGGAATTCGACCCGGCGAACCCTTTCCTCTCCGAATCCGCCGAAGACGTCTCCAATCTGGTCCCGCGCGGGCTCCGGATCGGTGCGGCGCTGTCGTGGCGCTTCATCGTGGTGATCGCCGCGCTCTACGTCATCGTGTTCCTGATCGGCTACCTGTCGGTGGTCGTCATCCCGCTGTCGATCGCGCTGCTGCTCGCCGCGCTGCTCGCGCCCGCGGTCTCCAAGCTGATGACACTGAAGTTCCCGCGCGGACTCGCGGCCGGGATAGTGCTGATCGCCGGACTCGCGGTACTCGGCGGGTTGCTGACCTTCGTCGTCGCGCAGTTCTCCTCCGGCCTGCCGGAACTGCAGAAGCAGCTGACGGAGAGCCTCAACCAGATCAAGGTGTGGCTCATCGACGGCCCGCTGCATCTGCGCCAGGAGCAGATCCAGGAGTTCATCAACCAGGCGATCGGCTTCCTGCAGCACAACCAGTCGTCGATCACCACCACGGCGCTCACCACGGCGGGCGCCGTCGGCGAGATCGTCACCGGGTTCATCCTGACCCTTTTCATCCTCATCTTCTTCCTCTCCGGCGGCGACGGGATCTGGAAGTTCCTCGTCCGCGGCGTGCCCGGCCGGGTGCGCAACCGGGTCGACGTCGCCGGGCGGCGCGGGTTCGCCTCGCTGGTCAGCTACGTCCGCGCGACGGCGGCGGTGGCCGTGGTCGACGCGGTCGGCATCGGCGTCGGGCTGGCGATCGTCGGCGTACCGCTGGTGATCCCGCTGGCGACGCTGGTCTTCCTCGGCGCGTTCATCCCGATCATCGGCGCCGTGATCGCCGGCGCGGTCGCCGTGCTGATCGCGCTGGTGACGAAGGGCGTCGTCGGCGCGCTGATCGTGCTGGCCATCGTCATCGGCGTCATGCAGCTGGAGAGCCACGTGCTGCAGCCGATCCTGCTCGGCCGCGCGGTCAAACTGCATCCGCTCGCGGTGGTGCTCGCGATCACCGCGGGCCTGGTCACCGCCGGGATCGCGGGCGCGCTGCTCTCGGTGCCGCTGCTCGCGGTGCTCAACGCCGGTATCCGCTCGCTGCTGCACGAACACGATCCCGATCCGGCCGAGGTCGATGTCCTGAAGGATCAGGCGGCTCAGCCGAACGATTCCGGCTCGCCGGATGAAGAGGTCCAAGCCAAGCCGTGACCGAAACCCCGCTCTGGCGCGCCGTCTCGGCGTTGGGCACGCGGGACCCGGCCACTCCGCTGTGGCGCGGGGTGATCGTGCTTCGCGTGACAACGCTGCTCTTCGCGCTCGGCTCGTTCATCGTCCACTACGACGGCTACGCGAAACAGTGGCTGGCGTGGACCGCGTTCGGTGTGATGACGGCGTGGACGGTGGTCAGCGGCGTGCTCTACGCACGGCCGTCGAGCCGCTGGCCGTGGCTGGTCGGCTTCGATCTCGTGCTGACCGTCGTCCTCATGTTCACCTCGGCGTGGATTCTGTCGACCGCGCAGTTCGACGCCAACACGCCGCTCATCACGACGGTGTGGGCGGCGGTCCCGCCCGCGGCCGCCGGGACGCGGTTCGGCGCGCTCGGCGGGGTGCTCGCCGGGCTGGTGGTCTCGGTGGTCACCGGGCTGGTGCGCTGGCGGTTCGACGTCGACGTCGCGCGGGACGGCTTCCTGCTGACCGCGAGCGGGTTCGTGATCGGGCAGGCCGCGACCATGGCGCGGCGGTCCGCGGACGCGCTGACCAGGGCGTTGCGCATGGAGGCCGCGACGGCCGAACGGGAGCGGCTCGCCCGCTCGATCCACGACAGTGTCCTGCAGGTGCTCGCGCGGGTGCGCAAACGCGGCGCCGAGTTCGGCGGAGAAGCCGCGGAACTGGCGAAACTGGCGGGCGAACAGGAGATCGCGCTGCGCGCGCTGGTCACCACCGAGCCGACGCGGCCGAGCGCGAACGGCACCACCGACCTCCGGGCCGCGCTGCAGTTGCTCGCGACCCCGTCGGTGCAGGTCTCGACGCCGGCTGGCGAGGTCCAGCTGCCCGAGCACGTGACCGCGGAACTCGTGGCGGTGGCGCGCGAAGCGCTGTTGAACGTGGAGAAGCACGCCGGTCCCGAGGCGCACGCCTGGGTGCTGCTGGAGGACCTCGGCACCGAGGTCGTGATCAGCGTTCGTGACGACGGTCCCGGAATCGCACCCGGGGTGATGGAACGCGCGGCGGCCGAAGGACATCTAGGTATCGCGGAGTCCATCAAGGGCCGCGTGCGGGATCTGGGCGGAAGCGTCGCCCTCGACACCGCGCCGGGCCAGGGCACGGAATGGGAAGTCAAGGTTCCAGTCGCGGCGAGGGGAAAGCGATGACCGGTACGCCCGGAGTGTCGGTGATGGTGGTCGACGACCATCCGATGTGGCGGGACGGGGTCGCTCGCGACCTGACCGAGCACGGCTTCGACGTGCGGGCCACCGCGCCGGACGCGCCTGCCGCGGTGCGGATCGCGCGGACGGTCCGGCCGGACGTCGTGCTGATGGACCTGAACCTCGGCGAGACGTCGGGCGTTGACGCGACCCGCGAGATCACCACGGAACTGCCGTCGACCAAGGTGCTGGTCCTGTCGGCGAGCGGCGAGCACAGCGACGTCCTCGAGGCGGTCAAGGCCGGGGCGTCCGGTTACCTGGTCAAATCGGCCTCGGCGAGCGAACTGGTGGACGCGGTCAAGCGGACCGCCGCCGGTGATCCGGTGTTCACCGCCGGGCTCGCCGGACTCGTGCTCGGCGAATACCGCCGCATGGCCGACGCGCCCGACGACGGGCCCGCCCCGCCACGGCTGACCGAACGCGAGACCGACGTCCTGCGACTGGTCGCGAAAGGGATGACTGCGCGGCAGATCGCCGAGAAACTCGTGCTTTCGCATCGGACGGTGGAGAACCACGTCCAGTCGACGCTGCGGAAACTCCAGCTGCACAACCGCGTCGAACTCGCCCGCTACGCCATCGAGCACGGGCTCGACGAGGAGTAGTTCAGCCCTGGGCGACGGTCACCACCGACCGGTTCCGCTCGGCGGGCAACGGCGTCTTGACGACCGTCCAGTGTGGACGGTCCAGCCGCCAGCTCGCGACGACGTCGGTCGTGAGCACCAGAGCGTCGTCCTCGGTCCATTCGATCGCGGCTTGCTTGAGCGGGGTCGCGATCGGCATCGAGGGCGCCCGTGTCCAGGTCAGCGTGTCGAGGGCGAGCACCCAGACGTCGGCGGTCTGCGTCGCCGTCCCGGCCCAGGCCGGATCGCCGAACAGCACGGCGACCTTGTAGCCGTCCCGGCTCGGCACCACCGGCCCCGGCGTGCCGTTGGCCACCGGCCGTTCGACCGGCGTGCGCTGATCGTTGCGCAGGTCGAGCACGGAGAACTTGGTCAGCTCGGCGAGCAGCATCCGGTCTTTGGTGACCGCGAGCACCCGAGGGAACTGGTGCACGGCGCGGCCGGTGGCGGGGTCGATCAGGACGTCCTCGGCACTGGCGGTCCCGCTGTTCACCGTGATCAGCAGCCCCTTCGACACCTCTTGGCGCACCGCCGTCGTACAGCTAGCCGGACGCCCGCGGTCGCGTTCGACGCCGAGCAGGGAGACGTACTGGAGACGGCAGAGGTCGTTGCCGTCGTCACGGATCAGCCAGACGCCGGTTTCGTCGGCCGACGGGGCGACACTGCGCGCTTTCCCCAGCTTCCAGGGCTGATTCCTGGGATCCCCGTAGACGAGCACCTCGGACGGCTCCAGGCACGACGGCCCGCAGCGACCTGCCGACAACACGACCGGGAACTTGCCGACCCGGACGACGTCGTTGACCCTGTCCCCGTCCGGAGCGCCAGGAAGCGGAGTGGTGACGCCAGTGGCGGGATCGAGTATCGAAGGCGGCGAAGTCGCCATGACGAGCCGGAAACCGCTGTAGTCCACCGGTTCGCCTTCGATGCGCGACGGCGGTGGGGTCGTCGGCGCCGAAGGAGGCTGCGGAGGCTGGGCGTCGACGGTACAACCCGACAGCAGCAGGACAGCCGCCATCAGGGCGGCACAGGGGAGAAATGCGGGTCTGTTCAGGGTATTTCCCCGATCTCGCGCGTGAGATCCGGTTCTACCATTCCAGGCATGGGCGAGGAAGAGCAGTCGACGACCGAGACCAAGCCGTTGAGCGGACGGGACATCCGGGTTTCGGACGCGGAACGCGAACACGTCGTCGAAGTACTGCAGAAGGCGATCGGCCTCGGGATGCTGAACCTCGACGAGTTCACCGAGCGGACCGACCGCGCCCTCGCGTCCAAGACCCGCGGTGAGCTGAACGCGGTGCTCACGGATCTGCCCGGCCTGGTGCATCCCGAAGCGGGAATGATGCCGCGTCAGCAGCAGAATCCGTGGGTGCCGCCGCAACAGCAGTACGCCTACGGGTCGCCGTCCGGGCAGGCCATGGAACTCAACGGCAAGTACTCGGCGTTGCAGCGCAACGGGAACTGGCTGGTCCCGGAGTCGATGGTGATCCGGAACAAGTACGGCGCCACGAAACTGGACTTCTCCCATGCGGAGATCCGGTTCCCGGTGGTGTACATCGAATTGCAGGTCAAATGGGGTTCGGTGGAGATCACCATCCCCGAAGACGGTGCCGTCGACACCAACTCGATCACCGACATCAAGTTCGGCAGCCTCGACGACCGGACCCGCTCGAACGGCCGCCCCGGCACGACCCGGTTCGTCATCACCGGGCGCGTGCACGGGGGCGCGCTGATCATCAAGTACCCGCGGCGGGGCTTCTTCGGCTGAGGTTTCAGGCTCCGACCGGGCGCACGTGCCGCAGGTGCCTGACCACGAAGTACGCGACCGCCGCCAGCACCAGCGCGGCCAGCCCGGACACCGCGTGCATCCCGGTGGCGAAGGCGTCGTGCGCGGGGACGGCGTCGGCGAGCTGGGCCTGGGTGACGGCGTTGCCCAGCGTCCCGACGGTCGCGATGCCCAGCGCGTAGCCGAACTCGTTGCCGGTCTGCGACAGCGAGGCCGCCGAACCGGCCTTCTCCGGCGGCACGGAGCCGACGACCAGATCCGTGCCGAGGGTGACCAGCGGGCCGCCGCACAGACAGGTGATGGCGAAGGCGATCGACGGGATCACCGGACCGGCGCCCGCCTCGACCTGCGTCAGCAGCAGGAATCCGGCGATCGCACCCGCCAGCCCACCGGCGATCAGGGTCGCGGGACGGAAGCGACGGGCGAGGATCGGCGCGGTCAGGAAGCTGACGGTCGACGCGAGCATGCCCGGCAGCAGCGCCAGCGCGGCGCCGACCGGTGAAAGCTCCAGGACGAGCTGGAAGAACTGCGCGACGAACAGCATCGTCGTGCCGCCCAGCATGGTGAACGCGCACATCCCGCCCAGCGCCGTCGTGAACGCGCGACTGCGGAAGAGCTTCAGGTCGATCAGCGGGTCGGCGAGCGTCCGCTGACGGCGCACGAAGACCACGCCGAAACCGAGGCCGATCAGGAGCGAGGCCACCGGGACCACGTGCACGCCTTCGCGGGCGAGTTCCTTGATGCCGTAGACCGCGGGCAGGATCGTGACCAGCGAGAGCACGACACTCGGCAGATCGATGCGGCCGGCATTCTCGTTGCGGTACTCCGGCAGGAACTTGGGTCCGACGACGAGCAGCAGGACCATCGCGGGCACGCCGAGCAGGAACACCGAACCCCACCAGAAGTGCTCCAGCAGCACGCCGCCGACCATCGGGCCGACGATCGCGCCGACGGTGAAGCAGCCCGCCCAGATACCGATCGCGAGCGAACGCTGGCGGCTGTCGAGGAACAGGTTGCTGATCAGGGCGAGCGTCGACGGCGCCAACGTCGCACCGGCGATACCGAGGATCGCGCGGGCACCGATGAGCATCAGCGCGCTGGTCGAGAAGGCGGCCAGGACGGACGCCAGTCCGAACGCGGTGGCGCCGATCAGCAGCAGTCTCCGGCGGCCGATGCGGTCGCCGAGGGTCCCCATGGTGACCATGAAGCCGGCGATCATGAAGCCGTAGACGTCCATGATCCACAGCTGCTGGGTGCTGTCGGCGCCGAGGCTCTGGCTGAGCTTCGGCAGCGCGAGGATCAGCACGAAGACGTCGAGGGAGACCAGGAAGGTGGGCAGGGCCAGTACGGCCAGCCCGACCCACTCCCGGCGTCCCGCCCGCGTCGGGGTCATGGTGGTCGTCATGGTCGGAGTCCTTTCGTCGCTTTGGCTGTCTTCACCAAGGCGTCGAAGCCGTGGACCGGATTTCGACACGCTCCCCGAAACTTTCCCGACCGGGGGAGCAAGGGACCTTTGCTATCGCTTCGCGGTCACCGCGCGAGCCTCGACCGGATCCGCCGCGGCCAGTGCGGCCTCGGCGAGCGCCTCGCACTCGGCCAGCGTCGTGGCGGCCAGGCTCGCGCCGACCGCGCGTACGGCGGGCGCGTTCATCGACAGGCTGGTCAGGCCGAGTCCGGCCAGTACCAGCGCGAGCCGCGGATCGGCGGCGGCCTCACCGCAGACTCCGGCGGGCTTGCCGGTGTCCTTGGCTGCCTGGCCGATGACCTTGAGCAGGCGCAGCAGCCCGGGCTGCCAGGGGTCGTTGAGCTTGGCGACCGCGCCGAGCTGGCGATCGGCGGCGAAGGTGTACTGCGCGAGGTCGTTGGTGCCGACGGAGACGAAGTCGACCGCGTCGAGGATCTCGCGGGCGGTCAGCGCGGCGGCCGGGATCTCGATCATCACCCCCGCACGGGCGATACCGGCGGCACGGACCCGCTCGGCGAACCAGGCGGCCTCGGCGGCGGTGGCGACCATCGGCGCCATCACCGAAACCTCGGCCCCGGAGTCCTGTGCGGCACCCGCGATGGCTTCGAGCTGGCGGTCGAGGATCTCGGGCCGATCGAACGCGACGCGCAGGCCGCGTACGCCGAGCGCCGGGTTGGGCTCGGCTTCGGGCTCCAGGAAGGCGAGAGGCTTGTCGGCGCCCGCGTCGAGCGTGCGGACGATGACCGGCTTGCCGCGGAACGGCGAGAGCACGGCGGTGTAGGCCTTGCGCTGCTCTTCGACACTCGGCTCGGCGGAGGCGTCGAGATAGCAGAACTCGGTGCGGAACAGCCCCACGCCTTCGGCCCCGGCTTCGGCCGCGGCCTGGGCGTCGGTGGCGGAACCGACGTTGCCGAGCACCTTCACGCGGTGGCCGTCGGCGGTGGCTCCGGTGCCATTCCAGTCGATCGCGCCGACCTTGACGGCCGCGACGACCTCGGCGCTCGGGTCGGCGAGCTCGACCACACCGGTGTCACCGTCCACCGCAAGCGCTTGCGCGTCGAGGGCGAGGATCCCGCGCACCGCGACGACGGCCGGAATGCCGAGGGCGCGGGCGAGGATGGCGGTATGACTGGTGGGGCCGCCCTCCTCGGTGACGAGCGCGAGCACCTTGTCCGGATCGAGGCCCGCGGTGTCGGCGGGAGCGAGGTCACGCGCGACGAGCACACTCGGCGAAACCAGCTCAGGAACGCCAGGAGGCGCGATACCGAGCAGTTCGGCGACGAGCCTGTCGCGCACATCGCGGACGTCTCGGGCACGCTCGGCCATGTAGCCGCCCGCGGCCGCGAGCGCTTCGGCGAACTTCTCCGCCGCCTCGTGCACCGCACGCGGGGCGGGCAGGTTCTGGGTCTTGACCAGTGTCTCCGCCGAGGAGACGAGAGCCGGGTCCGCGGCCATGGCCGCGGTGGTGATCAGGATCGTCGCGGCTTCGCCGGTCGCGGTCTCGGCCAGCTTCTCGAGCCGGGCCGCCACGATCTGCGCGGCCGGTTCGATCCGGGCGGCCTCGGCGGCGGGATCGGCGGGCGCCGGTGTGTTCGCGGGTTCGCCGAGGGGTTCGGCGACTCGGACGACAGGACCGCTCGCGCGGCCGGGACTGACGGCGACCCCGGTCAGTGACTCAGACGGCATGGTCTAGACCATATCTCATAGGCGGCGTGACCTGGCTCATAGCTGACAGCACAACACAGAAGAAGACATCATTCCAGTTCGGACGCCTTCGGATAGGAGGGCTGAGCGCCTTGCCGCGTCACAGTGATCGCGGCGACCTTCACCGCCCTACGCGCCGCGTCAGCCAGCTCCTCCCCCTTCGCGAGCGATGTGGCGAGCGCACCCGCGAAGGCGTCCCCGGCACCCGTAGTGTCCACGGCTTCGACCTTCGGCGAGGACACCTCGACCACCCCGTCCGCGGTCACCACCGCCGCACCCTTCGCGCCGAGCGTCACGACGGCGGCCTTCGGACCGAGGTCGAGAAGCTTGGGGAAATCGGTTTCGCCGCCGAGAAGGAAAGCGGCCTCGTGCTCGTTGACCAGCAGGACGTCGAGATTCTGAAGCGTCTTCGCGGAAAGCTCGGCCGCCGGCGACAGGTTCAGCAGCGTCCGAACCCCGGCCTCGGCCGCCTTCGCGACGGCGTGCTCGACGGTCTCGAGTGGAATCTCGAGCGACAACACCACGATCTCGGCGCCATCGAGGTCGATGTCCTCAGGCCGCAAACTGGAATTGGCGCCCGGCGAGACGAGGATCGAGTTCTCGCCGTCGGGCGTCACGGTGATGTACGCGATACCGGTCGGACGCTCGCTGGTGCGCAACGGCCCCGTGTTCACCCCAGACTCGGCCAGCGACCGCTTGAGCAGCTCGCCGTACGGGTCGTCGCCGACCGCCCCGAGCAGCGCGACGTCGGCCCCGAGCCGAGCCGCGGCGACCGCGGTATTGGCCCCTTTGCCACCCGGCGACAAGATCGTGTCGCCACCGAGTACGGTTTCGCCACCCGCAGGTCGCCGGTCGACCGGCACGACAAGATCGGCGTTGGCGGAACCGATGACCAGTACCTGAGAAGTCATGGAGGAAACGATCCCATGACCAGCTGTTGTCCGGCGATGTCCCCACCGTCGGCGAAGATGTGAAGAACTTTGTAACTTTCCCGGTGCCTGGTGCGACAATCAGGCGAGCAGCGGAACGCCGTCACTCTTTCGGGGGATAACCTTCCCTCGGACGTCACTTCGGCGATCACCCCCGCTCTTCAGGTGCGTTGCCGCGTTCACGCGGTGACGTTGCCCCGATCCCGGCGCGAGCCGAGGTCAGGGCATCGGGTCGCCGGCGTCGATCACGTAGCCCCCCGAGTGATCGGCGCCGGCGGCGCCCCGCTTCGTCGGGCGCCGCACTCAGGACGCAACCGTGTTCCGCGGGATTCCCCGGTACTCGCTCAGCTTGTCCGGCCGGATCATCGTCATCGCGGCCCGGATCTCGGCGAACGCGGCGTCACTGAATGCCTCGGGAATCCGGTAGCCGTTCACGACCGGCGGAAGCAGACGGCCGTCGAGGTTCGCCCCGATCTCCCATAGCCCTTTCAGCGGTCGATGACGCTTCGCGAAATCCTCGTCGAGGGGGAAGAAGTCGATCATCCGCAAGATGCGTTTGCCATCAGTGACTGTGGTCAGCCGAAGCTCGCGGAGGTCTTCCCAGCCGACCTCGAAGGTCGCCTTGTCGCGACGGAACCAGCGGATTCCTTCGACCGACACAGTGAACGTGGTGCACCAGTTCGACTTTTTCCATCGCGCCGGAGTGCAGAACCACAGCCAGGCGGGAGAGAGGAGTCCGATCGCCGCGATCGTGAGAGTCGCTTCGCGGAGCTCCGTTCCGCGTCCCGCGGTGAAGCCTACGATCCCGCAGATGACGGCGACGACGAAGATCAACCCGAAAATGCGCCAGAACTTGGCGGACGACCAATCGTCGGGCGTGACCGTCCTCGAGGCCGTCGCAGGAAGGCCGGCAGGAGCCGCCACGCCACCCAGCGGACGAACTGCCGAGAGAGAAAGCGGGAGCGGCGCAGGCGGCTCCTCGACAGGTTTCCGGAAACGCTTGTTCCGTCGCCAGTGGGCGAACAGGCCCAACCCCACGACCCCGACGACCGGAGGTACGACGCTCCACCACGGAACGTCGCGCTTGAAATCCCGGGCGTAGTATTTTCCGAGTTCTTTGACGCGGACCGATTGACCGATATCGGCCGGTGTCAGCTCGTCAGGGAACGACCGTGCCGTCACCACTTTTTCACTGAACCGGGATGAATACGGGCGAACCTCGATGTCGCAAACCCAGTAGTAGCCGATCCCGGCGATGCTTAGCGGCCCTGTCTCCTCGCAAGTCTTCACCGTCGCCATATCGGCCGACCCGCCCGTTCCCTCCTCACCGTGGGACACCATCCCGCGGCCGATCAGGGTCCAGCAGATCAGCGCGTAGAGGAGCACACCGACGGCGACGCCGACCACCTTCCACGGGGATCTGCGCGTGACAGTGGGAACTGCTTCGTACCCGGTTATCAGAAGGCCGTTACTCACTGGAGCGACCCGGATATCCGTTGCGTGCCAGGTTGCTCGAAAATCGGCTCCTGCTCGGCAGTGCGCCTGGAGCCGACTGCTCCGTTTGTCTTCTCTGGCGGCTTCGGTTCACCAGTGGCGTTGATGGTGGTCTCTCGCCGGTCGCGCGTCTTGTCTTCCGACGCGCTCTTGACCACCTCCTTCACGGCCGTCTTTCCTGCTTCCTTCACCACTTCCCAGAACGCCCCCATTCCCGCACCCTCGAACACGTCGCCCTTCTTGAGGAGGTCGCCGACGTTCTTGTAGAAGTCCATCAACATGGACTTCGCGCGCATGAGGACGCGCATCAGCTTCTCGGCCCAGGTCATGGCTTCGGTGCTTTTTTCGATCGCGAAGGGAACGCCCTCCGCCGCCAAAGCGGCAGGGTAGGCAGGCGGCGGATACCTGGCGATGATCATGACGATTTTCGCCAGGGTGTCGGTGATCAGGTCGCGAATAATTGTTCGCACCACTGAGAGCACTGTCTTGCAGATGTTGATGATGTTCCCGGCGCGCTCGGCAAGCCGTACGATTTCCCGGTACCCGTTGAGCTGCTTTTGCACATAGGCGCGGTACGCGTCGGCTCCGGCGCCCGACCAGTCCATGCAGTTCTTTTGCACCTCATCGGTCAACTCTTCGGCCGTCGTCTTGACGTATTTGCCGACCTCCAGCCATTTCTGCACCTCGAGATCAAGTGCGTCTTGGTCGCCGGAAACCCAGTTCAGAGGTTCCTTCAAGAAGTCGACGTGCTCGATGATCCAACCGAAACCCCAGCTCATCAGAGTTTCCAGAGGGTTCTTGATCACATCGACGATATCCGGGACCGCTCCCGCCAGGCTGAGGAGTCCCTCCGTCCAATCACCGTTCGCGAGCTTTTCGATACCGCCCGCCAAATCTTGGATCGCGCCCGCGCCTTCCAGCGCGTTGTCCACCTTGTATTTCTCGGCGTCCGTTTCGTTCTTGGCGCTCTTGAGGACGTCGTTCTCAGCCACGTTCCACCTGCTCTGCCCGTTTCAGAAGATCCACCGCGTCCTGGTCGGTCACCCGGCGTACTTCGGCCCACTTCCGCACCGCGGCGACATGGTGCTCGCCTGCCGAGATCGCGGACTGCAGAGCCTCGCGCACGTTCTCCGAAAGGTTGTTGCAGATCAACGGCATCCCGCACATGTTGCCGATCAGTCCGAAGGCCAACATGTCCACACGATCTCTGTCCGCGTCGAGCGCGGTCCGCAAATGCTCGTGCGTCTGCTCCACTTGTTTGGCGTGTTCGTCGATCTGGTCCGGGTTTACGTCGAAACCCTGACCTGCCTGCGGCTGCCCCATGATTCCCCTCCCTCAAGTACCTGCTCAGCGCAGGAAGTCGCCACCGGTGAAGTAGTCGTCCTCGTGGTCCGTCTGCTGCCTGCGCGCCGCCCGAGGCGGGGCAGGAGGAGCCGGGGGCGCGGGCGGCTTGGGGGCAGGCGGGGGTGGCGGGGCGTCGAGTTCGTCCTCGGCGACGAAACGATCGTCCTCGTCCACGTCCTGGTGACCGCCCTCGACGAAGCCTGTCGGCTCGGGCTCCGGGTACTCGTTGTGCAGCTGGTTGACCAGCTCGTTCATGGTCTCGGTGCCCGCGATCGACGGGACGCCGGTCTGCACCGCGCTCGCCAGCTTGCTCTGCGCGCTTTGGACGACGCGGAGGATCTCCTGCGCGAGCGCCGGGTTGTCCCGCACCGACGGGCCGATCTCCAGGCCGACCAGGTTCCCGGCGTGGTTGACCTTGACCGAGATCTGGCCGTCCTTGCTGCGTCCGGACACGGAGACGCTTTCGATCTCGGTCCGCATCTGATTCGCCTTTCGCTGGGCATCGGCCAGCTTGGCCTCGAAATCAGCGAAGAGCTGCTCAGGGTTCGACACGCGAACCTCCCCTGTTCACGTCGTAGCCGTTCGGCGACCGAGTGTGGCATACGCGTCTGACATCGGGGAACGTTTCGCGCGCATCCGCACCCCGGTCGTGTGGATCACCACAGCGGACCCCGGTTTTCCCTACCGGACATGGCGGGCAACCTGGTGTTCGCGCAGGTCAGCGGGCCATAGCGTGCCGGTTATGACGATTTCGGACTGGAAACGCGCGATCTACGCGCTTCTCGCACTTCCGGCTTATCTCGGTGGCGCGAAGGCGCAGCGTGGGCTCGCGCGGCGCTGGCTCGGGCAGACGGGCGGGGCTCGATCGCGATTCGTGGCCGCTTTCGGTCCGAGCGTGCTCGCGTTCCTTCTCGCGTTGCTGCTCTTCTATCTCGTCGGGCGCATCGCGACCTACGGTCTGTTCTGGACGGGAAGCGACCCGGAGGGCACGTGGGGTGGTCCGACGCTGGCAGGGGCGTGGATCGTGCACTTCTTCGTCGCGCTCGGGATGGCGGTGCCGATTTTCCTGGCGCTCCGGCCACTCACCAGGCTCCAGGCTCGCCTTCTGGGCTGATCCCCGGTATCGATGCGCTGGCCACCTAGAATGCCCGGATGAGCAACCCCAGCCGCAGGGGTCGCGAGCGGGCTGCGACCGATCAGGACATCCGCCGGACGGCGCGGGCGCTTCTGGTCGAGCAGGGCCCGGAGGCCGTGACGCTGCGGGCGATCGCGCGTGAGCTCGGCATCACGGCGCCGGCGTTGTACCGCTACTACGGCTCACGCGACGATCTGGTCGAGCATCTGCGGGCGGACGTGGTCGCGGATCTCGCGGCCGAGCTCGCCGAGGACATCGCGCAGCTGCCGGACGAGGGCGCGCTGCAGCTTTTCGCCATCTGCAAGGGATTTCGGCGGTGGGCGCTGACGCACACCAAAGAGTTCACGCTGGTCTTCGCGTCGCCGGCGGGAGACGCGGGGAACAGGCTGGACGAGCCGTTCGGGAAGATCTTCCTCGCCGCGGCGGGGCGGGTCCTCGCGATGCACGATCTGGTGACGCCGTCGAACGACGTCGTTCCCGCCGAGCTCCGCGACGACCTCACGTCGTTCCGGGCGGAATTGCTGGCCGTGCTGGAGGAATCCGGCGCGACGTTCCCGTTGGAGAAGCTCGACCTCGGCGTGACGTACCTGATGATCCAGTTCTGGGCCCGGCTCTACGGGCACGTCACGCTCGAGGTCTTCGGCAATTATCCGATCCCGTTCTCGAAACCGGACGTCCTCTTCGACGCGATGCTGGCCGATCTCGCGCGCGAGATCGGCCTGTCGATCGACTAGGCCGCGTGCCCGCCGTCGACCGAAACGGTCGTCGCGGTCACGTACTTGCTTTCCGGCCGGGCCAGGAACGACACGGTGGCGGCGACCTCCGACGGCGAGCCGTAGCGGTCGAAAACCGTCATGCTCCGCTGGTCGGCGGCGTACGGGCCGTCGGCCGGGTTCATGTCGGTGTCGGTCGGGCCGGGGTGGACGATGTTCACCGTGATCCCGCGCGGGCCGAGTTCCCTGGCCAGGCCCTTGGTCAGGCCGAGCAGCGCGGTCTTGCTCACCGCGTACAGCGACATTCCCGGCCCGGGCACACGATCCGACACGCAGCTGCCGATGGTGATCACGCGCCCGCCCTCACCGAGGTGCCGGGCCGCGGCCTGCGTGGCCACGTAGACACCGCGGACGTTGACCGCCAGCACGCGATCGATGTCCTCCAGGCTCGTCTGGTCGAGCGGCCCGACGAAACCGACGCCCGCGTTGTTGACCAGTACGTCGAGCCTGCCGAACTCGGCGACCGTCGTCTCGACCGCGGCGGCCACGGCCGCGGCGTCGGCGCTGTCGGCCTGGATCGCCAGCGCACGACGGCCGAGTGCCTTGATCTCGTCCACGACGCCCGCCGCGAGTTCGGCGTTGTTCTGATAGGTGAGTGCGATGTCGGCGCCGTCCTCGGCGAGCCGGATCGCCGTGGCGGCACCGATCCCGCGGCTGCCGCCGGTCACCAATGCCACCTTGCCGTCGAGGGTCATGGGGTGTTCTCCGTTCGATTTCGTTGTCCTTGAACAACTCCATCGAATCGCCTCATGACCCTCGACGCTGGCGCAAATCCGCCACGGCGCTACAGCACGATGTTGACCAGACGTCCCGGTACGACGATCACCTTGCGCGGCGTGCCGTCGCCGACCAGGGCGGCGATCTTCTCGTCGGCCAGCGCCGCCGCCTCCACGGCGTTCTTGTCCGCGTCGGCGGCCACGGTGATCCGCGAGCGCACCTTGCCGTTGACCTGGATCGGGTACTCCACGGTGTCCTCGACCAGGTACTTCTCGTCGACGACGGGGAACGGCCCGTGCACCAGGGAATCCGCGTGGCCCAGGCGCTTCCACAGCTCCTCGGCCAGGTGCGGGGCCAGCGGCGCCAGCATCAGCACCAGCGGCTCCACCAGTTCACGCGGCGTCGCTTCGGCCGAACCGTAGGTCTTGGTGACGTAGTTGTTCAGCTCGATCAGCTTCGCGCCCGCGGTGTTGAACCGCAGTTCCGCGTAATCCTCACGGACACCGGCGATCGTCTTGTGCAGCTGCTTGCGGTCCTCGTCCTTCGCGTCCACATTGGACACCCGCAGTTCGCCGGTTTCCTCGTTGACGACCAGCCGCCACAGCCGCTGCAGGAACCGGTGCGCGCCGACGACGTCCTTGGTCGCCCACGGCCGCGAAACGTCCAGCGGGCCCATCGACATCTCGTAGAACCGGAAGGTGTCGGCACCGTAGTCGGCGGACATCTGGTCAGGCGTGACGACATTCTTCAGGCTCTTGCCCATCTTGCCGTATTCCTGCTTGACCTCTTCGTCCCCGAAGAAGAACTTGCCGTCGCGCTCCTCGACCTGGTCGGCCTGGACGTAGACGCCGCGGGAATCGGTGTAGGCGTAAGCCTGGACGTAGCCCTGGTTGAACAGCTTCCGGTACGGCTCCTTGGACGAGACGTGGCCCAGGTCGAACAGCACCTTGTGCCAGAACCGCGAGTACAGCAGGTGCAGCACGGCGTGTTCGACACCGCCGACGTACAGGTCCGTGCCGCCCGGGTCGTCGACGCCGTGCTCGGCGGGACGCGGGCCGACCCAGTACTCCTCGTTCTCCGGCGCGACGAACACGTCCGGGTTGGTCGGGTCCAGGTACCGCAGCTGGTACCAGCAGGAGCCCGCCCAGTTCGGCATGGTGTTGATGTCACGGCGGTAGGTCTTCTTGCCGTCGCCCAGGTCCAGTTCGACCTCGACCCAGTCCGTGGCACGCGCCAGCGGCGAGGACGGCGTGCTGTCCTTGTCCTCCGGATCGAAGGTCACCGGCGAGTAGTCGGCGACCTCGGGCAGTTCGACCGGCAGCATGCTGTCCGGCAGCGCGTGGACCTGACCGTCCTCGTCGTAGACCACCGGGAACGGCTCGCCCCAGTAGCGCTGGCGCGAGAACAGCCAGTCGCGCAGCTTGTACTGGACGGTGCCGCGGCCGTGGCCGTGCTCCTCCAGCCAGCCGATCATCGTCTTCTTGGCCTCGTCGACGCCCATGCCGTCCAAGAACCCCGAATTGATCGCGGGCCCGTCGCCGGTGAACGCCTTGCCGTCGAAACCGTCCGTCGGCTGGACGGTGCGGATGATCTCCAGGCCGAACTTCTCGGCGAACTCCCAGTCACGGGTGTCCTGACCGGGGACGGCCATGATCGCGCCGGTGCCGTAGCCCATCAGGACGTAGTCGGCGACGAAGATCGGGATTTCCTTGCCATCGGCCGGATTCACCGCGTAGGAGCCGGTGAAGACGCCGGTCTTCTCCTTGTTCTCCTGACGGTCCAATTCGGACTTCCGCGAAGCGGCGGTCCGGTAGGCGGCGATGGCTTCGGCCGGGGTGGCGGCCTCACCGGTCCAGCGGGCGTCGACGCCTTCCGGCCACGTCGCGGCGGTCAGCTCGTCGACCAGCGGATGCTCGGGGGCGACCACCAGATACGTGGCGCCGAACAGGGTGTCCGGGCGGGTGGTGAAGACCTCGATCTTCCGCTCGCCGGAAGCGAACGAGACGCGCGCGCCGTGCGAGCGGCCGATCCAGTTGCGCTGCATGGACTTGACCTTTTCGGGCCAGTCCAGCAGGTCCAGGTCGTCGACCAGGCGGTCGGCGTAGGCGGTGATGCGCATCATCCACTGCCGCAGACTGCGCCGGAACACCGGGAAATTGCCGCGTTCGCTGCGGCCGTCGGCGGTGACCTCTTCGTTGGACAGCACCGTGCCCAGCCCCGGGCACCAGTTCACCGGCGCCTCGGAGATGTAGACCAGCCGGTGTGAGTCGATGATCTCCAGCTGTTCGGCGCGGGTCAGCTCGCACCAGTTGCGGCCGTCCGGCGTGCGGCGTTTGTCCTGCGCGTACTCGGTCTCCAGCTCGACGATGGGCCGGGCCTTACCGGCCTTCTCGTCGTACCAGGAGTTGAAGATCTGCAGGAAGATCCACTGCGTCCACTTGTAGTAGTCCGGGTCGATCGTGGAGATCCGGCGACGCTCGTCATGCCCCAGGCCCAGCCGCCGGATCTGGCGCAGGTAGGTCTGCATGTTCTCTTCGGTCGTCTTGCGCGGGTGCTGACCCGTCTGGACCGCGTACTGCTCCGCCGGCAGACCGAAGGCGTCGAAGCCCATCGTGTGCAGCACGTTCCGGCCGATCATGCGGTGGTACCGCGCGAAGACGTCGGTCGCGATGAAGCCCAGCGGGTGCCCGACGTGCAGGCCCGCGCCCGAGGGGTAGGGGAACATGTCCTGGACGAACAGCTTGTCCGAGGGGACGGACGAGCCACTGTCGCCCTCGTCCGCGAGCGGGC
This sequence comes from Amycolatopsis sp. NPDC039088, assembly GCF_055598845.1. NCBI lineage: Bacteria > Bacillati > Actinomycetota > Actinomycetes > Pseudonocardiales > Pseudonocardiaceae > Amycolatopsis > Amycolatopsis sp. NPDC039088. Next base: position 201,259 of record NZ_JBVKAE010000014.1, on the reverse strand, counting down.
CGACCGGGTTCGGGGCGTGGTAGGTGCCGTGGTCGGACCAGTAGTCCTGCCAACGCTGCTCGATCTGGCCCGCCAGCTCCGCGGTATAGCGGTGCTGAGGGGCCGAGTCGGCGCCTTCGCTCGCCTGGTTCATCGCCGAAATCCTCCGTGCTCATCCACGTCAAGCCACTCCAGAAACAACTCGACCCCTCAGCCCGGAGGGCATGAGGGGTCGCCGCGCTGTTCCCGGCCGATCGGCCGAGTTCAGCGCGGCAGGCTAAGGAGCAGCCGAGCCGTGTCCATGTACCCAGTTTAACGCGCTGGTCAAAGCCGTTCCGAGGGGACCGCCAGAGCGATGAACTGGGTCACTTGCGTCGCCGAGAAGTTGTTGTCGCTGACCAGCACCAGACTGCGCTCCCCGGTGGGCAGGCGCGGACCCCAGGTCATCCCCTCGACGTTGTCCACTGTGGACAACTTGAAGTCGGCGAGGTCGGCGAGCAGGCGCTTCTTGACCGGTTTGACGTTCTTGGCGTCGGCCGGCGAAGGCGTCTTCGCGATGTTCGTAGCGCCCTTCGTGTCGATCTCGTAGATGCGGATCTTGTTGCCGACACCGGTGACGAACGCGCGCTCCATGACGAGGTAGCGCGTCGGGTCGGCCTGGTCGACGGCCAACAGCGACGAGACACCGGTGGTCGCGAACGCGCCGGGCGGGTTCGGCGCCGCGAAGACCTTCTCCTGCGGGTACGCGTACTGCGCGAGCACCGGACCGAAACGCGACTGCAGGGTGATGCGGGAAAGGGCGCCCGATGTGGTGGTCGGCTCCGGACCGTCCTGCAGGAGCGGCCCCTCGACCGAACTGGCCACGAGCGAGCCGAAGCCGGCGAAGGTGAGGCCTTCGAGGACGAGGTTCTGCCGTGGCCCGGCGGTCGCGGCCATCTTCTCGTTGTCGGGAATCGGCAGGTCACGGACGTACGAGCCGTCGCGTTTCGCCTCTCGGATCGACGGATCGATCAGCGCGGCGGCGGAGCGCTCGCCCTCCTGCGACCAGAGGTAGTGGCCGGTCCACGGGTCGACACGGAGTTCCTCGGGGTCGATCGTCCGCATGTTCTGCGGCCGCGTCTGGTCGTTCTTCGCGAGCGGCGGGTACGGCGTGCCGTCGGGGCGCAGGAGCGGCTTCGTGCCAGTGAAGGTGACCGGACCGAGCCCCTTGGCGTCGAGGGAGAACTTCGCCGTGTAGAACCGGGCCGGGTTGATCGCGGACCGGTCGTCGCAGATCAGCGCGTACTCGCCGGTGCGGGGGTCGTAGTCGATGCTGGACAGGCCGCCGACGACGGTGCCCTCGTAGGGCAGGGCGTTCGGGACGGTCTGTTCACCGATCAACCGCAACGGACGGTGCTCGGCTTGCGCGGCGGGGGCCGCCATCAGGGTGAGGGGAACGGCCCCGATCAGGGCGACGGTAAGAACTCGGCGTGACATGGCCTGTAGCACAGTCGATCAGGGTATCCGGCAGGTTGCCGGAACGTCACGCTTATCCTCGTGGAGTGTTCGTCATAGCGCTGGTCCCGATCGTGCTGGGTGTCCTCGTCGGCTGGGGTGGTTTCCTCGGTCTGCGTGAGAAGCTGCCGCGTGACCGCGGCGCCGGCGTGCGTACCGCCGCCACGATGCGCAGCGAGGACGCCTTCCGCCTCGGCAACAAGGTCGCCGGGCTCCCGACGCTGGCCGGTGGCGTGATCGCCGTGCTCGCGGGTGCCGCCGCGCTGGTCATGCCGACGACGTTCGGGCTTCTGCTGGGCTCGGTCGTCGGCGTGATCGGGATGATCGCGCTGGTCGCCGCCGGGGGAGTGCTCGGCAACCGCGCGGCCGCGACCGTCCCGGCGCCCGAACCCGCCGCACCGGAAGCGCCCGCGGGCTGCAGTGGCTGCGCCTGCGGGACCTGCGGCGTCTTCAAGAAGGCCGACACGGCCACGGCTTAATTCCGCTGCAGGTCTCCCGGGTGGGTGGCCAGCAACGCCAGCGGGATGCCCTGACGACGCAGCACCTGACCCCACAGATCGTGGTGCGGCGAGGCGAGGACGTCACTGGGCAGCGCGGGCACGATCACCCAGTCGTCGCGTTCGATCTCGCTCGCGAGCTGCCCGGAGTCCCAGCCCGCGTACCCGGCGAAGACCCGCACGCCGCGGACCTTCGGGACCAGGATCTCGGGATCGGTGTCGAGATCGACCAAAGCGACCGGACCGCGGACGGCGATCACGCCGGGCACGCTGGACGCCGTCTCGCCGGTCCGCAGCGCGGCCAGGCACAGGGCGGTCTTCTTCTCCACCGGCCCGCCGACGAACACCGACTGCGGCTCGGCGACGTGTCCACCCCAGTTGGGCAGCACGTCGTACACCGGAACGTCACTCGGCCGGTTGAGCACGACGCCGAGCGTTCCCTCGTCCCGGTGATCTATGACGAACACGACGGTCCGCCGGAAATTGGGATCGAACATCGTGGGGGCGGCGACCAGGAGCGTTCCCGGTTCGACCTCGGCGTCCGCTGGCACATCCGCCATGATCCCACTTCGAGTGGAGACAAATCGTCCGGCCAGGGAACAACAGCATCACGAGCATCGTTGGACACACCAGGTCGGTGCGCTTTCCGTGTCCCCCGGGCTCACTGAAGAACCGCCTTTGTGGAATACCGTCCGGCTGGAGCCACACTGCGCATAGCCGCCGAGAGGCGACCTTTGAGCGCACCGACCTCCTTCTTCACGCACCAAAACGTCAGATGCGGCGATACGGCTCCTCCGTTGGCATTAGGGTGACGCCTACCGACACCGGGTGACGTATGCCCGGGATCAAGTACTTCCGGGGGCCCAAGTGACGACGGCAGGCGACGACAGCGCGCGCCTCGAAGCGCGCAATGCCGCCATGAAGGATCAGGTCGACACGCTGCTCGAACAGTTCGAGCGCCAGACGGCCCAGCTCCGGGACGCGCAGGAAGCCGCTTCGCAGATGTCCGCGACGGTGGTCTCGCAGGACGGTCTCGTCCGCGCCACCATCGACGCGACCGGCACACTCGCCAAACTCGAGATCCAGCCGAACGCCTTCGAACGCACCAACCCGGCGCAGCTGGCCAACACCGTGCTGACCCTGGTGCGCCAGGGATCGCTGCAGGTCAAACAGCAGGTCGCCGATCTGATGGCCCCGGTCACCGAAGGGCTGCCGGATCTCTCGGACCTCATCGAAGGCGCGCCGTCGCTGCAGGGACTGATGCCGGCGATCCCCGACTTCCTCGCCGAGGAAGAGGAGCCGTCCGCACCGGCCAAGTCCGACGACGACTTCGAGGATCCGCTGCTGCGCAAGGACGACGCCCCGCCGCCGGCCGCCCCGCCCGCGCCGCCGACGCCGAAACCGATTCCGAAGCGCGTGCGTCCAACGCGGGACGATGACGAGGACGAGCCGCCTTCGAGCTGGCTGACCAGGGGAGTCTGATGCCGAACGGTGGGGGCGGTGGCGGATTCACCGCGGATCCGGACGCGGTCAAAACGGCCGCGGCCAAACTGGGGCTCGCCGCAGATCAGCTGGACGACGTCGGCAAGGAACTGATGGCCGCGATCAACTCGCTCGGCCAATGCTGGGGGAACGACGACGCCGGCAAGGAGTTCGCGAAGGACTACGAGCCGGGCGCGAAGGGTTCGTCCGAAGGGTTCGCGAACATCGTCGAAGCGCTGCGAGGCATGCAGCACAACGTCGAACGGTCGATGACGGCGTTCACGAACGCCGAAGAAGAGATCAAGTCGACGCTGGACAAGAAGGCATAGCGCCATGGGTATGGAGATGCCCGACGCGGTCAAGTGGCTCTTGCCGATCGTCGTCGGGGAAAGCTGGCCCGAAGGCGACGAGGACAAGCTCCGCGAACTGCGCGACGCCTGGCACAACGCGTCGAGGGCCGTCCAGCCGATCGCCGACACCGCGACCAAGGGCGCCACCGAGGTCCTCGGCGGCTGGACCGGCGAGGGCGCGGAGAAGTTCGCCGAGGCGTGGAAGAAGTTCATCGAAGGCGACGAGGCGTACTTCAAGTCGCTGGCCGATTCTTCGAAGGCACTCGGCGACTCGTGCAACGCGACCGCGCTGGACGTCGAGTACACGAAGTACATGATCATCATCTCGCTGGTGATCCTGGCCGCGCAGATCGTCGCGATGCTCGCGGCCGCGGCGGTGACCTTCGGCGGCTCGACGGCCGGGATCGCGCCGGCGCAGATCGCCACCCGCATGACCGTCCAGATGATCTTCCGGCAGCTGATGCAGAAGCTCGCGCAGGAAGGCTTCAAGAAGGTCGCGAAGGAACTCCTCGAGAAACTTCTCAAGGAGGGCCTGAAGAAGATCGGCAAAGAGGTCCTGCAGAACACGGCGATGAACCTCGCCATGGACGCGGGCATCCAGGGCCTGCAGATGGCCAAGGGCGACCGCGACAGCTGGGATTTCAGCAAGACCAAGGATTCCGCGATCAGCGGCGCGGTCGACGGCGTCGTCGGCGCGGGCAGCAGCAGCATCGGCAAGGGCGCCACCAAGGGACTTTCGGACAGCGTCGGCGGCCAGATCGTCGACAGTGCGGCGCGAGGTGCCGTGCGGGGCGCGGCCGAAGGGGTCGCGAGCACCGTCGGACAGGCGGCCGTCACCGGTGACCTGGACAAGCTTTCCGCCAAGGACCTCCTGATGGGCGCTTCCGGCGGGGCCGTCGGTGGCGGTGTCGACGGGGCGAAGAGCCAGATCGGCGACATCCGTACCGCGAACACGCCGGGTGCCTCGGCGGCGGGCGACGGGCCGACGACGCCGGATGTCGATTCGGGGGATTCCGGGACGCCTTCGCGTACTCCGGACACCTCGTCGAGCCGCGATTCGTCCTCTAATGGCGATTCTTCGGAACGCAATTCGTCCCCTGATGGCGAAAGCTCGTCGCGGAGTACGTCCGAGTCGCCTCAGCAGACTTCGCAGCGCGTCGGGGACGGTGACCGGGTCACGCAGTCGTCGACGCAGGCTCCGGAACGATCGGCGGACGCCCCGGCGAACACCGGCGAGCGCGCCGGTTCGCCCGCACAGCCCCAGCATGCTCCGGCGGCGGCCGACAACGGCGCCGGTTCCGGGCAGCAGCAGGCCGCGTCGGCCAATCAGCAGCAGGCACCCGCGGCAGCGCAAGGACCGGCACAGACACCAGCGCAGACCCCGGCGGCGAGTTCGGCTCAGGGACCGGCTTCGAGCCCGGCCGCGAGTGCCGCACATTCCGGCGGGACGCCGTCGAGCGCTTCGTCCGGCACACCAACTTCGACCGGTAGCCCGGCTTCGACCGGATCACCGGCATCGTCCGGTGCCCCGGCTTCGTCAGGGGCGCCCGCCTCGACCGGAGCGCATTCTTCGTCGGGAGCGCCCGCTTCGTCCGCCGGCCCCGCTCCGGCGGCGTCGGCCGGCTCAGGAGGCTCGTCCTCCGGCGGGTACGGCATGGCGCCGAACTCGGGTTCGAGCACGCCCGGCTCGACGGGCGGGTACGGCATGGCGCCCGGCGGCACTCCGCCGGGCAATGGCCCCGCACCCGGCGGTTTCTCGCCGGGTGGCCACGATCCGGCCCGGCCGAACCGGCCGCACGACGGCGTCCAGGCCGCCGGCTTCACCGGCGCTGGCGGCCCGCAGCAGCCGCGATTCGACCAGCCGCCCGGCCAGACGCCGTTCCAGGGCCAGCCGCCGATGCAGCCGCCGCCCGGCGGTGGTTTCGCCCCTCCGCCGCCTCCTCCCGGTGGTGGCCATGGCCCCATGCCCTCTCGCGGACAGCAGGGGCCGATGGGTCCGCGTCCCACCGGACCGCAGCCGCCGCCTCCGCACCCTGGTGGACATCCGCAGGATCGTCGTCAGGACCGGGGACCGCAGGAACGACCGCAGCAGCGTCCTCAGCAACCACCGCCGCCCCCGGGCCCGCAGGGTCTTCACGGCCAGCAGCCGCCTCGGCCGCACCAGCCGCCGCAGGGTTATCAGGGCAGGCCGGGACCGGCTCCCGGTCCGCACGGTGGTGTCCCGCCGCGTCCGCAGACGCCTCCGCCGGGGCAGCATCCCGGCAACCGCGGTCCCGCCGGCTACCCGCCGCCTCCGCCGCGGCCCCCGCATCCGGGCAACGGCCCGGTTCCTGGCAACCGTGGCCCCGTGCCGCCGCCCCCGCCCGGACAGCACCCCGGCCAACGCCCCGGCCAGCAGCCTGGACCGCACCCCGGTCAGCGTCCGGTGCCGCCGGGCGGCGAACCGCCGCGGTTCGGTGGCCAGCAGCCGCAACGTCCGCCGCAGGTCCCGGCACCGCGCCCGGGTCACGACGGAAACGCGGGCCCGCAGGACCGCACGCAGCAACAGCAACGCCCGCAGCAGCCGCCGCCGCAGCGGCAGCCCGAACCCGTCCGGCCGGTGGAGCGCGCGCCCGAACAGGCCGCACCGCAGGAGCGCGCGCCCCAGCACGAGGAAGCACCCGCGTACCGCGGCAACCTCGAGGACGGCGCCGAGCTGCCGAAGGACAGGGACGCGGAAGCCCCGGCCGAGACCGAGACGCCCACTGACGTCACGCCCGAGGACAAGACCAACGACGACAGCGGTTCCTCGATCGACGAGCCGTACCTGACGGATCCGGACTTCCACACGGACGATCCCGCGGCCTATCGCGCGCTCGCCGAAACGCAGATCGACAAGCGTGGTTTCGACGCCGAGACCGGGGAAGCGCGGAGCGAACAGGTCCGCCGCGAAGCCCTCGACAAGCGCAAAGCGCACGAAGACCCGCGCGTCAAGCAGATGTCGGATCAGGGCGCGTACGCGGTGCACAGCTACACGCGCACCGACATGGCCGAGAGGATCACTCACGCCCAGCGGCACGGTGGGCCTGAGCTGGACGCGCTCCGCCCGCATATCGAGGCGATCACCTCCGGCCTCAACGAGATGCCGGTCTACGAGGGCGTCGTCTCGCGGCGGGTGAACTTCCACGGCAACGAAAGCGCCATGCAGGGCTTCCTGGAGGCGCACGCCAAGGGTCAGGTCATCTGCGACCCGCAGATGCTGAGCACGTCCCGGGTGACCCCCGACCATCCGCGCAGCATCTTCCCCGGCGAAGTCGAGATGCGCATCCAGTCGAAGACCGGACGCCACATCGAGGATCTCGCCTCCAAGAAGGAAGAGCGCGAAGTCCTGATGAAGTCGGCGACGCAGCTGCGCGTCACCGAAATCAAGAAGGGTCCCGGGCATCCCGAGCACCCCGACTACAAGGCGCGGCTGGACGACGGCTCGGTCAACGACCTGCCGAAGTGGATCGTCGAATGCGAAGAGGTCCTCCCCGGTGAAGAGGGCCACCTGACGCCGGAGCAGGTTCAGGAGAAGGTCGCGGAGCGGCGCGAGTACAACAACGCCGAGCAGGAGCGGCTGGCCAAGGAAGAGGCCGACCGCGATGCGCAGCTGCGCCGCGATCACCCCGAGCTGTTCAACAACCAGGGTTTCGCGGGACTCGAAACCAAGATCGCCGATGGCAAGGGCGGCTGGATCGACGCTTCCGAGGCTCCGGAGCACAACGTCCCCAAGCCGAGGGAGCACGTTCCCGACGGCGGCTGGTCGGAGCTGGCGAAGCCGCTCGACGAGGGCGGGACGCCGGTCATCCACGCCGGCTCGACCGACACCCCGCACCAGCAGGTCCGCCTGCTCATGGACGAGCTTCCGGCGGTCGGCGAGGTCAACACCCGCAACTACTACGCGCCCGAATCGTGGAAGGACGGCTACCAGACCAACTCGGCCGAGGCGCTGGTCGCGTTCGAGAACCGGATGAACGGTGGCGACGCCGTCGCCGGGCCGTCGACCGGTGGCTCGCCGCTGCAGCATGTCAGCGACCAGCTCGGTGGGCGGTGGTCTGATCAGCACGGATTCGCCGACATCGCCCGTGACCTGGGTGAACGTCCGGTCGGCGCGCGGACGGCGGTGGCGTTCGAGCACCACGCCCCCGGCGACCCGAACGCGCCGGAAGGCTCGCCGCGGTCCAAGGACCGGGTCGAGACGCGGATCGTCGCCGCGGTCAACACCCCGCACGGCGTGGTCTTCGCCGATCCGATGACCGGGCGGCTCGCGACGCTGCCCGACAATCCGACGTCGATCAAGGCGATGCCGATGGGCGGCGGCGACGCTCCGCACGCTCGCACGCCGGAAGCACCGACGCAGTCCCCAGCGCCCGAGACCGCGAAGGCGCCGGAGGAGACGCACACCGAAAAGACCGACAAGACCGACGAAAGCGCTCAGGAGCAGGCGAAATCGACTGCCGAACGGCTTGGCGGCGGCGACGAACCGCCGTCGTCGCCGGACCGGCCCGACGACCAGCAGGCGCCGAAGACCGAGTCCGACATCGCCGATCGGCTCAAGGGCACCGAAGAGACACCCGCGCGACTCGACGAGAGCTACCTCGACGACAAGAACTTCCGGGGCTCGCCGGAGGACCACAAGAGCCTCCGTGACCGCTACGACAATGCCGATCTCGCCGAGCAGGCCAGGGAAAAGGCACTCAAGCGGCTCGAAGCCAGCCCGCTGAAGGACCGCATCTCACCCGAGGCCGCGGAAGCGATCTACTCGTACTCGCGCGAACACGCCTACGCGATCAACGAAGCGAACCGCCTGGGTGAGTCGCACCCCGGCTTCGAGAACGCGCAGCGCAGCACCCGGGCGATCGTCGGCGCGCTGAACGAGCTGCCGGACTTCCGCGGCGAGTCCATCCGCGGCGTCGACACCAAGGGCGACATGCGCGCCGCCGGGATCATCGCCGCGCATTACGAGGTCGGCCAGACCGTCCCCGAACCGACGATGACCAGCTCCACCATCAAGACGTCGTCGGACACGAAGTCGAAGTTCGGCGAAGACGTCGAGATCCACATCATCTCGAAGACGGGCAAGGACGTTTCGTCCCTCGCCGAGAACCCTGGCGAGAACGAAGCGATCAACAAGCCGAAGACCCAGCTCTACATCCACAGCAAGGAGTTCAAGACTCCGCCGGGGGTCGACCGGCCGAAGTGGGTCATCCACGCCGAAGAGGTCGTCCACCCCGACCCTCGCGCCCTCACCGGCGACAAAGCCACGAAGGCGTTGGAGGAGCGGCGGGCCCGGCACGCCGCGGAGGCGCCCGAACTGGCGCGCCTCGCGCAGGAACGGTCGATGGCGCGCCTCGGCGGTTTCGACGAGCCTCAGACCCCGCCCATCACCACCGAAAACCCGGCCGAGCACAAGGTAGCGGACGCCGACAAGGGCCCGGAGTACGGCGAACAGCCCGCTCCGGACCACTCCGCCACCGACGACACGATGGAGTTGCCGGTCCCCGAGCGGGACTACTCCTCGATGGCGGTCGCGACGAACCCGCCGAGCGAACCCGCGATCCACGCCGGTTCGGCGAGCCCCGCGCAGCAGGCCGCCTACCTTGCCGACCGGCATCCGCGGCTCGGCGAAGTCAACCCGCATTTCCACGATCAGGATGCGCTGGCGAACGGCTTCCGGTCCAACTGCACCCGCACGCCGGGCGCGTACTGGGACCAGCTGCACGGCATCGATTCGACCGCCGATCCGCTGCTCGTGCACGAGATGGACAGCCGGGGCACGCTGGAGCACGTCGAAGAACGCTTCGGCGGCCAGTTCTCCGACAGGGCCGACTACGACACCGTCATCCGCGAGATGCGGGGCATGCCGACCGATCACCACGCCGTCGTCGCGGTGAAGTACCTCGACGAGAACGGCGTCGAGCGCGGCCACGTCGCCATGGTGGCGAACACGCGGGACGGTGTCGCGTTCATCGACCCGCAGTCGGGTGCGCTGATGAACCTGCCGCATCCGCCGCTGAGCATGAAGCTGATGCACGTCGGCGTCCCGGAAACCCCGGCCGCGCACACGGGGCAGCACGCCGATGGGCACACGACGCAGACCGAAACCGCGTCGACCAGGCCTGTCGACCCGCGTATCGCGTTCGCCAGGGAAGACACGCCCGAGGTGCAACCGTCGCGGATCGGTCCGGACGGCCGTCCGATCGTGACGCCGCATGACGCCGGCTACGGCATGGCGCACGATCCCGAGGTCGCGGCCGCGGTGGACGGACTCGACCCGGACAAGAAGCGGGCCGTTCACGAGGACGAGAACGGGGTCAAGCACGACGTCGGTCCGATGCGGGACTTCATCCGTGAGCACCTGCCCGCGCATCCGGAACTCGTCCGGCTGATGGAGCATCCGGACAACGCGTACCTGCGGGCTTCGCTGCTGAACAACCCGATGACCATCGGCAGCCTGCTGCTGCACCCGGAAGCCATCCCGATCCTCGAAGAAGCCTTGCGCGACGTCGAGGAACGCGGCTACGAGATGATCGACGAGGTCCGCCAAGAGGGCCCCGGCGAAACTCCGCTGACGCAGGATCAGCGCGACCTCGCGAACGCGGCGGCGGACATCGCCGCCGACGTGGACCCCGGCGATCAGTACCACGCCGGCTTCGATCGCGCGGACAAGGGCGATCCCGCGAAGATCCAGGAATTCCTGGACGCCGAACGGGAAGCGTGGCCGCGGAACCAGGGCGACCTCAACGCGATCGCCGACCGGATCGCGGCGGAGAACAACGGCGAGTCGTCGGGCCGCCCCGGTCCGAAGGACGACGACCGCGCGAAGGCGAAGATCGAGGGCTACGACGGAGACGCGTCGAAACTGACCGACCTGGTGGGCGTGAAGATCCAGTTCGACACGCTGGCCGACGTCTACAACGCGCTGAACGCGGTAATGGACAATCCGGACCTCCGGATCGTCAGCTTCGACGACCGGTTCGCGAATCCGCAGGACAGCGGGTACCGCGATCTGCAGATGAACGTCCGGCTGCCGAACGGGCACGTCGCCGAACTGCGGCTGCACCTGAAGCACATCGACACCGTGTCGGCCTACGAGCACGCCTTGTACGAGGTCCGCCGCGACTTCCCGACGTACAACCGGACACTGGACGAGAACAACAAGAAGAGGTTGTCCCCGGAACAGGCCCTGCTGGAGGCCGCCTTGATGGACCGGGTCCGGGAGAAGTTCATGGCCGGTCTCCGCAAGGGCCTGCCTCCTGAGGAGAACACGTGATCCAGACGCCGTCCTTCTACACGTACTTCGGAAAGACCTACCGCGTCGAGTCGACCGCCGACGGGGGCCTGACCGGTTTCCTCCTCAACCTGAGCACCGGCGAGTTCGACGAAAAGCCGGAGCACGTGCGTGAGGTCATGTGGGCGATGGCGAGTTCGGACATCAGCAAGGTGTCCGAAGAGAAGTTCGTCCAGGAGACCGAGCGCGCCCGTGCGTACGAACTCAAGGGCGGCGGACCGATCTTCGCGCTCTACGAGACCATCGACGGCCTGTACGCGCAGGCCAAGCGCGAAAACCGGCGTGTGGAACCGCAGGAATCGGCGCTGATCCAGTCGCTGCGCGAGCGCACCTTCAAGATGTGGGAGGACGAGCTGGCCCGCCGCGCCGCCGGGGAGCCGCCGTCGTTCCGGGCGGAACCACGTTTCCCGAACCGGGCGCGATGATTCACGTGGAACAACTCAGCGCCGGACAACAACGCGAGCTGCTGGTCGAGATCGGCAAGCTCATCCGGGCGGGGGTCACCGACGCCGCGCACATCGCCGTCGCCGATTTCCGGCAAGCCGGGGAGCACACCGAACTCGAGGGTCACAACGTCGTGCCCGCGCCCGAGCTGACTGAACTCTTCGGCAAGCTGCGCACGGGGATGTACGGCACGGGACGGGGGACCTGGCTCCAGTCGCGGTTCACGCTCAAACCCGAGGGAACCTTCGACTTCGACTTCACCCTCGACGACGAACCGGCCTGGACCGAAGCGCCGTCGACTTCGGCGTACCCGGACGAGCTGGCCGCCTTCCCCCGCGACGACGAGCACATCCCGGACTGGTGGCGGCTGCGCGCGCAGTTGCCGTTGCGGGTCGAATTCCGGCACGCCCGGATCGTCGACGCCTACACCGAGGGCAAGCCACCGGTGGTCGACAGACCGGAGCTCGACGAATCCGAAGCACCACTGATCGCGCAGTACCTCGAACGCGAACCGGCGATCCTGTCGGGAAGTGGCTTCGGCAAGGACATCTTCGAGCCCGAAGCCGACGGGGACGTCCCGGAGAGCTACCACACCGACGGCACCTGGATCTGGCACGCGTCCGTGCCGCATTACCTGCGGAAGTACGGGATCCCGCCGGAGCCGGACCTGGTCGAGCACATCCGGGGCCAGCGCTTCCAGCCGCCGTACGTCGAGCACCTCGTCCGGCGGACCGCCGAAGCGGATCTGCTGGGCAAGGCGCGACCGAAACCGGGCCGCTCCGACGTCAAGAAGACCGAGGGCGACATCGCCGCGGAGCTGGAGACGTCGCCGAATCCGGCCCTGACCGATGAAGAGCTCCTGGTCGTGCTGGTCAGCAGGCTCGGCGAGCACGCCGTCTGGCCGGAGGCGTACCGCATCGGGGACCGCGCGGACGGCGCCTGGTGCCTCAACTTCACCGAAAAGGGCTGGGAGGTCGCCGCCTATTCGAATGGCACCCCGGCCTCACCGAAGTACTTCGACAAACTCGAAGACGCGGCTCACCAGCTCCTCGGCGCCGTCCTCCTGCATCCGGCGCGGATGACCGCCGGCCACGAAACGCCGCTCGAGACCGCCAAGGAACTGGCCGACTGGCCGGTGCAGGCGGCACCGGGTGAGCCTCCCCTCACACTGCTCCGCAACAAGCGCGTCAGCCGGATGGTCGCCGGTACGGTCGTACTGCGGTTCGGCGAGGAAACCGGCAATCTGGTGCACCACGGAGGGGTACGGTTCGCCACGACGTCCCTGCCGCTGGAGCGGGAACGTGTCGGTGGGACCTACCGGCTGCGCCGCCCGCTCCACGTGATCACCGGTGTCACCGTCCCTTGGGCCAACATGCCCGGTGGGGCGGTGGCCTACGTGCTCCCGAAGACCATCGCCGAGCACGTGTCCGACGGTAGCCTGGAGAGGATCGAGTAGGTGGAATCGGCGGAAGCGGTAGCCAAGGTCGAAGAGTGGCTGCGCGCGGTCCACGGTCCGGACGTGTCCGCACCTGGCGGCGCCGGCCTGCGCGTGAACCACGAAAAGGTCCTGCGCATCCCCGAGGGCTGGTCGGTCCCCTACAACACGATCGCCTTCCTCGACGAGGGTCACGCCGAGAAGGAGATCTTCCCGCCGCCGTCGGTGATCGTCCGCGAACCGGACGGCGAACTGCGCCAGGCGCATCCGCAGCCGGGCGGGCTCAGCGTCCCGGTCGCGTTTCCCGGACAGGAGTCGTGGCGCGAGGTCGTCGACCCCGAATACGCCAAAGCCGGGCTCGGTGACCTCGGGGTCCCGCCCGCGGTCGTCGCGGGCTGGGTCCAGGTCAACGCGGACGGCGTGCAGACCGGGCAGGAGCGGGAGAACCCCGAGTACAAGGCCGGTCCCATCCGCCGCGGCTACCCGAAGCCGGAGAACAGGCTCGAAACGCTGCTGTCGTTCGCCAGTGTCGGCTGGCTGACCAGGGAACAGCTGCTCATCGGCCTGCTGCGCTGCGAGGTCTACGTCCCGGTGGACCTGGCCTCTGGCAAGACCGAGCGGTTCTATTTCAACGAAGACCGCGCCGAGCTGCGGGTGTTCAGCTCGACCAGGAATCTCCCGTCCCGTGAACACGGGTACTGGAAGGTCGACATCGCCACGCTGGCCGGTTACGAGAGCCCGCCGAACCTCGTGATCAACGGCGGCCCCGCGACGTTCGAGGACGTCAGCGGCGCCGAGCTCGCCGAGACCGCGGCGAAGTTCCCGCGCCGGGACGCCCACGTCGACGTCAACGAACGTTGCCCGGAAGCGGATCCGCAGCTGGAGGCCCTGTCGGCCGAAACCGCCGCGAAGATGGGCCTGACCGAACCGGTGAAACCGCCGCTGGCCGCGGCCGAACGGGCTCGCCGTCGCGGGTTCGAACTGACCGCCGAGGAATGCCAGAAGACCGTCCTCGGCCAGTCGTGGATGGCGCGGCTCAAGCTGCCCGAACCGCCGCGCAGCCGTCCGAACGATCTGCGGGCGAACGGGCTGGCACCGGGCTACGACAACGAAGGGCAGATCCAGCCGCGCCTGGACACCTTCGGCAAATACTTCGAGCGAGACCGCTCCAGCTCTCGTTATGGCTGGCAGCGCGTCACGGGCGCGTACGTGGGCTTCGCGCTCGGCGAGGCACTCGGCGCCGCGGTCGACCGGATGCGGCTCGACGAGATCCACAACGCCTACGGCCCCGACGGGGTCACCGACCTGCCGGTCGCGTTCGATCTGCCCGGCCGGATCGGGCCGCTCACCCAGCGGCTGCTGTTCTACACCGAGGCCGTGATCCGTAGCCCGCATCGCGAGCAGCCGGAGAACCGCGACGCGGAACGGGCGCTCGGGACGGTCGCGCGCAACTCGCTGATGCGCTGGCTGCACACCCAGGGCGCGCCGCTCGACAACGCCGACGGCTGGCTGGTGAAGGTGCCGGAACTCCGCGTCCGCCGCACCCCCGACGACGCCGAACTGAACGCCTACCACGCGTTGGCCACCATTTCGCCGACGGCGATGCCGCTGAGCGGGCCGGAAGCGCTGGTCGCGGCCCTGCCGGCGGCGATGACCGCGGCGGGCCCCGGCACGTCGATGAGCGGCGGCGTCCGCCAAGCGGTGCGTGACCTCGTTTCAGTCACCCACCCGGGGGAGATCGACGTCGAGGCGGCGACCTATCTGACCTGGCTGTTCGAACCCGCGCTGACCTCGGAGGCGTTCAGCTACCCGGTCTGGAACACCTCCCGCGAGATCTTCAACGACCAGAACCCGCACCAGCGCGGACCGGTCTGGGCGGATCTCAAGGCGATGGTCGCGGAATCGGTGCCGTTCTTCGGCAAGCACGGCCTGCCCGATCTGCGCGTCCCGGAACTGATCGGCGACGGCAAGGGCACGCTTTCGGTGCTGGGCCGCGCGTTCGCGGCGCTGTCCGGCTTCGAGAACTACCCGGAACAGGCACTGCTGAGGGCGGTCAACCACTCGGGCCGCAGCGCGGTCACCGGCGCGATCGCCGGTGCGCTGCTCGGCGCCCGCACCGGCATTCCCGGCCTGCCGCAGAAGTGGGTCGAACAGCTGGAACTGCGCTATCTGGTGGAGAACATCGCCACGGACGCGTTCTGGCATTTCGACCGCCATTCGGCGCTGCACGAGGTCGACGGCTGGGCCCAGCGGTATCCGCGCTGGTGAACGAAATGGGGACGATGAACGAAGAGGAAGCCGTCAGCCGCGTCGAAGAGTGGCTGGCGGGTCAAGGCGCGGAGGGGACCGGCGCGCTGCGGGTCCGCCGCGAGTACGTCGTGCGCGCGACCGACGGCTGGAACGTCACATACAACACCGTCGGCTGGCTCGACGGGACCGACCCGGCCGCCGGCCTGTTCCCGAGCCCGGTCGCCTTCGTCCCGGACGACGGCGGTGAAATCCGGCTCGACCTGGAGCTGATGGCGGTTTCGGCGGCGGGCGGTGACGGAGACGCCGACGCGTTCACCCGCTGGGTCGAGATCGTCGATCCCGAGTTCGACCCCTCGGTGGCCCCTGGCTTGCCCGTCCCGAAGGCAGCGATCGTGCGTTGGGAGCAGCACACGCTGTACGGCGAACCGACCGGCACGGTCCGCGCGAACCCCGAGCACCGGCCGGGGCCGCGGTTCGCCGGACGTCCGAAGCCGGAAAGTGCGGTCGAGACGCTCCTCGGCTACCTCCGCGTCGAGTGGATCACGCCGGAGGAATTCGTCCACTGGATGCTCGATCTCGAGGTGCTTGCCCCGGCGAAGGACGGCCACCTGCAGGTCCGCGACTTCGGCGACGCCGGAGCGCGCTTCGTCGTCTACACCTCCGAAGCGCAGATCCCGTCCGAGTACACGATGTGGCAGCGAGTCCAGCCTCGCGTGCTGCTGCGGCGGGCCAAGGACATCCCCGGGGTCGGCCTGCTGGTCAACCCGGGACGGCCGGAGACCTTCAACGTCTACCCGGAAACCCTGCGGCAGGTCGCCGACCTCGAACTCCCGGCCGGAACCGAACGTCCCGAGTCCGTCGGACGTCCCGCTTACTTCGACGAGGACTACGCGGAGGCGTTCAAAGCCCTTCGCGAGGAGTACGGCCAGGCTCTCGGCGAGGCCACCTCGAATCTGCGGAATCTCACTGACCAGGCCCGCGACAACGGTCTTCCGCTCAGCACTGACGAGCTCGTCCGCTACGCCCGCGCTGCGACGCTGGCTTACCAGCGGTCCCGGGCGAAGTACGACGGCCGTCCGCTGCCGGAACTGCCCGAAGATCTGTTCGCCAACGGGCTGGTGACGCACTACTACGACGACGGCCAACCGCGTCCGAGTGCCTGGACATTCGGGAAGTTCTACAACCCGACGATCCCCGTGGGCAGCTTCGCGTACCCGCGGCTTGTCGGCGCATACGTCGGCTTCGCGCTCGGCGACGCGCTCGGGTCGGGCGCGGATCCGGCCGAGGGCCTGCCGCTCGGCGGGCTCACCCGGCAGCTGCTGTTCCACACCGAGTCGGTGATCCGCGGCCTGGACGCGACTCCGGACAAGGCCGAGATCCCGGCGTCGCTGCCCGCGGGCGGACGTCCGGAAGGCTGGGTCGCGAAGGCCACCGCGTCCGCCGGACCGGCACCCGCCGAGTTCTCGGCCATGCTGGCAACCGCGCTGGCCGCGACGGTGACCGGCGGTGTCCCAGGCCCGGCCGACGATTCCTTCTACGCGATGAAGGTGGTCCGTGAGCTGGTCGGTTCCGCGGCCGGGCACGAGGTCGTCCACGGCGCCGAACTGCTGGTGAACCTGTTCCGCGCCCAGCTCGCGGCCCGCGACGGCGAGCCCGCGGTGGCGAACTTCCTCGAAGGTTTCGACGAGTACAGCGGCGAGGTCGGCGACCTGGTCAAGACCGTGCTCGACCTCAGGAACGACATCGACGGAGACGACGTCGAGCAGTTCGACAGCATCGGGGACGGCCGGACGCCGCTTTCGGTGCTGGGCAGGGCGTTGTTCGCCGCCGCGAAACGGGGACACGACCCCGAGGCGGCGCTCACGCTGGCCGCGCGCGGCGGCGCGGTGACCGGTGCGCTGACCGGCGCGCTGGTGGGTGCCAGGCTCACCGTGCCCGGGCTGCCGCAGACGTGGCTCGCCGCGTATTCCGACCTCGGCGTCGTCGACAACATGGCGGGCGACGCCTATTACTACTTCAACCGTTTCGGCCTGCCCCGCGAACCCGAGGAGCGACGTCGCTGGGACGCGAAACGGTACCCGCGAGGAGAACAGTAGAGCTATGCGCGAGTGGCTTCAGGATCCGGCGACCAGGTCGCGGCTGCGTGGCAGCCTGTTCGCCGGAGCGCTCGGCGACGCGCTCGGCGCGAAGACCGAGTTCGACTCGATCGACCGCATCCGGGAAATCGCCGGACCCGCCGGGATCACCGGCCTCATCCCCGCGTACGGCGGGCTCGGGCGGATCACCGACGACACCCAGATGACGCTGTTCACCCTGGAAGGCCTGATCAGGGCCCATGCGGGTGCGCGGCGGGAGCAAGGGACCTTTACTACCGCTGCTATCGCCGTGCCGGTCGAGCAGTCCCTCCAGCAGGCGTATCAGCGCTGGCTGCACACCCAGGGCGTCTCGTGGGAGCGGGCGCGCGGCCCGCACGACACGAGCGCCGAACCGGACGGCTGGCTGATCACGAACCGCGAGCTCTTCAGCCGTCGCGCCCCCGGCCTGACCTGTTTCAGCGAGCTGGAGGCGTACGGCAAGACGGGCGTGCGCGCCGGCATGGACAAGCCGGTGAACAACTCGAAGGGCTGCGGCGGGATCATGCGCGCGGCACCGGTCGCGCTGTGGTCGGACGACCTCGCCGAGGTCTTCCGGCTCGGCGCCGAGAGCGCGGCGCTGACGCACGGTCACCCGAGCGGGTACCTCTCGTCGGGTGCGTTCGCGGTGATCGTGCACGAACTGCTGCGCGGGAAACCGCTGCTCGACGCCGTCGCGACCGCACGGGTCGAACTGGAGAAGTACCAGGGACACGAGGAGCAGAGCGTCGCGCTGGACCAAGCGCTCGCCCTGGCCGGGGAAGGGGCCCCGACACCGGAGAAGCTCGAGACGCTCGGACAGGGGAACATCGGCGAGACCGCGCTCTCGATGTCGGTCTACGTCGCACTGAGCACCACGGATCCGAACGCCGCGCTGCTCGCGTCGGTGAACCACAGCGGTGACAGCGACTCGACGGGCTCGATCTGCGGGAATCTCGTCGGCGCGATGTACGGGGAGGAAGAACTCGAGACGGACTGGCTCGTGAAGCTGGAACTGAGCGAGGTGATCGGACAGCTGGCGGACGACGCGCTCGCGGAGTTCGGCGGAAACGCCCCGGGTGACGACCGGTGGTACGCCCGCTACCCGGCCTACTAGATTTACCTCCGGTTTGGGGAACTTGGGGAGGGGACGACACGTGCGTTACCGGGTTCAAGCGGCGGAGCGGCCGGATGGCCTGTACGCCGTATGGGGGGAAACCGTTTTCGCGGCCCAGCGGTCGACCGAAGACGGCACGCTGCTGCTCATCGCGCCGCCGGGGGAAGCGGCGCCAGAGGGGTTCGACCGCGAGTGGGACGGACGTGCCGCCCGGGTGGTGCTGAACGGCGAGGTCGGCGCGACCTTCAGCCTGCAGACCTACGGCCGGTTCGACGACGAGCACTTCCAGATCGCGCCGCAGACCGGCGGCGGCGAGCTGACCTTGCGCTGGGCGGGCGAGGACGCGGCCCGCGCGGCCGAACTGGGGCTGACGGACTTCTCGACCACGGCCGCGCCGTCACGGCTGACGGCGTTGTGGCAGACCAGGCACGATTTCGTCGAGGTGCCGGACGCCCGGCCGGTGAACGGCACGGGTGACCAGCCCGCGCTGCTGCGCGCCATCGGCCGGACACTGCTCGGCGTGCTGCCGCCGGGCTGGCAACGGGTCGGCGCCCAGTTCCGGCAGGTCGGCGACTACGCCGAACTCGAGGTCCGCTCGGTCGGCGACGAGGGCAACGGCCCGGTGTCGGTGTCGATCCCGGCTCCGCCGCGGCTCGGCACGCTGTTCACGCGGCTGCGCGCGGCGATGCACAACCCCGAGACCGGCACCTGGTTCCAGGGCACCTTCACGCTGGACTCGGAATCGCATTTCGACTTCGACTTCGACTCCGAACAGGAACCGACCTGGCGGATCCCGCCGAACGAGGGCGGGAAGCCGTCTCCGCGCGCGTACGCGGCCGAGCTGGCGATCTTCCCTCGCGACAAGAAGCACATCCCGGCCTGGCTCTCGGCCAAGGCGGGTCTGCCGCTGGACATCGGGTTCCGGCACGCGAAGGCCGTCGACGCGCACAACGAGGGCGAACGCCCGGTCGTCAACCGGCCGCCGGTACCGCCGGACCAGATGCGCGGCGTGCTCGACTACCTCTTCCGTTCACCGGTGGCGCTGACCCGGCCAGGTCCGCAGCCCGACATCTTCACCCCGAACGGCCCGCCGGACGTGCCGAACGCCTTCCACACCGACGGCGTCTGGATCTGGCCCGCGGCCGTCCCGCACTACCTCCGGAAGTACGGCGTGCCGCCGGAGCCGGAGCTGGTCGAGCACATCCGGGCCGCCGGGTTCCGGCCGCCGCTGGTCGGCGAGCTGGTGCGGGCGACCGCCGAAGCGGAGATCGTCGGCAAGCCGCGGCCGCCGCAGACCGACGCGGATCTGCCGGACGAGAGTGTCCGCACCCGCGTCGAGCGTGACGGCGAGCCGGTCCGCGACATCCGGGCCGGTGAGGTCCTGGACGTGCTGTACCAGCGGCTCGCCGAGCACGGGGTGGCACCGACGGCTTACCGGATCGGCGCGAACGCCGTACCGGAGCCGGGGGTCTGGACGCTGCGCCGCGCCGAGAACGGCTGGGAGGTGTCGCGTCCGCCGACGGACGAGCCGGTGGCGTTCGCCAAACTCGAAGAAGCGACGCGGTTCTTCCTCGGCACCCTGCTGCTGTATCCGGCACGGGCCTCGGTCGGCTCGAACGAGGAAGCCGACAACCCGGCCGACTGGCCGATCCTGCCGCTGCGGGGCGAGCCGCCGCTGAACTTCTTCCGCCGCAAGCGGATCATCGTGCTGCCCGCGGGCAGCACCGTGCAGCGGTTCGGGAACGAGACCGGCAACCTCGTGCACGCCGAATCGGCGCGATTCGTCGAGACGTCGCTGGCCGGGGACCGCGAACGGGATCGCCGCCTGTACCGCGTCCAGCGTCCGCTGCGCGTGGTCACCGGGATCACCGCGCCGTGGAACGGGACGCCGGGCGGGGCCGTGGCCTACGTGCTGCCCCGGCCGATCGCCCAGCACCTCGAAACCGGCGCCCTCAGCCGCATTTAGAGGACTAAATGCGGTCCTTCAGGACGCGGTGATGAGGACCGCGGGGGACCACCAGTAGTCGGCCAGCGGTTCGATCCGGATACCGGTGAAGCCCGCTTCCTTGAGCTGCGAGGCCCAATCGGTGGCAGGCTGCTCCCAGTTCGTCCGGTCGGCCCCGGGTTTCACCAGGCCCAGCAGGATCGGCAGCAGGAACCCCTGCGCCACCAGCGACGCGTTCTTGCCGTACTCCGAGATCCCGCGTTCGTAGCGGGTCACCAGGGAAAGCAGGTATTCGGCGGAGTCTTCGTTGTACTCGGGGACGTCGAACTCGGCGAGCACCAGGGAGCCGGTACGAGGCCGGAGTGCCCGCAGGACCTCGGTCCGCTCACCGGTCGGGATCGACTGGAGCGCGAACGTCGACTGCGTCAGCTGCCACTTCCGGTCGTCGTCGCGGGCGAGGAATTCCTGCGCGGTGGCGTCCCAGGTGTGCAGGCCATGGGTGCCGCCGAGCTGCTCGCGCGTTTCCGCGAGCAGCGCGCCCGACGGCTCGACCAGATCGATCCGGCCCGGCTGCCGGTTGGCCTGTTCGAGCGCGGGGACGACGGCGAGCCCGTCACCGCAGCCGAGGTCCAGCAGGGAACCGACGCCGTCATATCGCCTGGCGAGCCTCGTGCTGAGCGTGCGATAGAGCTGGACGTTCCCGCCCCCGCGGATGAAGGCGGTGAAGGCGGCGGGCTGGTCGTAGACCGGGCCGCCACCGCCTTCGCTCAGGTACCGGTGCAGTTCGTTGCCGAGCGTGGACCCGGCACGCCCGGCGAGGTCCGCTGCCGTGGCCCGGTCACCGTCGCGATACGCGGTGAGCGCCTTGACCAGGACATCCGTTTTCTTCATGTTCTCCTGTTTACCGTCAGAACGGCACCCAAAGGGTGACTCTGGTGCCATTGCCCGGAGCCGATTCCACCCTGGCCGTCCCGCCGACCTCGTGCAGCCGGGCGGTGATGGACTCACTGATCCCGAAACCGGCCGGCCGCGAGTCGAGGCTGAACCCCGCACCGTGGTCACGGGTGATCACCGCGACCCCGCCTTCCTGCTCCTCGACGCGCACGACGACCTTGTCCGTCCCGGCGTGTTTGAGCGTGTTGCGCAGGGACTCGCGGACGGCGTCGCGGATGGCGATCTGCCGGACCTCCGAGAGGGTGTCGTCGTCTAGTTCGGCGATCACGAGCTGCGCGCGCAGACCGTCCCGCGCCATCTCCGCCGCCAGCGACGCGAGTTTCTCGCCCAACGGCCGCGATCCTGCCTCCGAACGCTCCGAAGCCTCGCTCTCGATCGTCCGCCGCAGTTCCATCGACTGCGCCCGCGCCAGCCGCTGGACCTCGGCGAGCCGCTCGGCGGGATCGCCCTTGTCGGCCAGCGCGATCACTTCGAGCGTCTGCAGCACGGAGTCGTGCAGCACCCGGTGCTGACGCGCGCGTTCGGCGAGCCGGCCGTTGCGGATGCCGTAGGCGAGGGCGAGCCGGGTGCCGAGCCCGATCAGGACGAGCGCGCCGGTCGCGGTGAAGAGCACGCCGAGGATCGGCGGGAAGGTGGCCAGCGCGTCGGACGGCGCGCCGTGGCCGGTGCCGAACAACGACGCGAGCATCCGGACCGGGAAGCTGACGACGACCAGCGCCGCGGCGGCCGGCATGCCCAGTGCCAATGCCAGCAGCGCGACCTCGCCGAGCAGATGTTTGCCGGGCACCGCCATCGCCTCGGTGAACACCGAACCCGGCACGAGCGCGCCGACGGCCAGCGGCGCGAGCAGCGTGAACGCGAGGTCGATGGCCAGCAGCCTCGCCGCGTACTGCGGCTGGAACGGCGCCGACCGCAGCATCCACCGGATCCCGTAGGCGCTCAGCGCGACCGACCCCAGCGTCACCAGCCCGACCGGGCCGATACCCGTCATCCCGTGCGTGGAGACGTAGACCGCGAACGCGCCGGGCACCGCGAAGAGCCGGTAGACCAGCGGCACGAGTGCGACATAGCGGGCGGCTCGGAGCAGGAGATTGTCGCGATAGGCCGTGTCGACGGGGCCGGACATCCGCTGGATCCGCCGGAGCGCCCGCATCGGCGTCGGATCACCGACCTCGTCGGACAGCTCGCTCGTCGCCGTGGCCAGCGCGGGCGCGCCGCGTCGCAGCAACGTCACCAGGAAACTGGTCGGCCGCTTCGCCATGGAATTTCCCCCTGCCCGGAGCACCGGCAGGAGTATCTCCGGTTACACCGGATGGATCCAGAGACCAACGGGGTTCATCTCAGCCGATGCCGTTCTCGGCGGCCCACTTCCGCAACTCGGCCACGGCGTCGTCGTGCTCCAGCGGACCGCGGTCGAGCCGCAGTTCCTTCAGGTGCTTCCACGCCTTGCCGACGTCCGGCCCCGGCTTGAGGCCGAGGATCCGCATGATCTCTTCGCCGTTGAGGTCCGGCCGGACCCGGTCGAGGTCCTCCTGCGCCTGGATCGCTTCGATCCGCCGCTCGAGGTCGTCGTAGGTCGCCTGCAGCGCCGCCGCCTTCTTCCGGTTGCGCGTGGTGCAGTCGGCGCGCACCAGTTTGTGCAGCCGGGGCAGCAGGTCGCCGGCGTCGGTGACGTAGCGCCGCACCGCCGAATCCGTCCACTCGCCCTTGCCGTACCCGTGGAACCGCAGGTGCAGGAACACGAGCTGGCTGACGTCCTGGACGATCTCCTTCGAGAACTTCAGGGCACGCAAACGCTTGCGGGCCATTTTCGCGCCGACGACCTCGTGGTGGTGGAAGCTCACGCCACCGCCGGGCTGGAACTCGCGCGTCGCCGGCTTGCCGATGTCGTGCAGGAGCGCCGCGAGCCGGAGGATCAGATCCGGTTCCGACGTCGGTTCGTGTGACTTCTCCAGATCGATCGCCTGCTCGAGCACGGTCAGCGAGTGCTGGTAGACGTCCTTGTGCTGGTGGTGCTCGTCGATCGCCAGCCGCATGCCGGACACCTCGGGCACCACGCGGTCGGCGAGGCCGGTCTCGACCAGCAACTCGATCCCTGGCCGGGGATCGCCGGCGAGCAGCAGCTTCGACAGCTCGGCCTGGACACGCTCGGCGGTGATCCGGTCGATCTCGTCGGCCATCGACGTCATCGCGTCGATCACCCGCGGCGCCGCGGTGAACCCGAGCTGCGCGGAGAAACGCGCGGCACGCAGCATGCGCAGCGGGTCGTCGGCGAAGGACTCCTGCGGGGTCGCGGGCGTGTCGAGCACCCTGTCCTGCAGCGCCTGCAGCCCGTTGTGCGGGTCGACGAAGGTCTGGTTCGCCAGGTCGATCGCCATCGCGTTGACCGTGAAGTCACGGCGGAGCAGGTCGCCCTCGATGCTGTCGCCGAAGGTGACCTCGGGGTTGCGGCCGACGCGGTCGTAGCTGTCGGCGCGGAACGTCGTGATCTCCAGGGTCATGCCCTGTTTGGTCACGCCGACCGTGCCGAACGCGATACCGACGTCCCACACCGCGTCACCCCAGGCGCTGACGATCTTCAGTACCTGGTCCGGCCGCGCGTCGGTGGTGAAGTCGAGATCGCTCGACAGCCTGTCGAGCATCATGTCGCGGACGCTTCCGCCGACCAGGTACAGGCTGTAACCGGCCTTGGCGAAGAGCTTCGCGAGCTCATCCGCCAACGGGGAGATCCGCATCAGCTCCGCCACGGCGTTCTGCATCGCAGTGCTCTTCCCCGCAACCGCCTGCCCGGCGACCACCTTGTTCACGACAATCCCACCACGATTTGGATGTACTTACTACGACCCGGCCCAACACGGGCACGGTGAGCCAGCGTACCCGTACCGCCGTTTGCTCTAGCATCGCAGCATGTCTGGATCAGCCGGCCGCTCCGGCGCTTCGAAGCCGGGCCGCCGGCGGAGGCGCAGGCGGGGCAGGCGGCTGACCACGGTCGACGAAACCTCGGCCGGTGGACTCGTCGTCGACGCCGAACGGGCCAACGCCGCGCTGATCGGGCGGCTCGACAGGCACGGCAGACTGCTGTGGTCGCTGCCGAAGGGCCATATCGAGGACGGGGAGACGGTGGAGCAGACCGCGGTGCGGGAGGTGAAGGAGGAGACCGGCATCTCCGCGCAGGTCCTCCAGCCGCTCGGCACCATCGACTACTGGTTCGTGGCCGAGCGACGGCGGGTGCACAAGACGGTGCACCATTTCATCCTGGAATCCACCGGCGGCGAACTTTCGGACGAGGATGTCGAGGTGACCGAGGTCGCCTGGGTACCGCTCGCCGAGCTGGAGACCAAGCTCGCCTACTCCGACGAGCGCAAGCTGGTCCGGAAGGCCAAAGAACTCTTCGCGCAGCAACGCACGAACCGCCGAGGGAGCACCTGAGTGAAGCGGCTCGCCGCCACTGTCCTGTCGATCCTGTTCCTGGCTCTGCCCGCGTTGTTCGGCGCGGTCGCGCAGGCCCAGGAACAGCCCCGGCTGCGCGTGGACCTCGACCAGCTCAACCCCCGTGTGGTCACCACGACCTCGACGTCGCTCACCATCACCGGCCGCGTCACCAACATCGGCGACCGGCGGATCAGCAAACTCGGCGTGCGGCTGCAGCTGGGCACCCGGCTCCAGACCGAGCAGCAGATCAGCGACGTGCTCGGCGGCGGCAAGTTCAAGGACCTCTCGGCCACGGACTTCGTCGACCTCGCGCCGGACTCCTTGGAGCCGGGGCAGAGCGCCGGGCTGAACCTGGCCGTCCCGCTCGGACAGTCCTCGAAGCTGCAGTTCCCGCGGCCCGGGGTGTATCCGCTGCTGGTCAACGTCAACGGCACCCCGGATTTCGGCGGTCCGGAACGGCTCGCGGCGGTCAGCCTGCTGATGCCGGTGCTCGGCGTCCCCGGCAAGGCGCCCGCGTCGCGTCCGCCGTCCGCGCCGTCCACCAGCCTGCTGTGGCCGATCGCGAACAGCACCGTGCACGTCGTCTCGTCCCCGCTCGGCGGTCCGCTGACCCTGTCCGACGAGCGGCTGGCAGGCGAGCTGGGTACCGGCGGACGACTGGACTCGCTGGTCGCGGCGGCGCGCGCGGCCGAGGCCGACACGAAGGTCTCGTCGTCGTTGTGCCTGGCCATCGACCCCGATCTCGTCGCGACCGTGGACGGGATGACCCGCGGCTACCAGGTGGCCACCGGGAGCGGGCCTGTTCCCGGCAAGGGCGTCGAAACCGCGAAGAACTGGCTCGGCCAGCTGAAGGCACTGGTCGCGGGCCGATGCGTGGTCACCCTCCCGTTCGCCGACGCCGACCTCACCGCGCTGACGAAGGTCCGCGCCGGGGACGCCACCGACACCGCGCTGCTGGCCAGTGCGATCGGCGGCGCGGCGACGATCAAGAACCTGCTCGGGATCCAGCCGCAGGACGGCGTGCTCTGGCCCGGCGGCGCCCTCGACTCGCAGACCGTCGAGGCGCTCGGCAAGGCAGGCGTGAAGACCGTGCTGACCGACTCGGGCAAGCTCCAGTCCGATTCCCCGGTTTCGAGCGCGGTCTCGATCGAAGGAACGGACCTGCGCGCGCAGCCGATCGACGCGCTGATCGCCTCCGCACTGGACGGATCGGTGTCCACCCAGAACGGGCTCGGCGCGATCGCGTTCCGGGCCGGGCTCGGCGGGCAGACCGCGGGGCAGGAGCGTTCGCGCCTGCTGATCGCACCGCCGCGGCACTGGGACGAGACCGGCCCCGAGCTCACCACGTTCCTGGAGCGGATGGGCGACTTCTACGCCGCCGGTCTCGCCAAGTCGACGCCACTGCCCGATCTGCTCGGCGAGAGCCCTTCCGGGACCGCGACGGTCAATTACGACCCGCAGGACCTCACGGCCGCGACCAGCGGTGACGTCACCGCGAAGATGTCCCAGCTCGACAACGAGACGCTGGGCCTGTCGTCGGCGATGACGATGGATGCGACCAAACGGGTGAATCCGGCCGACGTGATCGCCCCGGTCCGGCTCGCCCTCATCCGAGCCGCGTCGCTGTCGTGGAACGGCGCGGACGCCGGGATCGTCACCGGGAACGCCCGCGGGGATCTCGAGGCGATCCGCAGCCAGGTGACCGTGGAGCGGCCGAAGCAGACGATCGCGCTGGCCTCCGGCGCGTCGCCGCTGCCGGCGTACATCACCAACGGCCTGCCGGTCGGCGTCAACGTCCGCACCGTGCTGAAGAACAACGTGGGCCTGCGCCCGACCGAAGCGGTCCCGGAGCGGACCGTCCCGGCCTACGGCGCCGTCAACCAGCTGATCCCGGTCGAGGCGCTGCGAGCGGGCCGGTTCAGCGTCGACGTCACCCTGACCACGCCCGACGGGACCAAGCTCGGCTCCGACGCGCGGTTCGAGCTGACCTCGACGGAGTACGGCGCGATCACCATCATCATCACGCTGACCGCGGCGGGCGCGCTGCTGCTGCTCTCGTCCCGTCGGATCTACCGCAGGATCAAGGACTCGCGGGCCGATCGGGCGAACGACACCGCCCCACGTGTGACCGAGGACGCACAGGTTTAAGTGTTTCAGGCCGTTGCCGATTACCCTGGGTCGAACGATGCCACCGGGCATCAGGTAGTCGAGCACCGAGGATTGGGCGCACGTTGGAACGAGAGCCGGGTGTACCGCCCGAGCGTGCAGGCCGTCCCCGGCGCGAAGGTACGCCGCCCCCGCCGCCCCGCCGCACCGATGGCCCGGTACGCCGTCCGGAGCGTTCAGGACGCCCCGAGCGCCCTGAACGCGGGGAACGCCGTCAGCCGCCTCCGCAGCTCCCGCCCGAACGCGGTGAGCGCCCGCGACGGGCGGTGCCACCGCCGTCCGTTCCTCCGCCTGCCGGGCCCCCGCCGTCCGTGCCACCGCCTCCTCCGCAGCCGGTGGACGGTCGCCGTCCGCGGGTGGTCGGCCGTCCCGACGACGAGACACGGCGGCTGAGGCCGCCCCAGAATCCACCGCAGAATCCGCCGGCACCGAACCAGGCGCCGCCCAAGAAACCCCTGCGGAAGGCCCCTCCGCCCGCGACGCCGCCGTCGCAGTCGACGCCGCCTCCGCCGACCCGGCGTCAGCCGGTCCCGCCGCCTGCGGCACCGTCGCTGCCGCAGCCGTCCCAAAATCCGCCCCAGAATCCACCACAGCGCCGTCCGCCGACGGCGCCGCAGGCGCTCAACCAGACACCGCCCCCGCCTCATCGAGGACGCCGTCAGCCGCCACCGGTCCGCCCGTGGCAGGTGGACCGGCGCGACGAACCCGACGCGACGCGGTTCATCCCGCGCACGCCCGGTGTCCCGATGGGATCGCGCTGGCCGGTCGCCGACCCCGACGTCCTCCGCCCGTACGACCAGCTCGCCACGCAGGTCATGCCGGCGATCAAGGACGCGCCGCTGGTCAAACCGCGGCCGGGGGACACCGGTGAACAGGACGTCGCCGCCCCGGCGAAGGCGCCGTCGATCGCGAAGTCCAGCGGCCGGATGGCGATCGCCTCGCTGATCAGCCGGATCACCGGCTTCGCGTGGAAGCTGCTGCTGGTCGCCGCCATCGGCGCCCAGGTCGAGAACGACTCGTTCAACGTCGCCAACACGATGCCGAACATCATCTTCGAACTGCTGATGGGCGGTGTGCTCTCCAGTCTCGTCGTCCCGCTGCTCGTGCGGTCGCAGGACGACAAGGACGGCGGCGAGGCCTACACGCAGCGGCTGGTCACGGTGGCGGGCACGCTGCTCGTCGTCGGCACGGCCGTCGCCGTCATCGCGGCACCGCTGATCACCAAGCTGTACGTCGACGACAAGGGCCAGGCGAATCCGGAACTGGTCACCGCGTTCGCGTACCTGCTGCTGCCGCAGATCTTCTTCTACGGCGTGTTCGCGCTGCTCTCGGCGATCCTGAACGCGAAGCACATCTTCGGCCCGACAGCCTGGGCGCCGGTGATCAACAACCTGGTCGTCATCTTCACGATCCTCGTGGTCTGGATCATGCCGGGGAACATCTCGACCGACCCCGTGTCGATCACCGACCCGAAGCTGATGACGCTCGGCCTCGGCGTGACCGCGGGCATCGTGGCGCAGTCGGTGCTGCTGATCCCGCCGCTGCTCCGGTCCGGGTTCAAGTTCAAATGGCGCTGGGGCATCGACAAGCGCATGAAGGAGTTCGGCGGGCTCGCCCTGTGGACCGTCGGCTACGTCGCGGTCAGCCAGGTTGGTTACACGATCACCACCCGTGTTCTGACCAGCGGCTCACAAGGCGGTGTGACCGCGTACAGCAACGCGTGGCTGCTCTTCCAGCTGCCGTACGGCGTCATCGGTGTCTCGCTGCTGACCGCGATCATGCCGAGGATGAGCCGCGCGGCCGCCGACGGCGACCACAAGAAGCTGATCGGCGACCTCTCCTACGCGTCGCGCCTCTCGACGGTGACCCTCCTGCCGATCTCCGCGGTGATGACCGTCGTCGGCGGTTCGGTCGGCATCGCACTGTTCACCTTGGGCAAGGGCACGGTCGAGAACGCGTCGCGGATGGGCGAGGCGCTGGCCATCTCCGCGTTCGCGCTGCTGCCGTACGCGCTGGTCATGCTGCAGATGCGGGTCTTCTACTCGATGAAGGACGCGCGGACGCCGGTGCTGATCATGATCGTGATGACCGTGGTGAAGGTGCCGCTGCTGTACCTGTGCCCCGCGCTGCTGTCGCCGGACAACATCGTGCTCGGCGTGATGATGGTCAACGGCCTCACGTTCGTCGTCGGCGCGATCCTCGGCCAGGTTTGGCTGTGGGTGACCCTCGGAAACCTCCGGAGCAAGCGGGTTCTCGGGGTGATCCTCTTCACGGTCGTCGCGAGTGTGCTCGGGGTCGGCGCGGCCTGGCTCGCCGGGCAGATCGTCCCTGACTCGTTCGGGCCTACTTTCCATGCCTGGGTGAAACTTCTCCTGCAGACGGTGGTCGGGATCGTCGTGTCGTTCGGCGTGCTCATGGCCCTGAAGGTCGAGGAATTGAAGCCCGCCACGGCCAGAATCACCCGGTTGATCAAGCGCGGGTAACGATTCACGCACGGATGGCGCGCGTTCACGCGTCGTATTCTGGGTACTCTCGGGGTGGGAGCTACGCGGGAGAGTGCGGTGGATACGAGACGGAGCGAACAGGCAGGGGAGGCGAGCCAGGTGGGCATCCGGGCCCAAAGCGGGTCGCTGGCCCCTGGCCGGGTCGTCGGTGACGGCCGGTATCGCCTGCTCGCACAGTTCGGGGTGGACGAACGAGCCGCCGCGCACCTTTGGCGTGCCCGCGACGGGCAGCTGAAGCGGGATGTCGCGCTGACGCTGCTGGTCGGTGACCCGGCGGACGCGGAAGCCGCGAGGCTCGCGCGCCGGACGTTGGAGCGTGCCGCGCACGCCTCGAAGTTCGGTCACGGCGGGGTCGCCCGCGTCCTCGACGTGCTCAGTCTCGGCAGCGGCGTCACCTCGAGCGAAGGTCTGCTCGGTGTCGTCGTCGCGGAATGGACCAAGGGCAGCGACCTGGTCGACCTGGTGGCGCAGCGTCCGGTCGCGCCCGCCGCGGCGGCCAGGATGGTGCAGGCGCTGGCGGAAGCCGTCGACCACGCCCATCAGAACGGTCTCGTTCTCGGCCTCGACCATCCGCAACGGCTGCGGCTCACCCCGGACGGCGCGCTGAAGCTCGCCTTCCCCGGCCCGCTTCCCGAAGCGACCCTTCGCGACGACGTCAAGGCGCTCGGCGCGGTCCTCTACCTGCTCCTGACCGGCCGCTGGGCGCTGCCCGGCGGTCCAGCCGCGATCCCCGCCGCGCCGCTTTCGCCGAACGGACGGGTCATCCCGCCGCGTTCGCTGGTCCCGACGGTCCCGGTCGAGCTGTCCTCACTCGCCGTCCGCACCATCGAGGACGGCGGCCACGGCGGCATCCGCACCAGCGCGGCCATCCTGCGTGTGCTGGACCAGGTCGCCGAAGCCGAGGAACGCACCCAGCTGATCAAAGCCGTCGGCGAAGACGAAGCGGTCGCCGAACCGGACGGCACCGTCTGGACGACGAAAAAACCGGTCAAGGACGTCGCGCGGCGCAAGAAGCTCGCGTTCGGCGTGACCGTGCTGGTCGTCGCCACCGTGGTGATCCTCGCCTGGGGCGGGATGATGCTGATCAACCTGTTCCAGGGCGAATCGAAGTCCAGTGGTCCGCAGATCAACGTCGCCGCGTCGCCGTCTTCACAGGTCACACCGCCTCCGGGCGAGCAACCCCCGCCGGGTCAGCAACCGCCCGCGCCTCCCGGCGTCGGCGCGGCGGTGAAGCCCTCCGCGGTCGCCGTGTTCAACCCGGGCAGCAGGGGCGACAGCCCAGGCCGCGCCAAGAACACGACCGACGGCGACGCGGGCACCGCGTGGAAGACCGACGAGTACGACAAGCAGTTGCCGGTACTCAAGGACGGCGTCGGGCTGATCATGACCTTCAAGGATCCGATCAACCTCAGCCAGATCAAGATCGACGCAGGAAGCCCCGGCTCGAAGGTCGAGATCCGCACCGCCGACAAGAAGAACCCGAAGCTCGACGAGACAAAGGTCGTCGGCAGCGGGGAACTCGCGGCGGGTGAATCGACCATCGCGTTGCAGCAGCCACAGCAGGGTCAGTACTTCATCATCTGGATCACTCAGCTGGGTGAAAATGACGAAGGCAAGTTCATCACCGAAATCAAAGAGCTGACGTTCCTGCCTGCGGGGTGACGCAGATCAAGGGGTCAGTAGGCTCTCCCGAGTGACAGCTGCAGCTCCCACGGACGCGGATCTCATAGCGGCCCATGCCGCCGGGGACCCGCACGCGTTCAGTGAACTGGTCCAGCGACATCGAGACCGCATGTGGGCAGTGGCCCTGCGCACCGTGCGGGATCCGGAAGAAGCCGCGGACGCCCTGCAGGACGCCTTCATCTCCGCGTTCCGCGCAGCGGGCAATTTCCGCGCCGAATCGCAGGTCACGACGTGGTTGCACCGCATCGTCGTGAACGCGTGCCTCGACCGCATCCGGCGGGGCAAGGCCAGACCGACCGTCCCGCTGCCCGAGACCGGGCAGTTCAACGAGCCGGCCTCGCCGCGCGACTCGATGTCCGAGCGCGAGACCAGCCTGGTGGTGAAGGAAGCCCTCGACCAGCTTCCCGAAGAGCAACGTGCCCCGATCGTGTTGGTCGACGTCGAGGGATACTCCGTCGCTGAGACGGCGAAGATGCTCGGCATCGCGGAGGGCACGGTCAAGAGCAGATGTGCCCGAGGTCGCGGAAAGCTCGCGAAGGTTCTCGGACATCTGCGGAACCCCGATGCGATTGCGAACGTCCCAACTCACGAAAGCAAACGAGAGCGCGCTACCCCGCAACGGGGTGCCAGGCGTCCTCAGGGCACGCCGGGTGACGGGGAGGGACGATGACAGACGAGAGCAGGGGGATCGGTGGGACCGTCGGTCCGCCGTGGTCTGTCGATGTGCTCGCCGACCTGCACGCAGGTGTGCTGGACGAGCGGGAGGCGGCCGAGCTGTGGCCGCTGGTGAACGCCGACCCCGAAGCACTGGCGATCATCGAAGCACTCGAAGCGACCACGGCCGACCTCGCGGAACTCGCGAACGAACCGGTCGCGCCCATGCCCGCGGAGTTCGCGGCCCGGCTCGACGCGGCACTGGCCGCCGAAATGCGGGCGACGCCTGCGTTTCAAGGCACACCTCAAGCACAGCAGGCGCAGGTGGCCCCGGTGGTGGACCTCGCGGCAGCACGGCGGAAACGGAACAAGCGGATCGGCTGGGGCGCCGGGATAGCGACCGTGGCCGCGGCGGCCATCGCCGCCGTCGCGATCGTCGTGCCCACCACGCAGCAGACGACGCCCGGCGGTGTCGCGCAGCCCCCGCCCGCACCCACTGGCCCTTCGGTCGGCGGAGACGGCGGCGGAGCGGAAGCCCTCGTCGGCAAGGCGATCGGCGTCCGTGACTTCGGCTCGCTGAAGACCGAAGAACGGCTCGACGCCTGTGTCGCGGCCGCCGGACTGGACCCCGACGTACGCCCGGAAGGCATCCGGCCGGTGAACGTCGCGGGCAAGGACGGCGTGATGGTGATCTACACCACAGGCAAACTCGCCCAGTTCCGCATCGTCGCGTTCGGCGCCGACTGCGGCCCCGGCAACCCGGCTCTCCTCTTCGACAAGATCATCGGACAGAAGTAGCCGGTCCGGAACCTCATCGGTCCCTCGCTCCCCACCAGCCCCATTTCGGGGGAGCGAGGGACCTTTGCTATCGCGCTAGTTTTCCTAGCGGCGCTAGAGGTCGGATCTCAGTGCCGCCGCAAGCGTGGAGAAGTAGCGGCGGTCACGGGCGGGAACACCGGCACCTACGATCGTGTTGAGCCTGGTGAACAGGTCACTACGAGCGGAGGTCACGGGTGGCTGCCGAGGAGATCAGGAACCTGATCGTCATTGGATCTGGTCCTGCGGGGTACACCGCCGCTGTCTACGCGGCACGAGCGCAGCTTGAACCGTTGGTGTTCGAGGGCACTCAGTTCGGCGGTGCGTTGATGACGACGACGGAGGTCGAGAACTTCCCCGGCTTCCGCGAAGGCATCCAGGGCCCCGACCTCATGGAAGAAATGCGCGAGCAGGCCAAGCGTTTCGGCGCCGACCTGCGGCAGGAGGACGTCGAGTCCGTCGAGCTGACCGGTGAGGTCAAGTACGTCTTCGCGAACGGCAAGCGTTACGCGGCCCGCGCGGTCGTGCTCTCGATGGGCGCCGCGGCGCGCTATCTGAACGTCCCGGGTGAGCAGGAACTGCTCGGCCGGGGTGTTTCGGCCTGTGCCACCTGCGACGGTTTCTTCTTCCGCGATCACGACATCGTGGTCGCCGGCGGCGGCGACTCCGCGATGGAGGAGGCGACCTTCCTGACGAAGTTCGCCAAGTCCGTCACGATCGTCCACCGCCGCGAGGAGTTCCGAGCCTCCAAGATCATGCTGGAGCGCGCCCGCGAGAACGAGAAGATCAAGTGGGCGCTCAACAAGCAGATCACCGAGGTCGAGGGTGACGGCAAGGTCGAGGGCCTCAAGCTCAAGGACACCGTGACCGGCGAGGAGTCGAAGCTGGACGTGACGGGTTTCTTCGTCGCGATCGGCCACGACCCGCGCAGCGAACTGGTGCGCGGTCAGGTGGACCTCGACGAGGACGGTTACGTGCTCACCCAGGGCCGCACTTCCTACACGAACCTGCCCGGCGTGTTCGCGGCCGGCGACCTGGTCGACCGGACCTACCGGCAGGCGATCACCGCCGCGGGTTCGGGCTGCGCCGCCGCGATCGACGCGGAACGATGGCTGGCGGAACACGCCGGTGTCGAGGCCGCGCAGGAAACCCCCGAGCTGGTCGGCGGCGGCTACGGCGCCTCCGCCAACTGACTCCACAGCACCCCGTTCACCACCCCAGAGGAGACACCATGAGCAACACCGTGAAGGTGACCGACAAGTCGTTCGTCGACGACGTGCTGACGAGTGAGAAGCCCGTCCTGGTCGACTTCTGGGCGACGTGGTGCGGTCCGTGCAAGATGGTCGCCCCGGTGCTCGACGAGATCGCGGCGGAGCACGGCGAAAAGCTGACCATCGCGAAGCTCGACATCGACGCCAACCCGAACACTGCGCGTGACTACCAGGTGATGTCGATCCCGACGCTGATCCTGTTCCAGGGCGGCAAGCCGGTGAAGCAGATCGTCGGCGCCAAGCCGAAGGCCGCGCTGCTCTCGGACCTCGCCGACGTCCTCTGATCTCGCGTTCACCTGCCGAAACCCGGGGCCTGCCAAGGCTCCGGGTTTCGTCGTTCCGCCGACCGGGTACTTCAGGTCGTCACGGCAACATGATCATGGCGCTCGACCGGGTTTCACGAACGAGGAGTCGACGCACTGACCGGGCCTCCGCGCTCACCGAGAGTTCACAGGGCACAATAGAGCACCGGGGTTCGCCCCGCAGAGTTTTCACGTCGTGCATCGAGCTCGATTCGGTGCCCCAAGGGAAGAGCGAGGAGTGCATGCGGGTACTCCGCCGCGGTGACGCCGGGCCGGACGTCGCCGAGATCAGGTCCACGCTTGCGGCGATGGATCTGCTCCCGCCGGTGACCGAATCCGGGGAGTACGAGGTCTTCGACACGCCTATGGAACACGCCGTGCGGGCGTTCCAGCAGCGTCGTGGGCTCATCACCGACGGCCTGGTGGGCCCGGCGACCTACCAAGCACTCCGTGGCGCCAGCTTCCACCTGGGGAGCAGGCCGCTGGCCTACATGTTCGCGGCGCCGGTGCACGGCGACGACGTTTTCGCCCTCCAGGAGCGGCTGACCGAACTCGGTTTCGACGCCGGCCGCCCGGACGGGCATTTCGGTGCGCAGACCGAACGCGCGCTCAAGACCTTCCAGCGCGACATGCGCCTGGTCGCCGACGGCATCTGCGGTCCGGCCACCATCCGCGAACTGCACCGTCTTTCCTCGCCGCGGGCCCGCGGCGGCCGCCCCGTCTTCCTGCGTGAGCAGGAGCAGGTGCGCCAGGCTGGCCCCCGGCTGCGCGGCAAGCGCATCGTGATCGACCCGGGCCACGGCGGCGAAGACCTCGGTGTCGTCGCCGGTGGCCTGCGCGAAGCGGACCTCGCCTGGGATCTGGCGCGACGGCTCGAAGGCCGGATGAAGGCCACGGGTATGGAGGCGCTGATCTCGCGCGGCCCGAACCAGAGCCCCAGCGAAGGTGAACGCGCGAAGTTCGCCAACGAGGCGGGCGCCGACCTGTTCCTTTCGCTGCACAACGACCAGAACCCCTCGCCCAAGGCGCAGGGGGTGGCGAGCTTCCACTTCGGCACCGGCAACGGCACCACCTCGACCGTCGGTGAGCTTCTCGCGGGCTTCATCCAGCGTGAGCTGGCCGTCCGGACGGGCATGCTCGACTGCCGCACGCACTACAAGACCTGGGAGATCTTCACCCGCACCCGCTGCCCGGCGGTGCGGATCGAGATCGGCTACCTGACCAACCCGGAGGACAGCCGCAAACTCGCCGACCCGGCTTTCCGCGACGTCGTCGCCGAAGGCATCCTGGTCGCCGTGAAGCGCCTCTACCTCCTCGGTGAAGGGGACCAGCCGACCGGCACGTTCACCTTCGCCGACGTCCTGGCCCACGAACTCGCCAAAGCGGAGTAGCCAGTCCTCCACACCCGCACGCGGGCGCACAATCCCCTGCCGACACTCTCGGCACAACCGGTTGTGTGCCCTCTCCCCGGACCACGCCACCCCTAGCCCCACGCGGTGCGCAGCCCCCGCCCTTCCCGGGGGGCGTCCCCAGGTCCAGCCTACCCATCCACAGATTTTCCACCGCTCCTATCAGGGATCTGTGGATAACTCGGCGGGTTACCCACAGCTGTCCCCAGGGTGGGGGATGGCCGCTGCGCGCGCCCGAAAACTCTGCTAGGGCCGCGCAATAAAGGGGCCTTTCATAGCGAATTTCGCAATGAAGGACGCTTTCATCGCAACCGGATTCGAACCCTCCGGGAAGGCGAAGCTCAGGCGCGACCCATGCTCGGCTCGGCGGTGGTGATGGAGACCTGGCCGAGCAGCCGTTCGAGAGCCGCCTCCACGTCTTCCTTCCACGAGATCGCCGACCGGAGTTCCAGCCGCAGCCGCGGCCACCGCGGATGAGGCCGCACGGTCTTGAACCCGACGCTCTGCAGGAACGCGGCAGGCAGCACGCAACTGTGCCCGCCGTCCGGATCGGTCTCGTCGGGCTTGGCGTCACCGAAGGCCTCGATCGCGCGGACACCGCGTTTCGTCAGATCCTTCGCGACGGCCTGCACCAGCATCCGGCCGAGTCCGCCGCCCTGGAATTCGGGGAGGACCTGGAAGGCGGTCAGCAGGACCGCGTCCGGTCCGGGCGGTGAAGTGGGGAAGGCCAGCGAACGCGGCACGGCGTTCGGCGGCGCGTAGAGCACGAAGCCGACGGGCAAGGTGTCGCTGTAGACGATCCGGCCACAGGAACCCCACTCCAGCAGCACGCTGGAGACCCAGGCTTCCTTTTCGACCTCTGTCGCGCCGTATTCCTCGGCCTGTGCCTTCAGATGCGGCGCCAGCTCCCAGTACACGCAGCGGCGGCAGCTCTTGGGCAGATGTTCGAGGTTGTCCAGGGTTACGCCCACGACGCGACGCGACACCGACAAACCTCCCTGAACGACGACACCCGACTCAGCCCTGTCCCGAGCACGGCTCGCTGAAGGGGTCCAGACCGAGGATAGGCCGATGTGATGAACACCGGAAGGCCAGGGCCCCACAAGGGAGGGTGGTTACACTCGATGGAACTACCAGTCGGTAGCGACTATGTCCACTTCGAAGCACGGGTGAAGCGCCTGATGACCGAGAACCGCCCTGTCCGGCCACAGGCCGGCCGACACAACCTCGACCCGCATCTCGACCGCTACGCCGCGCGTACGGCCGGAATGACTGCTTCCGAGATCAGGGCCTTGTTCGCGGTCGCCAGTCGCCCCGAGGTGGTATCGCTCGCCGGCGGGATGCCGAACCTCGCCGCTCTTCCGTTGGACACCTTGTCCACGCAGGTCGGCGAACTCATCGCCGAAGAAGGTTTGGTCGCGCTCCAGTACGGCTCCGCGCACGGCGTCCCGGCGCTGCGCGAACAGATCTGCGAGGTCATGGCCCTCGAGGGCATCAAGGCCCACCCGGACGACGTCGTCGTGACCGTCGGCTCCCAGATGGGCCTCGACATGGTCACCCGGCTGTTCTGCGACCCGGGCGATGTCGTCATCGCCGAAGGACCGTCGTACGTCGGCGCGCTCGGCTCGTTCGCCGCGTACCAGGCGGACGTCGTCCACGTCGCGATGGACGACCACGGTCTGGTCCCCGAAGGACTGCGCGCCGCCCTCGCGGAGACGAAAAAGGCGGGCCGGCGGGTCAAATTCCTCTACACGATTCCGAACTTCCACAACCCCGGTGGCGTCACGCTGGCCGTCGAACGCCGCGCCGAGATCGTGGAGATCTGTCGCCAGCACGACATCCTCATCGTCGAGGACAATCCGTACGGCCTGCTCGGCTTCAGTGGCCAGACGTACCCGTCGCTCCGCTCGATCGACCCCGACAACGTCGTGTACCTGGGCTCGTTCTCGAAGACCTTCGCCTCCGGCCTGCGGGTCGGCTGGGTGCTCGCACCGCACGCCGTCCGGGAGAAACTGGTGCTCGCGGCCGAGTCCGCGACCCTTTGTCCGCCGACGCTTAACCAGTTGATCGTGTCGCGATACCTCTCGACTCACGACTGGATGGGTCAGATCAAGACCTTCCGCGAAAACTACCGGGAGCGCCGGGACGCGATCCTGTCCGCGCTCGATCAGCATATGCCGGATGGCTGCACCTGGACCAAACCCGACGGCGGTTTCTACGTCTGGATGACCGTCCCCGAAGGCGTCGACACGAAGGCGATGCTGCCGAGGGCCGTCACCGCCCGGGTCGCCTACGCCTCCGGAACCGGTTTCTATGCCGACGGTTTCGGCAGCAGACAGCTCCGACTTTCCTATTGCTACCCGACGCCCGAGCGGATCCGCGAAGGCGTCCGGCGGCTCGCCGCGGTGCTCGAGTCCGAAATGGACCTCGCGCGTACCTTCGGTAACGTGAGCCCACGCTCGATCTCGGGGCCGCAGAACCCCTCTCCGGACACGGTCTGATCGACCGGGCGTCCCCATAGACACAAAGGAGTCCTCGGTGGTCGACCGCACCGTTGCCGTGCTCGCAGGCGGACTTTCCCACGAACGCGACGTCTCTCTCCGCTCCGGACGCCGGCTCTCCGCCGCGCTGCGGGAGGAGGGTCTCCTCGTCGAAGAGTGGGACACCGACGCAAGCCTGCTCGAACGTCTTCGCACCCAGCGCCCCGACGCGGCCGTCGTCGCCCTTCACGGTGGTGAGGGGGAGAACGGCTCGGTGCAGACGGTGCTGGAAATGCTGGACGTGCCGTACGTCGGTACCAGCTCGCAGGGCTGCCGACGCGCGTGGGACAAGCCGACGGCCAAGGCCCTGGTCGCCAATTCGGGCTTCACCACGCCGGACTGGGTCGTGCTGCCGCACAGCATCTTCCGCGAACTCGGCGCGCAGGCCGTACTGGACGCGATGGTCGAAAAACTGGGCCTGCCCCTGATCCTCAAGCCCCACCAGGGCGGTTCGGCACTGGGCACCCAGGTCGTCAAGGAGGCCGCGGACCTGCCCGCCGCCATGGTCGGCTGCTTCGCGTACGGCGACACCGTTCTCGCCGAAAAGTACATAGAAGGCGTTGAAGTGGCCGTGACGGTCATCGAAGGCGAAGCGGGACCTGAGACCCTGCCCGCAGTCGAGATCGTGCCGGAGAGCGGCGTGTACGACTACACGGCTCGCTACACCGCCGGGCTGACCGATTTCTTCACCCCCGCGCGGATCTCCGACGAGGCCGCCAAGGCGGTCAGCGAACTGGCCGTCGCCGCGCACCGGCAACTCGGGCTTCGCGACATCTCGCGGACCGACGCGATGGTCGCCGAGGACGGCACGGTCTACTTCCTCGCGGTGAACCTGTCGCCGGGCCTCACCGAGACCTCGACGGTGCCGATGGCGATCGAGGCCGGCGGCGCCACGCTCGGATCGGTCTTCGCCGACCTCGTCGGACGAGCGGTTTCCCGCAAGAGCTGAACCGGATTCGACGAAGGGGACTTGCCCGGGACGGGCGAGTCCCCTTTTTCATTTCCGCGCTACCGCCACGATCTGATAGGCGTCCTCGTAGATGACCACCCCGGGGTCCGCCGACCGGACGGTCTCGCACGGAACCTCGTGCGCCTTCAGAATCGAGAGGTAGCCGTCGACCCGCTCGATGAAGACGCGGGCGGTCGCTTTGAACCACGCCGCGGCGCCGGGGTTCACCGCCGCGTCGTAAACGCTCGGATCGCTGTGTGCCGGGTTGATGAAGTTCGCGTCATACCAGTCGTTGTTCGCCCGGCGAAACGCTTCTTGCTCGGCGGTGAGGCGACCGGCTCGAGCGAGGCCGTTGACGAGACCGAAGACGCCGGTGAAGTTCCCTCGCTTGTCGCGCGTTGGGCTCTGAAAGCGCACGAGGGAAAGCTCGCTCGCCGACTCCTCCTCGATCCGTTTCACGGGAAACATCTCAACCACTCAGCGTGACTCCGTTCTCAGCGCTCCGCAATCGTCACCGTGACAAAACGACCTGGGGTGATCCCTAATCGGTTTCTGGTGTCTGATTTGCCTGATTTTGATCCATGAGCGCGACGATGCGTTCAAGATCGTCAACCGACCCGAATTCGAGGGTGATCCGGCCCTTCCGGCGGCCGAGGTCGACCTTCACCCGGGTGTCGAACCGGTCCGAAAGCCGGTTCGCCAGTTCCTGGAGACCCGGTGCCTGGATCGGCTTGCGAGGAGCGGGCTTCGGCTTGGCCGGTTTCTCGCTCTTTTTGAGCGTGACGGCTTCCTCGGTCGCGCGGACCGACATGCCCTCCGCGACGATCCGTGCGGCCAGCTCTTCCTGACTTTCAGCGTCCTCGAGTGAGAGCAACGCCCGTGCGTGCCCGGCCGAAAGCACGCCGGCGGCGACCCGTCGCTGGACCGCGAGGGGGAGTTTGAGCAAGCGGATCGTGTTCGTGATGACCGGGCGGCTACGTCCGATCCGGCCGGCCAGCTCCTCGTGCGTGACCGCGAACTCGTCGAGCAGCTGCTGATACGCGGCCGCCTCTTCGAGCGGGTTGAGCTGAACGCGGTGGATGTTCTCGAGCAGCGCGTCGCGCAGCATCGCCTCGTCGGCGGTCTGGCGGACGATCGCCGGGATCGCCTCCAGCTCCGCCAGCTGAGACGCGCGCAGCCGCCGCTCGCCCATGACGAGCTCGTACTCGTCGGGCCCGAGCTCCCGGACCACGATGGGCTGCATGAGCCCGAACGCGCGGATCGAATGCTCGAGCTCGTTGAGCGCCTCTTCGTCGAAGACCTGCCGCGGCTGCTTCGGGTTCGGCTTGATCTGGCTGACCGGCACCTCGCGGTAGACCGCTCCGGCCACCGCGCCACCGTGCGAACCGGCAGCGCCGTTGGCCGCGAACCAGCCCTTGTCGTCCGGCCCGGTCGGACCGGACGGAGGAGCGGGGACCGCGGCGGAACCGTTCTCGGCCGGGGCCGCAGAGCCCGGTGGCGGACCGGTGGGGATCAGGGCGGCGAGCCCGCGCCCGAGCCCCCCTCTGCGCTCACTCATGCCGTACCGCTCCTTTCTTTCATCTCCGCCCCACGCTGGGCGATCTCCTTCGCCGCGTCCACGTAGCTCATCGCACCCCGTGAACCCGGGTCGTACGCGAGGACCGTCTGCCCGTACCCGGGCGCCTCGGACACCTTCACACTGCGCGGGATCACCGTCTTGAGAACAGTGTCCCCGAAGTGGTTCCGGACCTCGTTCGTCACCTGATCGGCCAGCTTCGTCCGGCCGTCGTACATGGTGAGCAGAATCGTGGAGACGCTGAGTTCGCGGTTCAGGTGCTTCTGGACGAGCTCGATGTTGCTCAGCAACTGCCCCAGACCTTCGAGCGCGTAGTACTCGCATTGAATCGGGATCAGCACCTCCTGCGCGGCGACCATCGCGTTGACGGTCAGCAGACCGAGCGACGGCGGGCAGTCGATGAAGACGTAGTCGACGCCGATCTCGTCGAGGATCTCGGACGAGAGCGCCTCCTTGAGCCGCATCTCGCGGGACGCCATGGAGACGAGTTCGATCTCGGCGCCGGCGAGGTCGATGGTCGCGGGAACGCAGTAGAGGTTCGAAGACTGCTCGCTCTGCGCGGCCGCTTCGGCGAGCGACACCTCACCGATCAGGACCTCGTAGATCGACGGCGTGCCGGACCGGTGGTCGATGTCGAGTGCCGTGCTGGCGTTGCCCTGTGGGTCGAGGTCGATCACGAGCGTCTTGAGCCCGTGGACGGCCAGGGCGGCGGCGAGGTTCACCGTGCTCGTCGTCTTGCCGACTCCGCCCTTCTGGTTGGCGACCGTCAGCACGCGCCGACGGGCGGGCCGGGGGAGCGCGCCCTCCTTGGGGTGCAGCACGCTGGCGGCTCGGACGGCTTCCTCGGCGATGGGCGTCCAGCCGAGTTCGCGGCCAGTGCTCGCGGGGTCGGACGGTGGGGGAGTCACCGGTCTTGAACCTCCTCTGTAGTGGAAGTTGGCGTCGTTCTGCGTTGTTTCACGTGGAACCGGACTAGCTACGCCTGCCGCGCGGCCGAGACGGTTTCGGAGGCAGACGGTGAATCACGACGACCGTGCTGGGGACCTCGAGCACCTTGGTGCCGCACTCGAAGACCTCCGGCTCGCCGCCACCGGCCTTCCGGACGGCAGCGCGATCGCGTTCGATTTCCTCTCCAGCGCTCGCTCCTTTGAGGGCGACCAGAGCGCCTTGGGAACGCACAAGCGGAAGGCACCAGCTCGCGAGCCGGGCCAATGGGGCAACGGCCCGGGCGGTGACGACGTCCGCGCCACCGAGCTCCTCGCGCACCTGCCGCTCTTCCGCGCGCCCGCGGACAACGGTGATGGGGAGTTCCAGCTTCTCGGCAACCTCGGCCAGCCAGTCGACCCGGCGAGCCATCGGTTCGAGCAGAACGATATCGAGGTCCGGTCGACTGATGGCGAGCGGTACACCCGGAAGCCCCGCGCCCGACCCGACGTCGACCACGCGGGCGCCGCCGGGGATCCGTTCGCCGATCACGGCGGAGTTCAGCACGTGCCGCTCCCAGAGCCGGTCGACCTCGCGGGGACCGATGAGCCCGCGCTCGACGCCGTGACGCTCCAGAAGTTCGACATAGCCGACGGCTTGCTCGACGCGGTCTCCGAACACCTCCGTCGCCGCGCTCCGTACCGATGCGGCGACCCCGTCCAAGCCCACTCTCGCTCCCTCAACCTCGACGCCGTTTCACGTGAAACGCGCTCCACTGATTGTCCATGACGCCGGGGGCAAAGCGGGGAGACAGACCGCAACTGTGGACAACTCCACTCGTCCCGGAGACCACGCGTGGCGTTTCACGTGAAACGCCACGCGTGTAATTCACTCCGCGACGGCGACCCGGCGACCGTGCCCTATAGATAAGGAAGCGGCCCGCCGGATGACCGGCGGGCCGCTTCGCTCAAAGAACTCGTCAGGCGGGGAAGATGACGACCCGGCGCTTCGGGTCCTCTCCTTCGCTCTCGCTCTTGACCCCGTCGACAGCGGCGACCGCATCGTGCACGACCTTCCGCTCGAACGGGCTCATCGGCTGCAGCCGGACGCGCTCACCGGAGGAGAGCACCGTCTCCGCGGTGGAGCGGCCGAGCTCGCGAAGCTCCTCGCGACGGTCCGCACGCCAGCCCGCGACGTCCAGCATCAGCCGGCTCCGCGAACCGGTCTCCTGCTGGACCGCCAGCCGCGTCAGCTCCTGCAGCGCTTCGAGCACGGTGCCACGCGGGCCGACGAGCTTCTCCAGATCCTCGCCACCGTCGATGCTGACGATCGCGCGGCCCGCCTCGACATCGAGATCGATGTCGCCGTCGTAGTCCAGAAGGTCGAGCAGCCGCTCGAGGTAGTCGCCGGCGATGTCGCCCTCCTTCACGAGGACGTCGTCGTCGACACCTCCCTTGCGAGCGGTCTCGTCAGCGACGTCCTCGGTCCCGGCCGCGCTGTTCTCCTCGGCGTCGATCGTGTCGATCGTCTCCGCCATTCTTAGTCTCCTCTCCAGCCCGGATCGGCGTCAGCGACGCTTCCGGCCTGATTTCTTAGTCGAGTCCGAGATGAGACCGGGCACGTCCGTGCCGTTCTCCTTCGAGCCGTTCGTAGACGACTCGGTCGCCGTGTCCTTGGCGTCCGTCTTCTCCGCGGCGGGAGCGGTCTGGGCGAAGCCGTGAGGCGAGCCCGCCTTCTTGACCTGACCACCGGAGGACGGCTTGTTCTTCTTCTGCTGGACCGGCTTCTGACCGGGACGCGGCGCGGTCGGCTTCTGGCCGGGCTTCGGGCCGAGGTTCGCGCGCTTCTCCTTCTCGGCCTGCTTGCGGGCCTCTTCTTCCTTGTCGATCTTCGTGTAGACGAGACGCTGCTGCATCAGGGTCCAGCCGTTGTTGGCCAACCAGTAGAAGAGCAGACCGAGCGGGAACAGCGCACCGAAGATGAGGACACCGAGCGGGAAGATGTACATCGTCAGCTTGTTCATCATCGCGGTCTGCGGCGTCGCCGACTCGGGGTTCTGACGCTGGACCGAGTGCCGCGCGGTGAGGTGCGTGGCGATGCTGGCGACGATCATCAGCGGGATCGCGACGGGGGCGACGTGCCAGTGGAAACCGGCGGGCGCGTTGCCGCCGCTGACCACGCCGACACCGGTGTAGATGGCTTCACCGAGGTTGGTGCCGAACAGCTTGGCGTTGACGTAGGACTCGACACCGGACTGGGTGAAGAAGTAGTTCTCGGTCTTCGGTCCGCCGTACGGGTTGATGGTGAACATCCGCAGGACGTGGTTCAGACCGATGAAGACCGGGATCTGAAGCAGCATCGGAAGGCAGCTGCCCAGGGGGTTGACGCCGTGCTCCTTCTGGAGCTTCTGCATCTCCATCGCCTGGCGCTGCCGGTCGTTGGCGTACTTCTTCTGGACCTTCTTCATCTCCGGCGCGAAGTCCTGCATCTTCTTCATCGACCGGACCTGGTTCACGAACGGCTTGAACATGATGCCGCGGACGGTGAACGTCAGGAAGATGATCGCGAGGATCCAGGACACCGCGTTCGCCTCACCGAACACGAGCCCGAAGACCTTGTGCCAACACCACAAGATGAAGGACACGGGGTAGTAGATGAAGTCGAGCACTGAGCTACTCCTCGATCGGTGTTTCAGGTCGGCGGCGGCGCCACGAGAACGTCTCGGGAACCGGATCGCGGCCGGGCGGAGTCCACGGGCCGCAGCGCAGCAGTCGCCGGGCCGCGAGATAACCACCGCGGCCGGCGCCGTGCCGGGTCAGTGCCTCGACGGCGTACGCACTACAGCTCGGGTAGAACCGGCACGCCGGAGGAAGAAAAGGAGAGATCGCCTTGCGGTAGAGCTTGATGGGCAGCAGCAGTACCCATGCCACCGGGCCCGGCCGGGCCT
This sequence comes from Amycolatopsis sp. NPDC039088, assembly GCF_055598845.1. Lineage (NCBI taxonomy): Bacteria > Bacillati > Actinomycetota > Actinomycetes > Pseudonocardiales > Pseudonocardiaceae > Amycolatopsis > Amycolatopsis sp. NPDC039088. The sequence goes on along the minus strand of NZ_JBVKAE010000014.1, from coordinate 156,716 downwards.
CTTCGGTGGTCTCGTTCTCGGTGGCTCGCATGCCGTTACACCGCAGATCCGTTGTCGGGGGGTCGCGCCTGGCGGGACTTCCCGGTGACGACGGATTGCCCGGACAGCCCGAGGCGCCGCAACGACGCGTCGAGGTCCGAACCGAGTTCCGCGCTGGACGCGTCCGCGGCCGGTGGTAGTGCCCGTATCACCAACGAGCTCCCCGGCGGCAGTGTTCCGATCCTGGCGGAAATGAGATGCCGCAACCGGCGGGTGACCCGGTGGCGGACCACCGAGTTGCCCACAGCCTTGCTCACCACAAAACCCGCCCGCGCCGCTTCGGCGGCATCGGGCGGGTCCGTGGTCAACGCATGGACGACGAGGCGGCGCCTGCCTGCCTTGGCCCCACGCCGCATCACGGCACGGAAATCCTCACTGCGCCGCAACCGAGCGGCGGCCGGCAGCACGACGTCCCTCGACGGCGGCCGGATCAGGCGGACAGTGCGCCGCGGCCCTTGCGACGGCGAGCCGCCAGGATCGCCCGGCCGGCGCGGGTCCGCATCCGCAGCCGGAACCCGTGGACCCGGGCGCGTCGGCGGTTGTTCGGCTGGAAGGTGCGCTTACCCTTGCTCACGACTAACTTCTCCTGTTTCTCGGCCGCCGGGAACGGTTCGACCCGTTCCTGGCGTGTCGTGCTGACGCACGGCAGTCTCTGGTGTCTCCTACCAACGTGTGGCCTCGTCACGTCGAGCGACGACAACGTGGGCACGCGAAACGCCCCCGCTGTATACGGGAGACCTTACGAGGGTACGCACCCACCGGCTGGGCTCGGCAGGCACCCCCTCGACCACGGACCGCGACCGGGCGTGGAGAGTGACCATCCGCGACGCGAAGGCACCGAATGGCAACACGCCGTACACCGTGAAATGCTTGCGCACGAGGACGCCTTGTGGCAACTGGCGGGGCTTGTTAGCGTGCCCCTCCCGGGTTTTCGCCGAGGTGGAGCGGCGCAGGTGCCCGGTCGTCCTCGGGATGTGGAGGCGTCCCGCCGGCATACGTTGAGCCCGCAGGTGACGTCGCCGCGGGCCGCCGTACATTAGTGCACAGCTGTGGACAACTATGTGGATATTTGCTGTGCGCATGAACTGATCGGGCCATGATGACGCTCGACGGAGCTTTTCCGGGCGTTCGCTTGAGTGATCTCGCCGCACGCACCGATGAGGGGAGGGGAGTCAGGCAGGTGTCCGATCACCAGCACAACCTTGGCGTCATCTGGGAACAGGTCGTGCGCGAACTGTCCGACGGCACCCTCTCCCCGCAGCAGCGCGCCTGGATGCGGGTGACCCGGCCGATCGGCCTCCTCGACGGCACCGCCTTGCTCGCCGCGCCCAGCGACTTCGCCAAGGAAGCGATCGAACGCGCCCTTCGCGGCGCGATCACCGAAGCCCTTTCGCGACGGCTCGGCCGCGCGGTCTCTCTCGCGGTGAAGGTCGACAGCACCGAGACACACACCGCGATGGCTGCCCCCGCGCCCGGTCCTCGCTACGACCCGTCACCCGGCCGGGTGGAAAACGGCTCCGGCCCCCCGCATGGCACCCCTCCGCTGCCCGAGGGCGACGGCATGCTGTCCCCGAACCGGCCTCGGCCCGAGCCGCCGAAACCGCGGCCGCCGATGCAGCCGAGGCACCCGGTCGACAACAGCCTCAACGACGGCGATGACAGCGATGAAGAAGTCGACGAAGAGGGCGAGGCCCTCGCCGCCGTGACCGAGATCTGGCCGACGTTCTCCGGCCAGCCGATCGCGGGCCAGCCCTACACCGCGCCGGCGCAGCCGCAGACGTCGAAGACGAAGCTCAACGAGAAGTACACCTTCGACACCTTCGTCATCGGTGCGTCGAACCGTTTCGCGCACGCCGCCGCGGTCGCCGTCGCCGAAGCACCGGCGCGCGCGTACAACCCGTTGTTCATCTGGGGTGAGTCCGGACTCGGGAAGACCCACCTGCTGCACGCCGTCGGGCACTACGCCCAACGGCTCTTCCCAGGCATGCGCGTGCGGTACGTGTCGACCGAAGAGTTCACGAACGACTTCATCAACTCGCTGCGAGACGACCGCAAGGTCGCGTTCCAGCGCCGCTATCGCGACGTCGACATCCTGCTCGTCGACGACATCCAGTTCCTGGAAGGCAAAGAAGGTACGCAGGAAGAGTTCTTCCACACCTTCAACACCCTCCACAACACGAACAAGCAGATCGTCGTCTCCTCCGACCGCCCGCCGAAGCGCCTCGAAACGCTGGAAGACCGGCTGCGCACGCGGTTCGAGTGGGGCCTCATCACCGACATCCAGCCGCCCGAACTCGAAACGCGGATCGCGATCCTTCGCAAGAAGGCCGCGCAGGACAGGCTCGCGGTACCCAACGAGGTGCTGGAGTTCATCGCTTCGCGCGTCGAGGCGAACATCCGGGAACTCGAAGGCGCGCTCATCCGCGTCACCGCCTTCGCGTCGCTGAACCAGCAGCCGGTCGACGTCGGACTCGCCGAGATCGTGCTCCGCGACCTCATCCCCGATTCGCACGCGCCGGAGATCACCGCGCCGACCATCATGGGCGTCACTTCCGAGTTCTTCGACGTGACACTCGACGACCTCTGCGGCCCCGGCAAGACGAAGGCGCTCGCGACCGCGCGTCAGATCGCGATGTACCTCTGCCGCGAACTGACCGACATGTCGCTGCCGAAGATCGGGCAGACCTTCGGCGGCCGCGACCACACGACGGTCATGCACGCGGACAAGAAGATCCGCAAGGAGATGGCCGAACGCCGCCGCATCTACGACCAGGTGCAGGAGCTGACCTCCCGCATAAAGCAACGCGCCCGGCAGTAATCCCTTAGCACACAAGGACTTCAGGGGCTCTCACCGTCCAGGTGGGAGCCCCTTCTTCATGCCCTCTTCCAGCTCAAGCGGCCGTCCACATAGGCCAGAAGCGCGTGTAGAGCCGTGAAGAGCGGGTACCTCGCCGACATGACGTACGCGTGCGAAGCAGCCGAAGAGCGCCTACGCACGCTTCGCGATTTCCCTTGTGTACAAAGGAAATCCACATGCTGTGGGTACCTTGTGCACAACTCCCGCAGGCTCCGGGCCAGCGGCGACCGGGTTTCCATCCACATCCCGCTCACAGGCAGTCCACAGCATTTCCACACCATGATCCACACGCTGTCCCCAGGTTGTCCCCATTCTGTGCACAAGGATTACCCGTGCCGCTCGGATCACTCTCCCGAGCGATTCCGGTCACGAACCGGGCCCACAGCCCCTGGGTACAAATCGCCGCGCAGCTGGGGATAACCGTGGGGACAACTGTGGATGACTGTGGACAGATCGAGCGCCGCCCGAAACCATCCACCGACGGTCCGAGCTGTCCACCGTCCGTACACACCCGGAGTCCACAGGGTCCGAGGCGTCCGGACCTGCGCGAACGAGGCTTGTCCACACAATCCACAACGCCTATTACTACTGCTGTTCTTAGTTCTTCTTAAGAAGGGAATAAAACAAAAACAGGCGAAGGACGAATCTGGGGACAGCTTCGAGCCGTGTCGTCTTGTCGACAAAACCAAGGGGAGGCCGAGGTGACGCGGACCCCGGCGACGGCCTAACGTGGGTCACTGCACCTGGTCTGCGTGTCGACGTGCGTTCGCGTCCTCGCCGGACCGGACAAACCTGCGAGGCACCTGGCCATCGCGCTCTCCGGCCGCGGTGACCCGTTGAGCTTTCGAGCCGTCAGGGGCTCGGCTGTCGAAAGGAAGCGCGCATGAAGATCCGCGTCGAGCGTGACGGGCTGGCCGACGCCGTCGCGTGGGTGGCGAGAAGCCTCCCGTCGCGGCCTCCGGTCCCGGTTCTGGGCGGTGTCCTGCTCGATGCGGGATCCGACGGGACGAGTGACGCACTCACCGTCTCCGGATTCGACTACGAGGTCTCCGCCACGGTCGGCGTCCCGGCCACCATCGCCGACGGCGGCCGCCTCCTGGTCTCCGGCCGTCTGCTGGCCGACATCACCAAGTCGCTGCCCGCGCAGCCGGTCGAGATCTCCGTCGACGGCGCTCGCGCGACCATCACCTGCGGCTCCGCGCGCTTCTCCCTGCCGACCATGCCGGTCGAGGACTACCCGCAGCTCCCGTCCCAGCCCGCCTTCGCCGGCGAACTCACCGGCGACGCCTTCGGCCAGGCCGTCACCCAGGTCGTCGTGGCCGCGGGCAAGGACGACACCCTCCCGATGCTGACCGGGATGCGGCTGGAGATCTCCGGCTCCTCGCTGACCCTGGTCGCCACCGACCGCTTCCGGCTCGCCATGCGCGAGTTCACCTGGGAGCCCGCCGAGGGCCTGTCCGACGCCGCGGTGCTCATCCCGGCGCGCACCCTCGCCGAGGCCGCGAAGACGCTCGGTGCCAGCGGCGCCAAGATCCGCCTCGCGCTCGCCAGCGGTGAGGGCCTCCTCGGCCTCTCCGGCTCCGGCCGCTACACCACGACCCGTCTCCTCGACGCGGAGTTCCCGCCGTACCGGCAGCTGCTGCCCGCGCAGCACACGTCACGCGCGGTCATCGAGGTCTCCGCGCTCGCCGAGTCGATCAAACGTGTTTCGCTGGTCGCCGAACGTGGCACCCAGGTGCGGCTGGAGTTCAACGACGGTTCGCTGCGGCTCTCGGCCGGTGGCGACGACGAGGGTTCGGCCGAAGAAGAACTTCAGGTCGATTACGAAGGTGAGCCGGTGACCATCGCGTTCAACCCGGGTTATCTCGTCGACGGGCTCGGCGCGCTGAACGCGAACCGGGCGGAACTGACGTTCACCACGCCGAACAGGCCGGCGCTGATCAAGCCCGCCGACGAAGAGGGCAACGTCGTCCCCGGCTACCTGTACCTGCTGATGCCGGTCCGGCTCCCGGGCTGACCGGCCTTCGTTTCTGTTCGCACCAAAGGGGATCTTCATGGCTCAGCTGGGACTTATCGGCCTCGGCAAAATGGGGTTCAACATGCGCGACCGGCTGCGCGGCGCCGGTCACGAGGTGATCGGTTACGACCGCAACCCGGACGTCACCGACTCCACGTCGCTCGAGGACATGGTGTCCAAACTGGACGGTCCGCGGATCGTCTGGATCATGGTGCCCGCCGGTGAACCCACCCGGCAGACCGTCGCCGAGCTCGGCAATCTGCTGTCCGAGGGCGACCTCGTGATCGACGGTGGCAACTCGAAGTACACCGACGACCGCATCAACGCCGACCTGCTCGCGGCGAAGAACATCGGCTACCTCGACTGCGGTGTCTCCGGTGGAGTGTGGGGCAAGGACAACGGTTACGGCCTGATGGTCGGCGGAGCCGCTTCGGATGTCGAAAAGGCCATGCCGATCTTCGACGCGCTTCGCCCCGAGGGCCCGCGCGAAGAGGGCTTCTCGCACGCCGGCGCCGTCGGCTCCGGTCACTACGCGAAGATGATTCACAACGGCATCGAGTACGGCATGATGCAGGCCTTCGCCGAGGGCTTCGAGCTGCTCGAAGCCGCGAAGGTCGTCGAGAACGTGCCCGCGGTCATCAAGGGCTGGCAGCGGGGGACCGTCGTCCGCTCGTGGCTGCTCGACCTGCTCGTCCGCGCGCTCGACGAAGACCCGGAGCTGGACGACCTCGAGGGTTACGTCGAGGATTCCGGCGAAGGCCGGTGGACCCTCGAAGAGGCGATCAACAACGCGGTGCCCGCGCCGGTCATCTCGGCCGCGCTGTTCGCGCGGTTCGCCTCCCGCCAGGAGGACTCCGCCGCCATGCGTGCCGTCGCCGCGCTGCGCAACCAGTTCGGCGGGCACGCCGTGAAAAAGGTCCAGTGACGACGGCCGGCCACTAGGCAGACGGGTTGTACCTCAGACATCTCCAGGTCACCGACTTCCGGTCCTGGCCACTGGCCGATCTCGCGCTCGAACCCGGGCCGACCGTCCTCGTCGGACAGAACGGCCGCGGCAAGACGAACCTCCTGGAGGCGATCGGCTACATCGCGACCCTGGGTTCGCATCGCGTCGCGACCGACGCACCCTTGGTGCGGCATGGCTGTGAACGCGCGCTGATCAGGGTCGCGGTGGTCAACGACGACCGCGAGCTGACGGTCGAGCTGGAGATCACCCCGGGCAAGGCGAACCGCGCGCGGATCAACCGCGGCGCGGTCGGCAAGCCCCGTGACGTGCTGGGCATCCTGCGCACGGTGCTGTTTTCCCCGGAGGACCTGGCACTCGTGCGCGGGGATCCCGGCGAGCGCCGGCGCTTCATGGACGAGCTCCTCGTGCTGCGGGCGCCCCGGTACGCCGGGGTCCGCGCCGACTACGAGAAGGTGCTGAAGCAGCGGAACGCCCTGCTCAAGACGGCGGGCAAGCGGCGTACGGGACGTGAAGACCCGTACGCGTTGTCGACGCTCGACGTCTGGGACGACCACCTCGCGGTCGCCGGGGCGGCGTTGCTGGCAGCTCGGCTCAACCTCATCGCGGACCTCGCGCCGTACGCGGCCGCCGCCTATATGGGCGTCGCGCCCGACTCGAGACCGGCGAAGATCGCGTACAGGTCCAGCCTTGGCGAAGCGATGCCGGAGGGCTACGGCGTTCCGGACGGTCCACGCGCCGAAGAAGCGGTACTCAAGGAAGTGCTGGTAGAAGCGCTGGGGCGGTCCCGGAACCTGGAGCTGGAGCGCGGGGTGAGCATGGTCGGCCCGCACCGGGACGAACTCGACCTCATCCTCGGCGAAGCGCCGGCCAAGGGCTACGCGAGCCATGGGGAGTCCTGGTCGTTCGCGCTCGCACTGCGTCTGGGAAGCTACGAGCTCCTGCGTGGCGAGGCCGGGGAACCGGTGCTTCTCCTGGATGATGTGTTCGCCGAGCTGGACCGGCGTCGCCGGGCCCGGCTGGCGGAGGTGGCGGCAGGTGCCGAGCAGGTGCTGGTGACCGCCGCCGTGGATGAGGACGTACCCGCCGAACTGGCCGGGCACCGGTTCCTCGTGGCAGATGGTGAGATCAACCCAGAGTGATCCCGCGAGCGGACACCCGGGGTGATCGGCGCCACAGCAGTTGCCCACCGATCTGGGGACAAACCTGTGGACAGTGTGGATAACACCGTGAACGCGTTATCGCCCCGCGTGACCAAGGGGCCCGAAAAGCGGCTTGACGCCTCCCAAAAGGGGGGTAACCCCAGTGAGGGAAGTCTGTTCGACACGCAGAGTGAACAGCCTCCGGCACCGAACGGCGCAACCGATACCAACAGCAAGGAACCGGCTACCGGCCGTGACCTCGCTCATCTCGCGCTGGAGGCCGCGAAGGCCAAAGCGAGGGCACGCGGAGTTGAACCAGGCGTGCGCCGGGGCCGTATCACCGGAGGGGGAGCCGGTGCGAACGGACAGAGTCCGCGACGTCGTCGCTGGTCAGGGCCGGGCGCCGACACGCGCGACCCGCAGCCGCTCGGCAGGCTCGCCTCGCGGCTGGCGGTCGACCGCGGCTGGAACACGCGGCTGGCCAACGGACAGGTCTTCGGCCATTGGGCACGGCTTGTGGGTGAAGAGGTCGCCGAACACGCCCAGCCGGTGGCCTTGAAGGACGGCGAACTGACCGTGCGTGCCAGCTCCACGGCATGGGCGACGCAGCTGCGCCTGCTCCAGGGACAACTGCTGACGAAGATCGCGGCCGGTGTCGGGCACGGCGTGGTGAAGAGGATGCGGATTCAGGGGCCGACGGCGCCGAGCTGGCGGAAGGGGCCGCGGCACGTCCCGGGACGTGGTCCGCGTGACACGTACGGCTGATCCGAGTTGCGCTTCGCCGCGACTGTGCCACCAGCGCCCCGAGAAGACGCCCAGAGCGCTTCGCGAACGTCAAGACTCTTCTTCGAACGATTTAGCGCGTCTGTGAGCGAATCAGGGGTGTCCTTGCCGCATGTCAGCGGACGCGGCCAAGTACACTGGAGATGAGCGAGCGTCTGCTCGAGCGAGACGAGGAGAATCAACGCCTGTGACCGAGAACAAGAGCGAGTACAACGCGTCGTCGATCACGGTGCTCGAAGGGCTCGAAGCTGTCCGCAAGCGTCCCGGTATGTACATCGGTTCCACCGGTGAACGCGGCCTCCACCACCTCGTGCAGGAGGTCGTCGACAACTCCGTCGACGAGGCGATGGCGGGTCATGCCACCAAGGTCGAGGTTACCCTGCTGGCCGACGGCGGCGTCCGCGTCGTCGACGACGGCCGCGGTATCCCGGTCGACATGCACCCCAAGGAGAAGAAGCCGACCCTCGAGGTCGTGCTCACCGTGCTCCACGCGGGCGGCAAGTTCGACAGCGACTCCTACGCGGTCTCCGGTGGTCTGCACGGTGTCGGCGTCTCCGTGGTGAACGCGCTGTCGAAGAAGCTGCTGGCCGAGGTCAAGTACGGCGGCCGCAGCTGGCGGCAGGAGTACACCGACCAGCTCCCCGGCGAGCTCGAGGACCTCGGACCGGCCGACGAAACCGGCACCACGATCACCTTCTGGGCCGACGGCGACATCTTCGAGACCACGACCTACAACTTCGAGACGATCTCCCGTCGTCTCCAGGAGATGGCCTTCCTCAACAAGGGCCTGACCCTTTCGCTGCGCGACGAGCGCGTCGCCGACGAAGAGACCGAAGAGGACGCCTCCGGCCAGGCGGCGCGGGTCAAGGAGAAGACCTACTGCTACCCAGGCGGTCTCGAGGACTTCGTCAAGCACATCAACGGCAGCAAGGACCCGATCCACCCCAACGTGATCTCCTTCGAGGCCAAGGGCACCGGCCTCGAGGTCGAGGTCGCCATGCAGTGGAACAACGGCTTCACGCCGTCGGTGTACACCTTCGCCAACACGATCAACACGCACGAGGGCGGCACGCACGAAGAAGGCTTCCGCGCCGCGCTCACCCGCGTCGTCAACGCGTACGCGCGCGAGAAGAAGCTGCTCAAGGAGAAGGACGCCAACCTGACCGGTGACGACGTGCGCGAGGGTCTCGCCGCGATCGTCTCGATCAAGCTGTCCGAGCCGCAGTTCGAGGGCCAGACCAAGACCAAGCTGGGCAACAGCGAGGCCAAGACGTTCGTGCAGCAGACGTCGAACGAATGGCTGGCCGACTGGTTCGAGCGCAATCCCACCGAGACGAAGACGATCATCAACAAGTCGATCTCCTCGGCACAGGCGCGGATGGCCGCCCGCAAGGCGCGCGACCTGGTCCGCCGCAAGGGCGCGCTGGAGATCGGCGGGCTGCCCGGCAAGCTCAAGGACTGCCGCTCGACCAACCCGTCGGAATGCGAGCTCTACATCGTCGAGGGTGACTCGGCGGGCGGTTCGGCCAAGGAAGGCCGCGACTCGATGTACCAGGCGATCCTGCCGATCCGAGGCAAGATCATCAACGTCGAGAAGGCCCGTATCGACCGCGTCCTCAAGAACACCGAGGTCCAGTCGCTGATCACCGCGCTCGGCACCGGTATCCACGACGAGTTCGACCTCGAAAAGCTGCGGTACCACAAGATCGTGCTCATGGCCGACGCCGACGTCGACGGCCAGCACATCACCACGCTGCTGCTCACCCTGCTGTTCCGGTTCATGACCCCGCTGATCGAGCACGGGCACGTGTTCCTCTCGCGGCCGCCGCTGTACAAGATCAAGTGGCCGCGGACGGAGCCGGAGTACGCGTACTCCGACCGGGAACGCGACGCCGTCATCCAGGCCGGTGTCGAGGCGGGCAAGCGCCTCCCCAAGGACGACGCGATCCAGCGCTACAAGGGTCTCGGCGAGATGAACGCCGAAGAACTGTGGGAGACCACGATGGACCCGGCGAACCGGCTGCTCGGCCAGGTCACCCTGGACGACGCCGCACAGGCCGACGACCTGTTCTCCGTACTGATGGGCGAGGACGTCGAAGCGCGCCGCTCCTTCATCACGCGCAACGCCAAGGATGTTCGCTTCCTCGACGTGTAGTCACGTCCCGTTTCTCTGTCCAATCAGGACTGCCCTCACGAGAAGGACCTCATGACGGAAACCTTGCCGCCGGCTCCGGACCACGACCGGATCGAACCGGTCGACATCCAGCAGGAGATGCAGCGCTCCTACATCGACTACGCGATGAGCGTCATCGTGTCGCGAGCGCTGCCGGACGTGCGAGACGGCCTCAAGCCGGTGCACCGCCGCGTGCTGTACTCGATGTTCGACTCCGGCTTCCGCCCCGACCGCGGGTACAACAAGTGCTCCCGCGTCGTCGGCGACGTGATGGGCAACTACCACCCGCACGGTGACTCCGCGATCTACGACGCGCTGGTGCGGCTCGCCCAGCCGTGGTCGCTGCGGTACCCGCTGATCGACGGCCAGGGCAACTTCGGTTCGCCGGGCAACGATCCGGCTGCCGCCATGAGGTATACCGAGTCGCGGCTGGCGCATCTCGCGATGCACATGCTGCAGGACATCGAAGAAGACACCGTCGACTTCTCCGACAACTACGACGGTCGTACCCAGGAGCCGGACGTCCTGCCGGCGCGGTTCCCGAATCTGCTGGTCAACGGTGGTTCCGGGATCGCGGTCGGGATGGCGACCAACATCCCGCCGCACAACCTGCGCGAGGTGGCCGACGGCGTCAAATGGGCGCTGGAGAACTTCGAGGCCACCGACGACGAGCTGCTCGCCGCACTGCTGGTCCGGATCAAGGGCCCGGACTTCCCGACCAAGGCGATGATCCTCGGCAACTCGGGGATCGAGGACGCGTACCGCACCGGCCGCGGTTCCGTGCGCATGCGCGCGGTCGTCGAGGTCGAAGAGGACGCCAAGGGCCGCACGATCCTGGTCGTGTCCGAACTCCCGTTCCAGGTCAACCCGGACAACCTGGTCGAGAACATCGCGAACCTGGTCCGCGACGGCAAGCTCACCGGTATCTCCGACATCGCCGACGAGTCCAACAGCCGCAGCGGGATGCGGATCGTCGTCACGATCAAACGTGACGCGGTCGCGAAGGTCGTGCTGAACAACCTGTTCAAGCACACGCAGCTGCAGCAGAACTTCGGTGTCAACATGCTGGCCCTCGTCGACGGCGTGCCCCGCACGCTGCGGCTGGACCAGATGATCCGGCACTACGTGAAGCACCAGATCGAGGTCATCGTCCGCCGGACCCGCTTCCGGTTGCGCAAGGCCGAAGAGCGCGCCCACATCCTGCGCGGTCTGGTCAAGGCGCTGGACATGCTCGACGAGGTCATCGCCCTGATCCGGCGTTCGCCCTCGGCCGAAGAAGCCCGCCCCGCGCTGATGAGCCTGCTCGACGTCGACGAAATCCAGGCGACTGCGATCCTCGACATGCAGCTCCGCCGCCTCGCGGCACTGGAGCGGCAGCGGATCGTCGACACCCTGGCCGAGATCGAACTCGAGATCGCCGACCTCAAGGACATCCTCGAGAAGCCCGAGCGGCAGCGCTCGATCATCGCCGAGGAACTGCAGGAGATCGTCGACAAGTACGGCGACGACCGGCGCACCAAGATCATCCCGTTCGACGGCGAGGTCTCGGTCGAAGACCTCATCGCGGTCGAGGACGTCGTCGTCACGATCACCCGCACGGGTTACGCCAAGCGAACGAAAACCGATCTGTACCGCTCGCAGAAACGCGGCGGCAAGGGCGTACAGGGCGCGACGCTGAAACAGGACGACATCGTCCAGCACTTCTTCGTCTGCTCGACCCACGACTGGATCCTGTTCTTCACGAACAAGGGCCGCGTCTACCGGGCCAAGGCCTACGACCTGCCCGAGGCCAACCGCAACGCGCGCGGCCAGCACGTCGCGAACCTGCTCGCGTTCCAGCCGGACGAGAAGATCGCCCAGGTCATCGAGATCCCGAACTACGAGGTCTCCCCGTACCTCGTGCTCGCGACCCGGCGCGGCCTGGTGAAGAAGACCAAGCTCACCGACTTCGACTCCAATCGCGCCGGCGGCCTCATCGCGGTCAACCTCCGCGAAGGGGACGAACTGGTCGGTGCCGTGCTCGCGGCCGCGGAAGACGACCTGCTCCTGGTGTCCGCGGAAGGCCAGTCCATCCGCTTCCACGCCACCGACGAGGCACTGCGCCCGATGGGCCGCGCGACGTCCGGTGTGCTGGGCATGCGGTTCAACGACGGCGACGAACTGCTCGGCATCAACGTCGTCCAGCCGGACAGGTTCCTCCTCGTCGCCACCGACGGCGGCTACGCCAAGCGCACCCCCACCGACGACTATCCGGTGCAGGGCCGCGGTGGCAAGGGTGTGCTGACCATTCAGTACGACCGGAAACGTGGCAGGCTGGTGGGTGCGGTCATCGTCGACGCCGAAGACGAGCTTTACGCGATCACCTCCAGCGGCGGGGTGATCCGGACTTCGGCCGGACAGGTGCGCAAGGCAGGCAGGCAGACGAAGGGAGTGCGGCTGATGAATCTCGACGAAGGAACCACTCTTCTCGCGGTCGCACGCAACGCGGACGAGCCCTCAGACGTCGCCACTGCAGGTAGTACTGAAGGAGAAGAAACCCCGGCGTCGGAGCAGGAGTAGACGACGCCCCACGTACTGGGTAAGGACTGACACCTCGTGACACCATCCGAGAAGCCCGAAGCAGGCGGCGCGCAGGCGGGATCGTCGAGCCCGCCCTGGCAGCGTGACAGCGGTGCGGGGGAGGCCGAAGGCGCCGGCGAGCAGACGGTCTCGGTGTCTTCGGTAGCCACCGAAGACGTGGCCTACTCGGAACCGAAACAGGACGCGACAACCGTGACCGACTACCACGGGGTCAGCGGCACCGCCGCGAAGAGGCTGTTCGGCGACAGCGGAGAGGGCGACCAACCCGCCCCCTCCGCCATCCCGTCCGCCTCCCGCACCCGCGCCGCCCCGACCGCGCTCCGCCGCCCCGGCCGCGGACCGCGTCGCGCCAGCCTGCAGATCAAACGCTTCGACCCCTGGTCGGTGCTGAAACTGTCCCTCGTCCTCGGCGTCGCGCTGTTCTTCGTGTGGCTCGTCGCCGTCGGCGTCCTCTACACCGTCCTCGACGGCATGGGCGTATGGGACAAACTCAACGGGACCTACTCGTCGCTCGTCGGCGGCGAAGGCGCCGACGCACCGGCCGACCCGTTGATCAGCGCCGGTCGCGTCTTCGGGATCGCGGCCATCCTCGGCGCCATCAACATCGTGCTGATCTCGGCACTCGCCACCGTCAGCGCGTTCATCTACAACGTCTCCGCCGACCTCGCCGGAGGCCTGGAAGTGACCCTTTCCGAACGAGAGTGACCCGGTTGCAGGGCGCCGAAAGGCGTCCTGTAATCTTCTCGTCGTTCGGGCCCATAGCTCAGGCGGTTAGAGCGCTTCGCTGATAACGAAGAGGTCCCAGGTTCAAGTCCTGGTGGGCCCACCCGGTTGGCCCGGTCGTGTTTGTGGAAAGCACAAACCACGACCGGGCGTTTTTCATTTCTGGGGGTCGAACCCCCAGACCCCCGCCAGGGAGGCTTCGCCCCCTGGACCCCAGGGGCGGCCCGGGCCCTGGCGGGCCCATTGCCGTGGAAGAGTGAGTCGCCGCCATGGGGAGTGGTGAGGGATCCGTGGTTCCACGTGGAACGGTGCGTGGGGGTGGGGAGCGAGTAGGGGCCGTGCAGTAGCATCGGTGGGTAGGCGGAGCAACTCGGCGGAAAGAGGGGGCTTCTGATGAAGAAGCTGTTGGCACTCGCGGTCATCGCGGGCGGCGTGCTGTTCGTGATCAAGCGCAACAAGGCAGCCAAAGCCGAGGCCGACCTCTGGCGTGAGGCCACCGCGCCCACCGAGCGTCCGTTGGGCACCGCCTCCACGAACGGAAGCGCCCCGGCCAAGGCCGCGGACGCGTCCCGCAACAACTGATTTCGGCGCGGGCGGGTTATCATGACCGCCTGCGATCCGGGGCTGTAGCTCAATTGGTAGAGCACTGCCTTTGCAAGGCAGGGGTCAGGGGTTCGATTCCCCTCAGCTCCACATCACTCGGGGCGAGTTGTGTCGGCGGTAAGCGCCAACACAACTCGCCCCGTTTTCTATTCGGGGACCGCGGTGACGTTCGTCACCGAACGCGGATCGTGAAGTCGTGCTCCCAGCCAAGTCAACGCTGCTTACATGGGACTGGAATCCGGACAGCGAGGTGAACATGGTCAGTTTCGAAACCGACCTCGACGATCTCAGGTTGTCGAGCAAGGAACTGCAGAAGGCCGCCGACATAGTCAGTACCGCCCATACCGGTGTGCAAGGGCAGGACGTGCCCGCTCCCGACCCCACCACCGGTGCCTTTCTCCCCGGCTTTTTCGCGCCGGACACCGCGTTCGGGAAGTCTCTGGGCATGCGCGGGGTTTCGGCGGCTTACGAGGAACACCGCCAGGCCGTCGAGAAAATGCTGGGGAAGCTGCTTCGCAGTACGCAGGACGCCTCTCAGGCTTTGGCGAGGGTCGCCGAACTGTACGAATCCGTGGAAGAGGACAACCGGCAGCGAGTGAACCGCGCCGCCTATGGGGAACAGGGGTAGCTCCAGGATGGACGGGTACTTCAACGCACTCGACGCGGAGACCACCTCCGGAGGCGACGACAGGAACAGCGAACTTCTCGAGGGAATCACCGACGACCTCAAAGCGGGCGCCCAAAAGGCCTTCGCGGCGGTGGACATCCTTTTCCAGGACTGGCTCTTGGGCAAAGACTTGGACCTCAGCGGCGGACGCAAGGAGGAGGTCCGCGATTTCTTCCTCGAGTTCTCCGAGGCGGAACTCGTCGGCTCCGAGAACAGCCTGCAGACCATGATCGAGGCCTACGAACGGCTCTGGAACGCCTTCCAGGACACGAAAGCGCCGCTCGACCGGTCCCTGGTCCTGCTTCTCAAGTGGCGCGGTGAAGGCGCCGAGACCGCCAAGAGCTACATCCAGGGTCTCGTGAACACCTATTCCCGCGTGGGCACCAAACTCACCGTGCTGGAAGCCGACATCGTGGCCGCGCGCGACGCCATCGCGACCGCGCGGGCCGACCTGAGCAACCTCGCCGCTTCCTTCCTGACCGCCGCGGAGAAATACCGGGAGGACAAGGAACGCCAAGACGAATCCGCCTTGACGAAGGCGTTGGCGGCGGGTTTCGCCGGCGCTGTCGCCGCTTTGCTCGTGGCGGCCGTTCCGCCTGCCGGTGCCGCTCTCACCGCGGCGACCTTCTTCACCACCGCGAACGGGGTCCAGGTCGCCGGTGCCGCGGCCGGTGCCGGGCTCTCCACGCTGATGTCGGAGAACGCTTCGATCATCGGGGACAGCCCCGAAACCATCTACAACAGCTTCCACGATGGCGTGGTCAGCATCAGGGAAGGCATGTTCCGCGCGACGGAGTCGCTGATCTCGAAGATCAACGTCGAGATCAACAATCTGCCGATCATCCCCGAGCCGCCGGACGTCAGCCCGGGTGAGACCTTCGACCCCGGCAACTTCGAAACGGAGAACACCGACAAGGGAACGGAAAAGCGCGTCCGGGACAAGAACGTCGACATCTCGAACGACGGCAAGTTCCAGGACCCGCCGATGGAACTGTCGCCGCTACCGGTCGACTGACGGAGGATCGTGGCCGAGAAACCGGCTCCCAAGAAGGCCCCCGTCGACCGGCAAGCGATGCTGGAGGCGCTGGCCGCCCTGTCGGTGGACGCGTCCTCACCGGACGGCGCCATCTCCGTTTCGGTCAACACCGACGGCGTGATGACCCGGCTCAGAGTGAGCGAAGCCGTGTCGCGGATGTCGCCTGCCGAGATCGCGGACGCCGTCATGCGGACTTATCAAGAAGCGCAGCAAGGATCCGCGAAGCGCAGTGCGGAGCTGATGGCGCCGATCGGCAACGCCGGGTACATCACGGACAGGCTCCGCTGGCGGCTCGGGTTCACGCCGACGTTCCAGCAGACCGGGGAAACCGTCACGCCGGCTTCCCCGGTCTCGCGCCGGACTCCGGCGGGCACCGAGAACGTGGTGCTCAAGGACCGTTCGGAAGAACCGGCCGGGCCAGCCAAGGACGAGCAGCCCGAACCGGCGGAGTCCGACGACCAGTACTACGAGCAAGGTCTGCGGTACCGGCCTTCCTGGTAGTCAGAGGTCGAGCAGCCGCTCGTCGAGCTTGGCCAGGTACTCGCGGCCGAACTCGCCGTTCTCCAGGTCGCGCCACAGCACCGGCGGCAGATCCTGGGCCACCTCGGGCGAGCGCGACGCGGCGGCGAGCGCGATGGTCGCGGCGGTGTCGACGTCGCCGGTGAACGCGACGCAGGTGTGCAGCATCCTGGCGAGGCCACCGCCGTCGGCGAGTACGGTCAGCGCGGCGCGGACGCTCATCCAGCCCTGCGGCCCGATCTTGCCCGACCACGGCCGCGCCCAGCCGCCGTGCCCGACGTCCTCGGGAAGCACCCCGTCGATCCACCGTGCGACCTCGGCCAGCGGGCCGAGCCGGTGGTGGCAGTAGTGCACGGCGAGCGCCGCCGCCTGGGCCGCGGCGATCCCCGCCGGGGTGTCGTGCGTGATCCTGGCCTGCAGTTTCGCGTGGTACAGGACGTCGTCGACGGTCGGCAGGACCCCGATCGGCCCCGCTCGCATGGCCGCCCCGCTCTTGTCGCTCTGCGGCTGGAGGCGGCGCAGCAGCTCTTCGCCGTCACGGACTTCGCTGAGCAGCTGATGGAAGCGCGGCGCGTAGCCGTCGTGCGGATCGCGGTGGTAGACGAGGACGAACTGCTCGGCGAGCAGCGACGGCGTCCACCGGCGACCCGAGACGAGCAGTTCGGCGATCGCGATCGTCATCTGCGTGTCGTCGGTGTAGCGGCCGCTCGGCACGCCGAGAGAGCCCGGATGCGGCACGTACCCCGCCAGCGTGTTGTGCTCGGCGACGAAGCTCGGGTACGCGTGTTCGAAGGAACCTCCGTACGCGTCACCGATGGCCAGTTCGACCAGCATCCGAACTCCTTCAGGCGGTGAGGCGGGCCGTCTCCGAAGGTAGTTTGCCGTAGGTCTGGCGGTAGAAACCGGAAAACCGGCCGAGATGCGTGAAGCCCCATCGCAGCGCGACATCGGTGACGGTGCCTTCGGCGCGTCCCTGCGCGATCGCGAGCAGGTCCTGGTGCACGTAGTCGAGCCGGACACGTCGCAGGTACTCCATCGGTGTCAGCCCGAGTTCGGTGCGGAACGCCAGCTGCAGTGCGCGCACGCTGGTCCGCGCGACCATCGCCAGCTCACCGATCGACACCGGCTCGGCGGCGTGTTCCTCGCAGTGGATCATCGCGCGGCGGACCGCCGCCGACTTCGGCCGCGGCCCTTCCCCGGCGAGGTCACCGGACATCGAATGCGGTTGTGTGTCGAGCAGGCCGTGCAGCAGCAGCTTCTCGAAATGCGCGGCGGCCAGCGGCGACCGGTCGAACAGGCCGGAGGCCGCGGTCTCGCCGAAGGTGTGGAGCAGCTGGATCCACTGGCCCATCCCCGACGTTTCGACGATGGCCGGATCGAAGCGCACGGTCGACGTCGGCGCCTCGCCGAGCCGTTCGCGCATCGCGTCCGCCACCAGTTGCTTGCCGACCCGGAGCATCAGGATGTCGGGGTGCTCGAATCTGGTCCGGAAACGGGTGTCCGGTCCGGTCACCACGTGGCGCGACGGCACGATCTCCTGGCCGAGGGTGATCTGGTTGCGGCCGGTCAGCGTCACGATCACGGTGTAGGCGTCGGGGGTCTCCTCACCCTCCAGTACGACGTCGGAGTCCAGCGTCAGTTCGTAGACCGAGAGGCCGTTCGGGTCGATTCCGGGGCTGCGGAGGCCGCTGAGCTGGGAAATGTCGAAGAACCCGGTGGGAGCCGGGGTGTGCAGCTTGACCGTGTCCGGCGCGAGGAACGCTTGGAACGTGTGCTCGAGTTCGTCGAAGTCGTCGCCGGTGACCACCGTCGACGCGATCGAAGATCCTTCCGCGAACCGCTTGCGCACCTCTCGATTATCCAGAATTCGGCCATTCGGGGCACCGAAGAACAAAGTCGATCATGCTATCGGTCGTGACCGACGGGGCGACGCCCGGAGCTTCAGCTGGGAATCGCCGAAGAGCCGGGCGTCGCGAGTGGCCGATCTCAGAAACCGAGCGGGATCAAGCCCCCGCCTCGTTGATCAGGATGTCGACGGCCTTGTCGTTGCGAGCGGTCTGCTCCGGGATCACCGAAGCGGGCGGGTAGAAGCCGTCGATCCCACCGTCCTTCGGATACATCTCGAAGGTGTAGCTGAGGATCTTGTGCTTGCCCCACGCCCAGTCGTTGATGTCGCCGTCGGTGACGTACAGATCGCTGGACTGCTCGGGCGTGTAATCGTTGGTGGCGGCCATCTTCTTGCCGACGTCGGCGAACCGCCGCGCTTCGGCCTCGGTCATGCCCTCGTCGGTTTCGTTCTTCGTGTAGCCGAACGGCCAGAGCACCAGTTCCGAGAAGGTGTGGAAGTCGATGTGCGTCTTGATCTGCTGTGCGTCGCCGACCACCCGCGAGTTCACGAAGTCCGCGACCGCCTTGGTCTCGGCCTCGGAGAACGCCGAAGGACCGTGGTAGTCCTCGGCGGACGGGCTGTTGCTCGACCCGCCGCAGCAGTTCCACTTGTAGTCCCAGTTGCGGTTCGGGTCGGTGCCGACGGCGCTGCTGCCCGGCACCGGCTTCCGCGTCTTGCGCCAGCCCTGGTACTCGCCACCGGAGATGTCGTACTCGGAACCGTCCGGGTTGACGTTCGGGATCACGTAGATCTCGTGCTCGTCGACCATCTTCTTGATGGCGGGGTCGCTCGCGTATCCGCTGGTGAGCCGCTGCACGATCCGCAGGCACATCTCGGTGGTGAGGTGTTCGCGCGCGTGCTGGTTGCAGGTGAACAGGACCTCGGGCTCGTTCTCGTCCGTGCCCGCGTTGTCGCTGATCTTCAGCAGGTTCAGCTCGCGGCCTTCGTATGACTTGCCGACGCTGGACAGCGTCGCGATGTCGCTGTGGTCCTTCGCGGCCTTCTGCAGCTCAGCGGTCGTTTCGGCGTAGGTGTGGTACGCCTCGTCGCCCGGCGGGAAGTCGCCCGCGACGGCCGCGGTGCCCGCTCGATCGCTCCGTTGTTTCAGCATGCTGTCGAAGTCACCGAGCGGCTTCAGGGTGAACCCGCCGGCGCGCAGGCTCGCGGCCTGCTCGGGCGTGGCGACGACGGTCAGCGCGCCACCGCGCGAACCTGCCACGTCGACACCGGTTCGGGCGACGGCGGTGCGCTTGCCGGTGTCGTTCGCGCCCTCCACCGCATACAGCCCTCTCGCCGGGTCGCCGGTCTGGGCGCTCGCGACGGGCGTCGTGACGGCCAGCAGGGCGAGCCCTGTGGCGGCCAAGGCGCCACCAATGCGACGGCGTGTGGACATTTCGCCTCCGAACGATCAGGGGACAAGGTGCGT
Source organism: Amycolatopsis sp. NPDC039088 (assembly GCF_055598845.1). Taxonomy (NCBI): domain Bacteria; kingdom Bacillati; phylum Actinomycetota; class Actinomycetes; order Pseudonocardiales; family Pseudonocardiaceae; genus Amycolatopsis; species Amycolatopsis sp. NPDC039088. Next base: position 137,299 of record NZ_JBVKAE010000014.1, on the reverse strand, counting down.
TCACCGTCGTCGAAGTGAATCGTCCACGACAACCCGACGATCGTCGTTCCCAGTTACCGTTTACGGCCAGAGGCGTTCTTTGCGCCAGGACTCGTTCTCCCGCCGATAGCGGAGACGGCGGTGCCGCCGATCATGGTCGGCCTGCCAAAACTCCACTTCGGACGGTGTCACCAGATAGCGCGTCCAGGTTTCCGGTGCCACGCCGGGATTCTCCTCGACCCAGCGCTCCGCTTCCGCTGCCGCGCGGTCGAGGTCGGCCGGATCTTCGAGCACCTGTGACTGCCTGCCGATGAACGCCTCCACCCGGGACGCCGGTGGCCGGGCGGTGAAATCGGCCGCGGAGACCTCGGGATCGGCGACCGAAACCGGACCGCGCAAGCGGACCTGACGGCCGCGTCCCGGCCAGAAGAACGTCAGTGCGGCGTACGGATTCTTCGCCAGCTGCACGCCTTTCGGGCTTTCGGAACTCGTCGCGACCGCCCAGGTGTCGCCGTCGACGTCCTTGAGGATCACGACCCGCGCGTCCGGTATCCCATCGGCGTCCACTGTGGACAGAGTGACGGCATGCGGTGCCAACACGTGTTCCCCGGCTTCGTCGAGCCATTCCAGGAAGAGCTCGCTCGGCGTGTCCGGGGTCTTCTCGGTGTCGAACTCCGGCAGCTCTTCGGGAAACGACGGCCAGCCGCGCAACTTGCGGTTCATCAGTATCCCGGCGGGCGCTGGCCGTGCGCCGGCGGCGGGTAGTGCGGCGGATGCTGGCCGGGCGGTGGCCCCTGCGCGGGCGGCGGCCCGACCGGATACTGCGGCGGCGGCGGTTGCTGCGGCTGCCAGCCGGGAGGCGGCTGCTGACCGGGCGGCGGGCCCTGGTGCGGCGGACCGGGCGGCATCGGCGGTTGCTGTCCCTGCGCCTGCTGCCACTGCACCTGCTGATAAACCTCGGCGGGCTGCGGAAAACAGAACGTCAGCTTCGCGTTGACCGAGCCCTGCACCGCCGCGCCCCACAGCTTCCCGCCGACGAACGCGTACATCTGCGCCGCCGAAACGTCGACGGCCACCATGCGTGTCTCGCCGCCGAACTGGTTGCCGGACTTCGCCGACGCGGCCTGCGCGGCGTCCGGGTACACTCGATCCCCGATCAGACCGGCGATGACCACGGAAGCCGCCGTCCAGCCGACAGTGCCCATCACGTTCGCGCGCGCGTGCTGTGTCGCCAGCCCGGTGAAGTCGTACAACGCGGGCGCCGTCACCTCCGGGATCGCCGCGGCGACCACGCAGTAGTTCATCGTCGACATCATCACGGATTCGGTGAACAGGCCGACGACGGCCGCGCTCGGGCCGATCTGGACCGTGTTCAACCTGCCGCCGCTGCGCTGGATGCGTTCCGCCACCGCACCCAGGTACTGCTCCTTGGTGAGCACTGATGCCTCCTGAAGACCCGTCACGCCCCGCCATCGTCGCATGAACAGGGCGGATGGTTGCGGCGACGCGGTCATCCGATCTGCTTCACTGGACGCCACTATGCGACGTCTCCTGATCCTGCCGCTCGTCGTACCGCTCCTGGTGGCCTGTGGGCCGAAGGAACAACCGCCCGCGACGAACCCGGCCGCGCCGTCGAGCAGCCCGGCGCCCCAGCTCCCGCCGACGCCGGAACCCACCGGCAAGGGTCCGTGCCCGTACCTGAGCGCCGAATCCGTTTCGGACGCCAACGGGCAGAAGGTCTCCAAGGTCAAAACCTCGGCGGATCAGCCGCATCCGACCTGTTTCTTCTACGCGCTCAGCGGGAAACTACAGCTCACGGTGCGCGTGTACGTCGGGGAACCCGCCGTGGCCAAGGCACTGGTGGACCGGGCCGCACCCATCGACACGTCCAACCCCGCCGACGAACCGGCGGGCTGGAAAGGCGGCTACCAGCCGTCAGGTGACGGCGCCGTTTACGCCGTCGCGAAGGGCGGGAACGCGGTAGTCGTGACGACCAATCAGAAGCAGAGCATCAAAGCGCGCACGGTGGCGAAGGAGGCTATCGGTGCGCTGCGTCTCTAGGTAGTGGTATCCACACGTCAGAGTGAAGTTGATCTTGTACTACCCTGTGCCGCACGCGCGACGGTTCGCGGGACCAGCGCAACGCCAGATCCGGCGGAGGCCGCCTTGCGGTGTGGCTCGGCGGCACAAAAGATCATTTCTCCCCATAAGACAAAAGGACAGGTTTCGTGGCTGACACCCTCAAGGAAATCTTGCTCGACTCCAGCCGTCGTCCGGCGGTCGTGAGCGACTTCGAAGGTCTCGTCGACGCCGAGGTGTCGGACAAGGGCGGCGTTTCGGGTGCCGTCGTGAAGACCGGCTTCGCGGCCGTCAAGAAGATCAAGCCGGGCATCATCCCCGCCGCCGTCGACACCCTGCTCGACGACTTCGCCGGTGCCCTCGAGCCGTTCTACGGCGACTACAAGGCCAAGGGCGGCAACGACTTCGGCGCCTACCTGGCCAGCCGCGGCGACGAGGCTTCGGACGCGCTCCTGTCGGTCACCGACGCGCGCGCCGAGAAGAGCAGCCGCGACAGCATCAAGAAGGTCTACGGCAAGCTGCGCCCGAACGGCAAGAAGAACGTCGAGGAGGCCCTTCCCCGCGTCGGCCAGCTGATCGACAAGCACGCTGCGTCTGTTTAATCGCGCGCTGACGTAAAGCGCGCCGAAGGGGCGCCCGTTCGCTTTCAACGTTCTGTTGGGAGGGAAGGGCGCCCCTTCATCGCGTTTACGTGGGCCTTCGGCCCAAAAGAGGGCGCGCGACCGGTGAAGTCTCGCCGTCGCGCTGGCGCGCTTTCGGCGAGACGAGTCCGCCGGTCACCTTGTTGGGCGCGTTGATCTTCGGCACCAAGACGTAAGAGGGCCGTCCAGTGACCGGGGGTGGTCACTGGACGGCCCTGGCGACAAGCAGAAGAGGGTTCGGCGTCAGTTCTTCTTGTCGGCGGAGCTGGTGCTCGAAGCCTGGTGCCCGTTCTTCGGGGTACCGGGCTTCGGTGCCGCGGGCTTCGCCGGACCCGAACCTCCAGCCTGACCGGAAGCCGACGGACCGGAAGCGGCGGGCTTCGCGGGCTCGGGCTTCGGCGCGGCGGCGGCCGGAGCAGCGGGCTTGGCGGGGGGAGCGGGCGGTGCCTTGGGCGGAGCAGGCGCGACGGGCGGCTCCTGCTTGGAGCGCAGTGCGTAAGCCGCACCGGCACCGACCACGGCGATACCGAGGACCCACGGCCAGCGACGACGCTTACGGGTCCCCTTGGCAGCAGCCTTGGCCTCGACGAGGGCAGCGCGGAAGTCCTTCTTCGCGGCCTTGAAATCCTTCTTGCCGCGACGCTTCGACTCACCGGCGGCCTTCGCCGCCTGGATGGCGGCCTTGCGCGCCTTACGGCCCGGCTGCCGCATCTCGGAAAGCCTGGCCAGTGCCTCCTTACGAGCCGCCTTCGAGCTCTTCTTGAGCTCCTTGCGGGTCAGTTCCGTCTTCTTCGCGAGCTTCTTGCGCGCGCGACGGCTGGTCTTAGCGATCTCACCGGCGCTCTCGGAGAGCTTGTGCTCGGCTACCTCAACGGCGTGGGCGGTGGCTTCCTTGCCCGCCTCAACCGCTCGTTTGCGCAGGCCGAGCGCGCCGGCCTTCGCCGACTCGCTCACCGAATCTGCGGCCCGGGTCATGGCCTTCACCTCATCAATCGTTTTGATTCCGCTTCGTTGCTTGTAACCTATCGTGCCCCTTTTCCGCAGATCTTGCCGCAGATGGCACGATGAAGCCCGTGACTGAAAGCAAGGGATCCCTCATTGGTGGCGCGCTGAAGGCCACTCTGCACACCAACCAGGGTGACATCAACCTGAACCTGTTCCCCGACCACGCGCCCAAAACGGTCGCGAACTTCGTCGGGCTCGCCGAGGGCAGCAAGGAGTACACGCAGCCCAACGCGAAGGGCTCGAACTCCGGCCCGTTCTACGACGGTTCGATCTTCCACCGCGTCATCGACGGCTTCATGCTCCAGGGTGGCGACCCGACCGGCACCGGCCGCGGCGGCCCCGGCTACAAGTTCGGCGACGAGTTCCACCCGGAGCTCCAGTTCTCCAAGCCGTACCTGCTGGCCATGGCCAACGCCGGACCCGGCACCAACGGCTCGCAGTTCTTCATCACCGTCGCCCCGACGACGCACCTGAACTTCAAGCACACGATCTTCGGCGAGGTCGCGGACCAGGCCTCCCGCGAGGTCGTCGACGCCATCGGGCGCACCGCGACCGGTCCGGCGGACCGTCCGCTGAACGACGTCGTCATCGAGAAGGTCAGCATCAGCCGCGAGGGCTGACCACGCTCATCACACGGCCTGTTACGGGGGATTTCGGTAGGTTGGTGGCATCGTGAGCCAACCACCGAATCCCCAGTACCAGCAGGCCGCCATGCCCGGCTGCTGGTGGCACCCGAACCGGCCGACCGGGCTGAGCTGTTCACGCTGCGAGCGTCCGGCCTGCCCGGACTGCCTGCGCGAAGCCGCCGTGGGCTTCCAGTGCACCGACTGCGTGCAGGCAGGCCGCCAGCAGGACCGCGTCCAGCAGCAGCAGTACCGCGACGCCGGCTACGGCGCGACCACCATCACCGGCGCCCGGCCGCCTCGCGCGGCCGTCGTGACGCCGGTCCTTCTGGCGCTCAACGTCGCCGTCTTCTTCATCACGGTCGCCCAGTCCGGCAGCATCGCGAGCAACAACTTCTCGGAGCTCTTCCAGTTCGGTGAGCTGTGGAATCCGGCGACCCTGGCGGCCAACGAGTGGTGGCGGATCTTCACGTCGGGGTTCCTGCAGTTCGGCCTGCTGCACATCGCGGGCAACGCGTTCTCGCTGTGGTTCATCGGCCGCCCGCTGGAGACCATCCTCGGCCGGGTCCCGTTCGTCGCGCTCTACTTCATCTCGATGCTCGGTGGTTCGGCCGCGAACCTGGTGTTCACCGACCTCGACGCCGTCCCCGTGGTCGGTGCCTCTGGTGCCATCTTCGGGCTCATGGGCGCCTACGCGGTCATCGTCGTCAAGCTCAAGCTCAACCCCACCTGGCTGCTGGTCATGCTGGGGCTGAACGTCTTCATCACCTTCCAGGTGCCCGGCATCTCGATCCTCGGGCACGCGGGCGGGTTCGTCGCGGGGCTCCTGGTGACGTTCGCGCTGCTCTACGCGCCGGAGAAGAACCGGCTCAAATGGCAGATCGGCGGGCTGGCGATCGTGGTCGTCGCGCTGATCGGGCTCATCGCGTGGAAGGACTCGCAGACAATCTCCGCGTCCTGCGAGCTGACCACGAACCGCGGCCAACCCTCTTACGTCTGCTACCCGGAGTAAACCTGCTTCCACCGAGTGGGTTATGCGATTACCCGGTGGGGAAGCAACATGACGGGGTACCTTCAGGTTGATCATCAACATCGTCAACTTGGGGGTTGAGATGAAGATCCGGAAAGCGGCAGCTCTCGCCGCCGTCGCCGTGCTGGCTTCGGCACTGACACCGTCGGTCGCGCAGGCCGATCAGGCCGCTGAGACCTGTCAGACCTACACCAAACGCTATTTCCTCGGCTCGGGCAGCGCGATCACGCTGCGTGTCGCCTACGTCGATGCGGCGTTGAAAATCTGCTTCGGCGATCCCGGCGTCACTTCGGCGGCGGCGACGCAGACCGTCGGCACCACCGGGCCGGGCGCGGCCAGCGGCTGGGAGATCACCGCCGGTCCGGCTGTGGTGGAAGACCAGCGACCGCGGCACGTGAAGGCGAAGTTCAGCGGTTCGCTGCGGACCTGCGTCGTGAAGATCAACCCGATCTGCTCGCCGGCCTCGCCGTACGAGATCTTCGGGGAGTACGCGCCGCCCGCGGTGGGACCGGCCGTTCCGGGCTGGTCACACGGCCCGAACGGCGACGTCCACTACTACGACAACGCCTGACCCTTGAGGGCGGTGAGGACGTCCAGGACGTCCCTGGGGTCCTCGCCGAGGTCGATCCGGCCGAACACCAGCAGGTGTTCGCCGGATTCGACCTCGAGGGTGAGGCTGTCCCGGCCCAGCCGCCGCGTCGTGCGCAGCCGGAGCCGGGCTTCGGTCCAGGAATAGCGGTGCGCGCCGCCGACCGTCCTGGCCAGGATTCCCTCGGGGCCGGCGGCCAGCCGAGGCCGGAGCAGGGTGCCGTGGAGCGCGAGCGCGCCCGTGGAGAGCGTGGCCATCCCCGTCAGCACGGTGCCGCCGACGTCGCCGTCGAAGGCCAGCCACGCCGCTCCTGCCAGCAAGAACACGGTGATCACCCAGGCCACTACCACAACGTTCTGGCGCGGCGCCCACGAGGTGGGGTAGTTATCCACAGGGGTTATCCACACTGGGGATGAGTCACACCGGTGTAATTCGGCGTCAAGCCGCCAACCGGGGTAATCGTCACCGCCACCGCATCGTCATGAGCAGCCCGGCGATCATCAGCACGAAGCCGATGGCGAAGTTCGTGTTGCCCAGATCGGCCATGAACGGGATCTTGTCGCCCGCGATGTAGTTGACGACCAACCACAACAGGCCGACCAGCATGAGACCGAACATCACGATCTTGTAGAACAGGTTCGACGGGCCCGCGGCCTTGACCTTCACCGGCGTGCGGCGATCGGTCGGCGGGGTGTACGCCGTCTTCTTACGGACCTTGGACTTCGGCATCGTGTTCCTCGCGTACTGTTCGGCTTCCCTGGTGGCGATGACCCGCTTTCGGGTGCGCAACCAGCGCCACGTGCACACGTTAACGTAAACGAGCGCCGCTGGGCACCGTCCGGGACCGGTCGATTTCCCGCACTGTGACACTGGTGTCACACACGGTTCGACATTGTGCCGGTTCGATACTGCGGCTTGGTTCGAGACTGAGGAGCTTGCGTGGCTGAGCGGGAAGAGCCGGGCGGGGACCGACGGCGGTACTCCGGACGACCACCTGGCGAGGGCCGTCCGGCCCCCCGGCGCAGGCCGGACGAGGCGACATCGCCGCGTCGTGCCCCCGGAGAGGCGCCGACACCCCGTCGGAGGCCGCCGGAAGGGGCGCCACCGCGCCGCCGGATGGACGGGCCCCCGCCGCGTCGTCGTCCCGCGCCGCCGCCGGGTTCGACCGAGGAGACCGTCGTCTTCGAGCCGGTCGGTGGCGGCACCGCGACCGAGGAACGCCCGCCGAGGGAACTCGGCAAGGGCGGCGTCGCCATCCGGACGGTGGGGGAACTCCTCATCACCGCCGGTCTGGTGGTGCTGCTGTTCATGGTCTACGAGGTCTACGTGACCGACCTGTTCTCGGCGGGCAAGCAGTCCGAGGCGAGTTCGGAACTGGACGGCGACTGGTCGAAGGATCGGCAGCTGCATCCGGAACTGGTCGACGGGAAGGCGTTCGCCCGGATCCACATCCCGGTGTTCGGCGCCGACTTCAACTTCACCATCCAGGAAGGCACGACCGAGGCCGCGCTCGAAGTGGGCCCCGGCCACTACAAGGGCACCGCGATGCCGGGCGAGCCGGGCAATTTCGCGGTCGCAGGCCACCGCGTCGGCAAGGGCGCGCCCTTCAACGACCTGGACAACCTCAGCTCGTGCGACCAGATCGTCATCGAGACGCAGACCGACTTCTACATCTACAAGGTGCTGCCCTACAAGGACGAGGTCGAGGGCTGGGCCGCGGGCAAGGGCGCCGAGCCGAAGTGCAAGAACGTCGGGACGCTGCGCGACCCGAACGCCACCGACGGCGGCGCCTACGGCGAGACCAACGGCCGCCGTATCGTGTTCCCGACCAAGGGCGAAACGGTGAACCCGGTGCCGTACAAGGATCCGGAGATCCTGCCGAAGGCCGAGCAGGTCGCGCTGCTCACGCTGACGACCTGTCACCCGCAGTTCTCGGCGCGCGAGCGGCTCATCATTCACGCGGTGCTGACCCAGCAGGTACCGAAGGACCAGGTGGGCAACTACGCCGAACTCCTGCCCAAGATCTCGGAGGCGCGCTGATGTACGGCTGGATCTGGCGTAAGTTGCCGGGCCCCTTCGCGGTGAAACTGGCGACGGCGGTCGTGCTGGCGCTCGGGATCGTGGCGCTGCTGATGTTCGTGGTCTTCCCCTGGCTGGAGCCCCGCCTGTGGTTCAACGAGGTTTCGGTCCAGTAAGCGTGCGATTCGGAGTATTTCTCGTCTCCGGGCGGTTTCCCGGGCAGGAGGACGCCGATGTCCTGCGCCGCTCGGTCGACGCCGCCATCGCCGCCGAACGGGCCGGGTTCGACGACGTCTGGTTCGCCGAGCACCACTTCATGCCCTACGGCGTCTGCCCGTCCGCGATCACCCTCGCCGCGCACGTGCTCGGCCGGACCGAACGGATCGCGGTCGGCACCGCGGTCAGCGTGCTGTCGATCGCGCATCCGGTGGCGCTCGCCGAACAGTGGTCGCTGCTGGACGCGGTCTCCGGCGGAAGGCTGCGGATCGGCGTCGGCCGCGGCGGGCCGTGGCAGGACCTCGAAGTGTTCGGCACCGGTTCGGCCCGCTACGAAACAGGGTTCGAAGAGAGTCTCGACCTGCTGCTCGCGGCGATGACGTCGAAGACCGTCTCCGCCGACGGTGACCACTTCGCGTTCCGTGAGGTGCCGATGGTGCCGCGGCCGCAACGCGCCCCGAGCATGGTCGTGGCCTGCGGTGACGCCGGATCGCGCGCGGTCCGGCTCGCCGCCGATCGCGGATTGCCGATGCTGCTCGGCCTGCACGCCGACGACGACGTCAAGATCGAAACCCTTGCCGCGTACGGGGATTCCGCCGCGGAGCATGTCTCGACGGTGATGTGCCAGGTGGGGGACGACGCCGTGGACGTCGTGCGGTCGGCGTTGCCGGGTTCCCTGAAGGAGGGGTTCGCCGGGCACGTGTACCTGAACGGCAAGCGCGGTCTGGAGAAGGACCCGGTCTCCTACACCGACAAGCTGTGCGAAATGCACCCGATCGGCGGCGTCGGGTACTGCGTCGACCGGCTGGGAACGAGCATCCGGCGTACCGGGGTCTCCCACGTGATCATGATGGTGGAAGCGTCCGGTACGCCGGAGGGAACACTCGAGAACATCGCGCGGATCGGCGCCGAGGTGCTACCCGCGCTGCGAAAGGGCTAGCAGTCGCGGAGTTCCGGGCTTTGGTTCAGCAGCTGGCCGCGCGGCGAGACGAACGCGCGGTAGCGGTCACTGTCCACTTGGGACGTTTTGAAGACGGCGACCCGGTGGCAGTTCTGGAACGCCAGCTTCACGCCGAAGTGCCGTTCCAGTCCGCCGCGGATGGCGTCCGAGGCGAGGGCCCGCAGCAGCTGACCGCGTTCGGCCTCGCTCGGCGGCGGCGTCTCGTTGTCGGCGAACCCGTCGGACGCGCCGTCGGCCTCCGCGATGACACCGGTGATCACGGTCCAGGCGTAGGGCAGGGATTCCCGGACACAGGCGACGAATTCGGCGTCGGAGACCTCCCCGCGCTCGGCCTTTTCAAGCAGCGCGGGCGATACATCCAGAGACATCGAACCTCCGAGGAAGACACAGGGAACGTGGGCCGTCTTCCTGACTACTCACCCTCGGCCCAAGTCACAAGAGAAAACGATCATCATCACCACTTTGGCGGAAGCGGTGGTCACTCCCAGCGAAAGAGCTTCGCCGCCACGACACAACTGCCCACCGCGAAAGCCGCCAACACGGCGAGTTGCAGCGGCTGGGCGCCGGCGCCGGTCCAGGCGTCTTCGAGGGCTTTGACGCCCGGCGGGACATATGCGCCGATGCTCTGGATGGCTTCCGGCAGCAACGGACGCGGCAGGTAGACGCCACCAAGGAACATGATCGGCAGGTAGGCGATCATCGCGATCCCGCCCGCGGCGCGGCTGGTCTTGGCGACCGACGCCGCGATGAGGCCCAGCCCGAAGATCGCCGCCGTGCCGAGGACGAACGTGAGCAGGAAGCCGAGCGGGTGACGCGGACCGGGGACGTCGAAGACGACGGTGCCCACCACGAGGAGCACGCCGACACCGCCGATCGTCACGGTGACGTTGATGATCAGCTGCGCCACCAGCAGTTTCGCTGGGTGCACCGGTGTGGTGGCAAAGCGGCGGAGAATTCCTTGTTCGCGATAGGTCGCGATGATCCCGGGTATCGACTGCAACCCCATCATCGCGATGGTGAGCACGACCATCGACGGCACCCAGGCGTCGAGGAACCGCTGCCCTGGGGTGTCCGGGCTTTCGGTCCGAATGGCAGGGATCGCGCCGAGGATGGCCATGATGGCGGTCGGCAGCACGAGTCCGGAGATGAGAAAGGTCGGTGACCGGAGGGCGAGTTTCGTTTCGGTGAGGGTGATCTTGGTGAGCGTGTTCATGTCTCGTCTCCAGTTCAGTCGCGGCCGGTCAGGGTCACGAAGGCGTCGTCCAAAGTGGATTTACCGGCGCTGTCACGGAGTTCGGCCGGGGTGCCGGTGGCGACCACGCGCCCGGCGTCGAAGATCGCGAGGCGATCGCAGAGTCGCTCGGCCTCGTCCATGAAGTGGGTGACCAGCAGGACGGTGACGCCGGTGTCGCGCACGGTCTCGACGAGTTTCCAGGTGTCGCGGCGGGCGTGCGGGTCCAATCCGGTGGTCAGCTCGTCGAGGACAGCGACCTCGGGGCGGCCGATCAGCGCGAGCGCGATCGAGACACGCTGCTTCTGGCCGCCGGAGAGCTTGCCGAAGTACTTGTTCCGCTGCTCGGTCAGGCCCAGCTTGGCGAGCAGGTCGCCGGGGTCGGCGGGGTTCGCGTAGAAGGACGCGTAGAGGTCCAGCGCTTCGTGGACCTTGATCTTGTCGGGCAGGCGGCTCTCCTGGAGCTGCGAGCCGAGGCGCTGCCGGAGAGCGGTGTGGTCCTTGCCGGGATCGAGGCCGAGGACCGCCATCGTGCCGGAGTCCGGCGTCCGCAGTCCCTGGAGGCATTCGACGGTGGTGGTCTTGCCCGCGCCGTTGGTCCCGAGGATGCCGAAGATCTCGCCCTGTTCCACGTGGAACGAAACGTCGTCGACCGCGACGTGCTCCCCGTACGTCTTGCGGAGGTTGGTGACTTCGATGAGTGGCATGCGAAAAACGTTATGGCGCAACGAGTCCGGCCAGAATGGTGCTGAATCCCCAAGTGGGGTGGGGCTGGACCCACCCCTCCTGTGGAGCTGTGGTCACTGTGCCCGGAGTGGCCGTGCGCGAGACTTTTCGCATGTACCTCACTTCCGTGCGCCGGGGCTTCGCGCTCGCGGCCTTGGCGCTGGTGAGCTGGCTGGACCTGCTGCTCGAACTGGTGGGCTTCTGCCTGCTCTGTGTCGGCCTCGTCTTCGCCTACACACTGGCGCTCGAAGGCACACGTCCGCGCGCCGCGCTCACCCGACGGCTGGCCGGGCGTTGGTGCGGTATCGACGTCGAGCCTCCCTACCGGCCGGCGCCGCCCGAACCGGAACGTGAGCGCGATGGCTGGTACCGAGACGGGAACAACCTGTTCAAGCGGTCGTGGTTCATCCGATGGACCAAACGGTTCGAGTGGATCTCCGACGATCCGGCGACCGGCCGCGACCTGGGCTGGCAGCTGTGGAATCCGCTCGCGGGCTTGCTTCTGGCGCCCGCGGTTCTGCTGGCCGGGCCGCGGGCGCTCCGGCTCTACGGGAAGTGGACGCGCTGGTGGCTCGGGCCTCGCCCGGCCCGCACCGGGGACGGCTGGGTGAAGTCGAGGCTGAAGGCGCTGGGATTCCAGCTGGGCCTGTTCGGGCTTTCGGCCGCGCAGCTCGGGGTGGCGATCCCGACGCTGCTCACGTTGCTCGGACCGGCGCCGCTGTTCCCGACACTGGTCGTAGCCGGTCGTTCGGTGACCGACACCCTGCGCCGCGAGGCCAGGAACTGGACCGGTGTGCGGATCGACCGCCCGTACCTGCCGGAGCCGCCTTTCCCTGTCCCGCGGACGGACGGTATGTACCAGTACCGGCGGCAGCTCTACGACACACCGTGGTGGCCGGCGAGGCTGGCTCGCCTGCGCTGGGCGATGTCCGACCGCGCGACCTGGCGCGACATGGCGGGCGCGGTGGTCAACTCCGTCGTGCTGCTGCTGATGGCGGTACCGACGGCGGCGCTGGTGTTCTTCGGCTTCTGGGGTGTGCTGGTGCTGTGGGTGTGGCGGCCGATCGCCCACTGGGCGGACATCTCGGGGTCGTCCACGCAGTGGTTCTCGATGGTCGGGCTTCCCGAGGCGACCACGCACTGGCAAGCGCTCACTCTGACTCCCGTGGCCGTCGCGGCCTTCGTCGCCGGGCTGGTCGCGACGCCGTGGCTTGCTCGCGCCGGGGCACGCTTCGCGAAGCTGTTGCTGGGGCCGACGGAGGCTTCGCGGCTGGGGCAGCGCGTCGAAAGGCTGAAGCAGACGCGGACGGACGCGTCGGTCGCGCAAGCCGCCGAGCTGCGGCGGATCGAGCGGGACCTGCACGACGGCGTCCAGTCGCGGCTGGTCGCGATGGGGATGAAGCTCGGGGCCGTCGAAGCGCTGATCGACAGTGACCCGGCAGCGGCGAAACGGCTGGCCGCCGAACTCCGGCAGACGTCGTCGGAGACGCTGACCGAGTTGCGGCTGCTGGTCCGCGGGATTCACCCGCCGGTGTTGTCCGAGCGCGGTCTCGGTGACGCCGTGCGGGCGATGGCGTTGGACAGTCCCTTGCGAGCCACGGTGAACGGCGTCCTGCCTCGGCTGGAGCAGCCCGCCGAGGCGTGCGCGTACTTCGCTGTCAGCGAGTTGCTGGGTAACGCCGCGAAGCATGGTGAGGCGCGGCGAGTGTCGATCGACCTGGGATACGACGACGGTCTGCTGCGGATCGAGGTGACCGACGACGGGAAGGGCGGCGCGAACGCGGCTCGAGGAAGCGGGATTCGCGGGATCGAACGCAGGCTGGGCGCGTTCGACGGTACTTTTGCTCTGACCAGCCCGCCCGGCGGGCCGACGAAGGCGACCGTGGAGATCCCGTGCCAGCTCGACCCCGATGTGTCGTCGCCGAAGACCAGTACCTCCTCCGAGACGGACTGACGCATTTGCTGACCGCGCACGGCTTCGACGTCGTCGAAGCGGTCGGGACCGGACCGGAGCTGGAACGGGCGTTGCGCGGACACCGGCCGGACGTTTCGGTCGTCGACGTCCGCATGCCGCCGACCAATACCGACGAGGGGCTGCAAGTCTCCTTGTCGATGCGGCGTGAAATCCCCGGGTTGCCGATTCTCGTGCTCTCGCAGCATGTCGAGCAGCTTTACGCGCGCGAACTGCTCGCCGACGGTGCCGGTGCGATCGGATATCTGCTGAAGGACCGGGTCTTCAACGCCGACCAGTTCATCGACGCGGTACGTCGGGTGGCTGGCGGCGGGACCGCGATGGATCCCGAGGTGATCGCGAAACTGGTGGCGGGCAACGTTTCCGACCCCTTGTCCGCGCTGACCCCTCGTGAACGCGAAGTGCTCGGGCTGATGGCCGAGGGCTGTTCGAACGCCGCCATCGCCGGGCGGCTGCACTTCAGCGAGGGAGCGGTGGGGAAACACACCGCGAACATCTTCGCGAAACTCGGCATCGTCGCTTCGGACGACACGAACCGGCGGGTACTCGCGGTGCTGGCCTATCTGGGTTCCTGAGGTCGCTCACTCAAGTGTCATGAGGGGTCCCCAACGGACAAATTTCGTCCTATGGGGACCCTTCATGACGTGCCCGACAGTTGTCCACAACCGAGCCCGGCTGTGGACAACCCCGTCTGACCAGCCCGTTTCCCCTTCCCAGCCGATAGACTGAGCTCGGGGCCGCCCCCTGGGACGGGTGGGGGGCTGGGTAGGTGAGTCAAGAGCGCGAGATGCGGGTCATTTCGTCGCGTTCCACGACCTTGACGCGATCGCGGCCGTGCGGGGCGCCGAGGGACTTTTCGTGGGCGTCGAGTTTGCCCCAGCCTTCCCAGGTGGTGAAGGGGATGCCGCGCTCGGTCAGGAAACCGAGGATCGCGTCGGGATCGTCCACCGCCGGAGCGGCCAGATCGTCGGCGTCGGCCAGCAGGCTCGCGATCGTCTCGGCCGCGTCACCCTTGGTGTGCCCGATGAGGCCGACCGGGCCGCGCTTGATCCAGCCGGTCACGTAGACGCCCGGCACCTGGTCCTCGTCGATGTCCAGCACGCGGCCGGCCTGGTTCGGCACGGTCCCGGTGTTGTGGTCGAACGGGATCTCCGGCAGATGCGACGACAGGTAACCCACCGCGCGGTAGACGGCCTGGACGTCCCAGTCGTGGAACTCGCCGGTGCCGCGCACGTTCCCGTCACCGGTCAGTTCGGTGCGCTCGGTCCGCAGGCCGACGACGCGGCCGTCCTCGCCGAGAACCTCCGAGGGCGAGTGCAGGAAGTGCAGGTGCAGCCGCTTCGGCCGGTCGCCCTGGTCGCGGATCGCCCATTCCTGTAGCGTCTTCACGACCATGTCGACCTGCTTCGACGCCCGAAGCGTCGCGACGCTGCCGTCGTCGAACTCGATGTCCTCCGGGTAGACGATGACCTCGACGTTCGGCGAGTGGTCCAGCTCGCGAAGCTCAAGCGGCGTGAACTTCGCCTGAGCCGGACCACGGCGCCCGAACACGTGCACATCGGTGACCGGGCTGGCCTTCAAACCCTGGTAGACGTTGTCCGGGATGTCGGTGGTGAGCAACTCGTCCGCGGTCTTCGCGAGGATCCGCGCCACGTCGAGCGCCACGTTCCCGACACCGAGCACCGCGACCGAGGTCGCGTTCAGCGGCCAGGTCCGCGGCACGTCGGGGTGCCCGTCGTACCAGGACACGAAGTCCGCGGCGCCGTAGCCGCCGTCGAGGTCGATGCCGGGGATGTCGAGCGCGCGGTCGGCCATGGCGCCGGTCGAGAAGATGACCGCGTCGTAGAACTGGCGCAGGTCGTCGAGCTTCAGGTCGGTCCCGTAGTCGACGTTGCCCAGCAACCGGATGTTCGGCTTGTCGAGCACCTTGTGCAGAGCGGTGACGATGCCCTTGATCCGAGGGTGGTCGGGCGCGACGCCGTACCGGATCAGCCCGAACGGCGCCGGCATGCGCTCGAACAGGTCGATCGTCACGTCGGCGTCGGACTTGTCGAGGATGTCGGCGGCGTAGATGCCGGCCGGACCGGCACCCACGATGGCTACACGAAGAGAACGGCTCACTCCTACCACGGTAAGTTAGGCAGCCCTAACAATCATTGTGATCTGGCGTACGGTCCACCTGGTGGGAGCCGCTAAGCTGGCGACATGCGCGTCCTCGTGGTCGACAACTACGACAGCTTTGTCTACAACCTGGTCCAGTACCTGGCCCAGCTCGGCGCCGACTGCACCGTCTGGCGTAACGACGTGGTGGAAGTCGACAAGCTCGGCGAGTTCGACGCGGTCCTCGTCTCTCCCGGCCCCGGAACCCCGGAACGTGCTGGTCAGAGCATGGACGTCATCCGCAAATGCGCCGACGAGCGAATCCCGATGCTCGGCGTCTGCCTCGGTCACCAGGCACTGGGCGTCGTCTTCGGCGCCACCGTCGATCGCGCACCCGAACTGCTGCACGGAAAGACCAGTCAAGTCCACCATTCGGGCGGCGGTGTCCTCGCCGGACTCCCCGAGGAGTTCACCGCCACGCGGTACCACTCGCTGACCGTTTTGCCGGAAACCATCGATGGCGCCGTGTTCGAGATCACAGGTAGCACCGACACCGGCATCGTGATGGGCATGCGCCACCGCGAACTGCCGCTCGAGGGCGTCCAGTTCCACCCCGAATCCGTGCTCACGCAGGGCGGGCACCGCATGCTGGCGAACTGGATGGCTTCGGCCGGGCACCCCGTCGCCGACGCCACGGTGAACGAACTCGAACAGGCGACCCGTGCGCTGCAGAAGGCCGCTGCTGCGTGACCTCGCTGATCCGGCTCGAAGGAGTCGGTAAGCGCTACGGCCGCGGCGAACCCGTACTCGTCGACGTCGACCTCGACGTCCCGACGGGTCGCGTGATCGGCATCCTCGGCTCGAACGGCTCGGGGAAGTCGACGTTGCTCAGGATTCTCGCGGCGCTTTCCCGTGAGACCTCGGGAAACGTCGTCGGCAGCCCGCGCGTCGGCTACCTGCCGGACCGCTTTCCGGCCTGGCAGCGGATGAGTGCCAAGGCCTATCTGCGGCATATGGCGCGCATCGATGGCTTTGTCGACTTGTCGGCCATCGATCCGTTGCTGGAGCGGTTGGCGCTGGTAGGCGGTCCGGACGCGCCGCTGCGGACGCTTTCGAAGGGCAACGCCCAGAAAGTGGGTCTCGCACAGGCCGTCTTGGCCGAGCCCGATCTGCTGATCCTCGATGAACCTTGGTCCGGTCTCGACGTCGAAGCGCATACCGTGCTCGGCGAGCTCGTCGCCGAAACCAAGGAGCGCGGCGCGAGCGTGGTCTTCACCGACCACCGGGCGGCCGTCGTGCACGCCCACGCCGACGAGGTCCACCGGATGGACGCCGGGCACCTGACCCGCGTCGAGACAGCGGCGAAGGCCGAAACGGCGACCAGGGTCGTCTTGCGCGGACCCAGCGGTGACTGGTCTTCGGAACCAGGTGTCAGCCAGGTCGTCGCCGACGGCGAACAAATCGTCCTGACGGTCGAAGCCGGACACGCGGACGCAGTCCTGCTCCGCGCGCTCAACCGGGGCTTCTCGGTCCGGGAGGTGGCGCCGTGCTCGCCATGACCCGCTACTACCTCGCGCTGCTCGGCCATTCTCAGCGCTACCTCCCCGCGGTCCTCGTCTACCTCGCGGTCAACACCGTCCTCTACACCGACCCGAAGTCGCCGTTGCTGCCGCAGTACGGGATCAGCGCGGGCTCGCTCCTGGTGGTCTCGTGCTGGCTGACCATCGCGATGCTCGACATCGAAGACCCGGTCCAGCGGCTGGTGACCTTCAGCCACGCCCGCCGCTGGCGGTCGGTCCTCGGTGGTGCCTCATTGGCCGTCTTCGGCTGCGCTCTCGTGCTGATCATCGTTACGCTGACGTGGTCGATGATCCGATCAGGCGCTTTCCAGCCCGGCACCCTCGCCCTCGGAGCAGGCGTGCACGCGTTGTGCGCGCTGTTCGGGATCGCGATCGGCCTGCCCTGCTCGCGGCTGCTGGTCCCACGCATCGGCTGGTCCGTACTGGCGGCGGTCTTCGCTCTCGCGGCTGTGCTCCTGGTCAAGTGGCTGCCGCTGGCGAACCCGCTGCTGCGCGCCCTGACCGCACAGCAACCACTGGCCGGCCCGTTCACGGTCGCCGTGGTGGCAGCGTTCGCCGCGTCGCTCGTGAGCATGACGGCCGTCGGATACCTGCTCCGCCGCAACGCCTGATGCCCTGGCCGGCCTGCTCGACACCAAGGAAAACGTACTCTCGACTGCCTGGCGTGATGCGCTAGTCCGTGGTCGCACTACCAGGCAGCGCGATCACCTTGACCAGCGGTGCGAGGTCAGTGAGGTCGTCTCCGTTGCGGGTGACCAAGGGAATTCGATGGATTGCCGCGACCGCTGCGATGAGAAGGTCCGTTCGCCGACCTCGTGGCTGCCTGCCGCTGTCGAGCACCATGGCGTACAGCTGGCCGTACATTCGAGCGGACTCCGGCGTGAACGGGAGACAGACCATTCGCGCTTCCACCCGTTGAAGGCGTACCAGCCGGGAAGCCCGATCACGAGGGCGAGCCGCGCCGTGCACGCCGGCGGCCAACTCCGCCAAAGTGAACGAACTGATGGCGGCCTGAGTATCGAGAGGGAGTTCCTCGGGGCCGGGAAGGGCGATGACCGCCGACGTGTCGAGCAGAACCGCTTCGGTCACCGCTCCGGCTCTCCCGCGCCGCGGTCCGGGTCAGGATCTGCCGCGCGATCGACATCCGCGAAAAATTGCTCGGGATCTTCGGGTGGAAGATCACCCAGTAGATCGATCAACTCTCCGAACGGGACGAAGGTCGGTTTCTGACTGTGCGGCACGATGTCCGCGACAGGTGTGCCGTTGCGCGTGAGAACGAAGCTGTCCCCTTCTTCGACGGCACGCATGATGTTCGGCGTGTCGTTGCGCAGCTCGCGTTGAGTGATCTGCCGGACCATGAACCCCAGTGTAGCGCTTCGTAGCGACCTGTCTCCATGACACGAAAAGGGCCCCGCACGAAACCGTGCGGGGCCCTTTCACTTCGGTCGATCACGGAGTCGGGATGATCCCCCCGCGTGAACTCGACGGCGGCGACGTCTCATCGCCTTCGACGACGAACAGCGTGATCGGCGCGTTCTTCGCGATCTTCGAACCGGCCTGCGGGTTGGTCCGGCTGACCTTGCCCGCGTCGTCCTTGTCGCCGTTCTTGTCGGCCTGACTGTCGAGCTTGCCGGTCCATCCGAGCTGCTGCAGCTGCCGGATGGCCTGGTCTTCGGTCATGCCCTTCAGGTTCGGCATGTCGAAGGTCTCCTGGCTGCCGTCCGACACGGACAGCTTGACCACACTGCCGACAGCGAGCTTCCCGCCGTTCGGGGTCTGGTCGAGCACCGTGCCCTTGGGCTGGTCGGAGCTCGTGGTGGAGACCGAAGGGGTGAATCCGGCGGTCTTCAACCCGGCTTCGGCCTCGGCCTGCGTCTTGCCCTTGTAGTTCGGGACCGTCCTCAGTTCCTTGGACTTGCCGATCGTGAGGTCGACCTTGGAACCCTGGTCGACCTCGGACTGCGCGGTCGGGTTCTGCGACAGGACCTTGCCGGCCTGGTTCGGGTCGTCGGTCTCGTCCTCGGTGATCGCACCGACCTTCAGACCGGCGCCGGTCAGCGCGGTCTCGGCTTCGGACTGGGACTTCCCCTTGAGGTCCGGCGTCTTGACCTTGGAAGGCTTCGCGCCGACGGTCAGCGTGATCTTCTCCGTGGTCAGCGTGACCTGACCTTCGTTCGGAGCGATCGCGATGACCTTGTCGATGTCGTTCTCGTCGCAAGCCGGCAGACCATTCACGGCCTCGCCGGTGCAGGGGACCTTCTTGGTGGGTTCGAACGCGTTGAATCCCGCGTTGCGCAGCGAGTCCTTCGCGGTGGCTTCGGACTGGCCGAGCACCTTCGGGATCGTCTTGCTTTCCGCGCCGGTGCTGTTGAACGCGTTGGACAGCCACATGATCAGCAGCACCACGGCCGCCAGCGACACGACGAGACCGGCGATCAGCCAGGCACGGCGTTTCTTCTTCGCCGCCGGGTCCTCGTCCTCTTCTTCGAACTGGTCGTAGCGCTGCGGCACCCGGCGGTCGGAGTCCATGACCTGGGTGCGCTCGTCCTCCGACATCACCATCGGCGCGGACGGCCGCTGGCCGGACAGCGTGCGGACCAGGTCCGAACGCATCTCCGCCGACGACTGGTAGCGGTTCGCCGGACCCTTCGCGAGCGCCTTGAGCACGACGGCGTCGAGCTCGGGCGCCACCGCCGGGTTCACCGACGACGGCGGGTTCGGGTCCTCCCGGACGTGCTGGTACGCCACCGCGACCGGGGAGTCGCCGGTGAAGGGCGGCTCGCCGGTGATCAGTTCGTACAGCACACAGCCCGCGGCGTAGACGTCGGAACGCGCGTCGACGGACTCACCGCGGGCCTGCTCCGGCGAAAGGTACTGCGCCGTGCCGATCACCGCGGCGGTCTGCGTCATCGCGGACTGCCCGTCGTGCATGGCGCGCGCGATGCCGAAGTCCATCACCTTGACGGCGCCGTTCTTCGTGATCATCACGTTCGCCGGTTTGACGTCGCGGTGCACGATGCCGTGGCGGTGCGAGAAGTCCAGCGCCGCGCAGACGTCGGCCATGACCTCCATCGCCCGTTTCTGCGACATCGGACCTTCGGTCTTGACGATGTCGCGCAGAGTCCGTCCTTCGACGTACTCCATGACGATGTAGGGCAGCGGGCCGAACTCGGTGTTCGTCTCGCCGGTGTCGTAGACGGCGACGATCGCCGGGTGGTTCAGTGCCGCCGCGTTCTGTGCCTCGCGACGGAAACGCTCTTGGAACTGGGGATCCCGCGCCAGGTCGGCACGCAGGATCTTGATCGCCACCTCCCGGCCCAGGCGCACGTCGTGGCCATGGTGGACCTCGGACATGCCTCCGTAGCCGAGCGTCTCGCCCAGCTCGTAGCGGTTGCTGAGCAGTCTTGGTGTGCTCATCTCTGCGTGCCGTTCCATTCCGTCCAAGGTGTGCTCATCATGCCTGGATTCGCCTGCCCGGCCGATTCCGGCACCGCGGGATACGCGGATGTCGGCGGTGGGCCTTCAGGCGTCTTACCCGGTGCCGGTGCATGTTCACTCGTTTCCACGCCGCCCGACTGTTGTCCGTTGCCCGAACCGACCAGTCTCACGATGAGGAAGGCCCCTGCCACCAGTACTGCGATCAGGATCACCGCGAGCAGCACCCACCAGCCCCATTGTGGCCGTTTGCCGGGCAGCCGCCGGACCGCCATCGGGGGCGGGCCGGTGACCGGGTGCATCGCCGGATGCGACGCCGGGCCGACCGCCACCATCGGGTTCGGCGGTGAGACCGGACCGGGCGGCCCATGCTGCGGCAGCACGGGCGGCTGGCCCGCGGCGTAGGCGACGTTGACCAGCCCCGACGGCGTCGGCAGCGGCAGGCCCGCGCGGACGGCGGCCACCGCGGCCGCGAATTCGCCGCCGCTGTTGTACCGCTGTCTCGGATCCTTGATCAGGGTCGCTTCGATGACCGCGCGGGCGCCCGGCGGTACGTCCGGCGGGAGCGGCGGCGGGATGTCGCGGATGTGCATCATCGCGACGGTCACCGCGTTCTCCGAAAGGAACGGCCGGTGACCGGTGAGACATTCGTAGCCGCACACGGCCAGCGAGTAGACGTCGCTCGCCGGTTCGGCGTTGTGCCCGAGCGCCTGCTCGGGCGCGATGTAGTGGGCGGTGCCCATGACCATGCCGGACCTGGTCACCGGTGCGGCGTCGGCGGCCTTCGCGACACCGAAGTCGGTGATCTTCACCTGACCGGCAGGCGTGACCATGATGTTGCCCGGTTTCACGTCGCGGTGCACAAGACCGGTTTCGTGCGCGGCCTGCAGTGCGTTACCGGCCTGCTCGAGGATGTCCAGGGTGCGCTCGGCGTTCAGCCGTCCCTCGCGGGTGATGATCGCGGCCAGCGGATCGCCCTCGACCAGCTCCATCACCAGATACGCGATCGACAGCTCGTCGGCGACCGTCTCGCCGTAGTCGTGCACCGCGGCGATGCCGGGGTGGTTCAGCGACGCCGTCATCCGCGCCTCTGTCCGGAACCGGTGCAGGAACTCCGCGTCCCCGGACAGCTCCGCCTTGAGGATCTTGACCGCGACCGTCCGGTCCAGTCGCGTGTCACTCGCCTGCCAGACCTCGCCCATCCCGCCGACGGCGATCCGGTTCGTCAGCTTGTACCGGTCGGCCAGCAGCTGACCCGAGGACAGCATGCGCTATCCACCCCCGAGCATCGCGTTGACGGCGGCGCGGCCGATCTCCGCGGCCACGGTGCCACCGGTCGCTTCGAGCCCGCGGTTACCACCGGACTCGACGATCACCGAGACGGCGATCTTCGGGTCCATCGCCGGCGCGAACCCGGTGTACCAGGCGTGCGGCGGCGTGGCCTTCGGGTCGTTGCCGTGCTCGGCGGTGCCGGTCTTGGAGGCGATCTGGATGTCGGCGCGTTTGCCGGCACCCTTCGTGTTCTCCTCCGACGCCAGCATCATGTCGCGCAGGATCGCGGCGTTCGCGCTGGACAGCGCGGCGTCGCCGGTCAGTTCGGTCGGGGTGAAGTCTTCGATGGTCGACAGGTTCGGCGCGAGCAGCGCCTGCACGAGCTGCGGCTTCATCGCCATGCCGTTGTTCGCGATGGTCGCCGAGAGCAGGCAGTCCTGCAGCGGCGTCAGACGCACGTCGCGCTGCCCGATGGCGCTCTGGAACAGCGCCGCCTTCGACTCGAGCGGCCCGAGGCTGGAGGAAGCGACCCGCATCGGCACGGTCAGATCCTCGCCGACGCCGAAGTTCTTCGCCGTCGCGTTCAGCTTGTCCTTGCCGAGTTCGCCCGCGAGTTCGGCGAACGGCACGTTGCAGGAGTACCGCAGCGCTTCCTTCAAGGTGCTGCCCTTGCAGGGGGCGCCACCGTAGTTCTCCAGCGTCGTCTGCGTGCCGGGCAGTTTGACGTTGGGCGCGGTGTTGACCGGCATGTCCGGTGTCTTGCCGTCTTCGAGCGCGGCCGCCGTCACCATCAGCTTGGCCGTCGAACCCGGCGGATAGGTCTCCGAGATCGCGCGGTTCAGCATCGGCTTCTTCGGATCGTCACGCCACTCGCCCCACGCCGCGATCTGCTCCTTGCCGACGTGCGAGGCGAGCTTGTTCGGGTCGTACGACGGCGTCGAAACCATGGCCAGGATGCGCCCGGTCTTGGGCTCCATCGCGACCACCGAACCGGTGTAGCCCTTCTGCGTCATCAGGTCGTACGCGGCCTTCTGCACGGCCGGGTTGATCGTCAGCCGCACGTTGCCGCCACGCGGGTCGCGGCCGGTGACCATGTCCGACAGACGCCGGACGAACAGCCGCGGGTCGGAGCCGTTGAGGACGTCGTCCTCGGAGCGCTCCAGGCCGCCGGAGCCGTAGTTGATCGAGTAGTAGCCGGTGACCGGCGCGTACATCGGCCCGTCGACGTAGGTCCGGATGAACTTGTACTTGTCGTTCGACGGGTCGACCTTCGCGAGGGCGGCGCCGTCGGGGGTGACGATGAGCCCGCGCTGGCGGGAGAACTCGTCGTAGAGCACGCGCAGGTTGCGCGAGTCCGTGCGGTAGTCGTCGGCCTTCACCACCTGGATGTAGGTGGCGTTGGCGAGCAGGAGCACCACCATGACGAGCATGGCGACGCCGACCTTGCGGAGCGGGGTGTTCACGAGGCGCTCCCCTCACCGGTCGCGGGCGGCCGCTGGACCATCACCGTGTGCGCTTCCGCGATCGGCGCCTGTGGCTGTTGCGGCTTCGGCCGCGCGGCGGGTTTGCGGGCGGCGTCGGAGATTCGGAGCAGAAGGGCCACCAGGATGTAGTTCGCGAGCAGTGAAGAACCACCGCGGGAGAGGAACGGGGCGGTGATCCCGGTGTTCGGGATCAGGTTCGTGACGCCGCCGACGACGACGAAGATCTGCATGACGATGGTGAACGCCAGGCCGCCGCCGAGGAGTTTGCCGAAGGTGTCGCGGACGGCCAGCGCGCTGCGCATCCCGCGCATCGCCAGGATGAGGTACAGCATCAGCATCGCGGCGAGACCGATGAACCCGAGTTCCTCGCCGATCGCGGTGGTGATGAAGTCCGTTTTGGCTTCCGGGACCATGTCCGGCCGTCCGGAGCCGAGACCCGTACCGCCGACGCCGCCGGTCCCGAGACCGAACAGGCCCTGCGCGACCTGGTAGCCGCCGCCGGGGTCGTCGTAGGTGGCGAGCGGGTCGATCCAGTTCCGGACGCGCTGCTGGACGTGCGTGAACAGGTTGTAGGCGATGATCGCGCCGATGGCGAAGAAGCCGACGCCCAGCACCACCCAGATGGCCCGCTCGGTCGCGACGTACAGCATCACCAGCGTGACGCCGAAGAACAGCAACGACGTTCCGAGGTCCTTCTCGAACACCAGCACGCCGAGGCAGGCGGCGGCCGCGATGAGGATCGGGCCGAGGTCACGGGCACGCGGCAGCTCGACGCCGACGATCTTCTTGCCCGCGACCATGAACAGGTCCCGTTTCGTCACCAGGAACGAAGCGAAGAAGATCATCAGCAGGATCTTCGCGAACTCACCCGGCTGGATCGAGAAGAACGGCAGCTTGATCCAGACCTTCGCGCCGTTGACCTCGGAAAGGGACGACGGCAGCACCGCGGGCAGCGCGAGCGCCACGATGCCGACCAGACCGCAGGTGTAGCCGTAGCGGGTCAGCGTGCGGTGGTCGCTGATGACGACCAGGACCACCACGAACAGCACCAGCGAGATCGCCGTGAACAGCACCTGCTTGGTGACGTCCGGCGTGTACTCCTTGCCCTGCTGGATCGCCCGTTCCGCGAGCGCCAGGTCGATCCGGTGGATCATCACGAGGCCGAGCCCGTTCAGGAGCGCGACGCACGGCAGGATCACCGGGTCGGCGTACGGCGCCCAGCGGCGGACCGCCAGATGCGCCGCCGTCAGCACCCCGAGATAGGACAGCCCCAGCCAGATGATCGAGCTGGTGAGTTCCTGCTCCTGGTTCGCCTCCACCAGCACGAGCGCGATGGTCACGATGAACGTCGCGAACGCCAGGAGAACGAGTTCGGTCCCGCGCCGCTTGGGCAGCTCGCGCGGAGGGTTCGTGGCGAACTGGGCCGAAGCCGGGTCGGCGAGCGGCGTGCTCATCAGTTACCGCCCCCTGGTGCTGCCGTGGCCGGCGTCGAGCAGTCCCTCCCCGCTGGCTGATTCGCCGAGCTCGGCGAGGCGGGGGTAGAAGGGGGAGCCGCCGACGACGACACCGGTGGTGCCGGCGAAGACTCGGTAGGCGGCGCGGAAGTCGAGCTCGTGTTCGGTTTGCAGTCGGCCAGCTGCTTGTGCGGCCGCAGGAAGTCGTCGATGTACTTGCGGGCGTCGTCGAGGTTGTCCTTCTTGACGCCGTTCTTCACCGCGATACGCGCGTCCTCCTGCAGCGCCGGCACCAGCAGTTTGTCGGTGCACAGGCCGCCAGGAGGACACGAGCCCTGCTCGTAGGCGTGCAGGTCGATGCCGAGGATGCTGCCGGGGACGCCGCGGTAGATCACGACCTCCTCGCCGGGACCCTCGCCGACGTAGTACTGGCTCAGCACGAAATACCGCGTGGCGATCGCCGCCGCGGCCAACACGATCAGGACGACCACCGCTCCCGCCAGCCAGCGAAATCGCCTCCGGCGCTTGACCTTCGGGTCCTCCTGTGGTGGCTGGACCTCGGGCCGCGGTTGCGGCGCGGGCTGCGTCAGTGCCCTGGCGCGGGCGGCGGGGGAGTCGCCCTGGTGGAACTCGTCGCTGCCGTCCCCGGCGGCGCCGCCCACGATGGGGGCGTCTTCACCGAAGTCGACATCGACCACGTCGGCGATGATGACCGTGACGTTGTCCGTGCCGCCGCCCTTGAGCGCCAGCTCGATCATCCGGTCCGCGCAGGCCTGGGGATCCGGGATCTGGACCGCCTCGGCGAGGGTCTCGTCGCTGACCATGCCGGACAGACCGTCCGAGCAGATCAGGTAGCGATCACCGGCGCGGGCTTCGCGCACAGTCAGGCTCGGCTCGACCTCGTGACCGGTGAGCGCCTTCAGCAGCAGCGACCGCTGCGGGTGCACCGCGGCCTCTTCCGGCGTGATCCGGCCCTGTTCGAGAAGTTCGTTGACGAAGCTGTCGTCGCGGGTGATCTGCGAGAACTGCCCACCGCGCATCAGATACGCCCGCGAGTCGCCGACGTGCACGACACCCATCCGCGAACCGGCGAACAACACGGCGGTCAGGGTGGTGCCCATCCCGTCGAGGTCCGGGTCCTGCTGGACGAGTTCGGCGATGGCGGCGTTGCCGTTCTGGACGGCTTCGCGCAGCTGGGCGAGGAGATCGTCACTGGGATCGTCGTCGTCGAGCGGGGCGAGGGAGGCGATGACGACCTTGCTGGCCACTTCACCGGCGGCGTGGCCGCCCATACCGTCGGCGAGAGCGAGCAGGCGGGGTCCGGCGTACACGGAGTCCTGGTTGCTGGAACGCACCAGGCCCCGGTCGCTGCGAGCCGCGTAGCGGAGGACGAGAGTCATGGGCGAAGCTCGATCACCGTTTTGCCGATCCGGATGGGGACTCCGAGCGGGACCCGGAGGGGTGCCGTGACCTTAGCCCGGTCGAGGTACGTGCCGTTCGTCGAGCCCAGATCTTCCACGTACCAATCCTCCCCGCGCAGGGCGATCCGGGCGTGCCGGGTCGACGCGTAGTCGTCGTCCAGCACCAGGGTCGAGTCGTCGGCGCGGCCGATCAGGATCGGCCTGCCGTCCAAGGCGATCCTGGTGCCCGCCAGCGCACCATGGGTCACGAGCAGCTGCTGTGGCGACTTTCCGCCGCGCGGCTTCTTGTTTTCCTTCTTCTTGCGACCGAACGTCGGAACGGCGACCCGCAGCCCGGAAGCCGCGTACAGATCCGACCGGACGACGCGCAACGCGGCGAACACGAAGAGCCAGAGCAGCACGAGAAAGCCCACTCTGGTGAGTTGAACGACCAGCTCTGGCACTTGTTGTGTCCGCTCCCGCTTCTCCTGTACGCCGCGGAGAGACCGGGCCGTCCGGGATGGTCGGCTCCGCACAGCCTTGCTCTCCGCATCCGACCTGAAGTGCCGATCCACCGCAGGTCCCGCACCGCAATTCTGCGGTACCCCCTCCAGACGCCGCCGGTCAGCCCTGCGTACGGAACACGAGAGAGGAGTGGCCGACGCGGATCACGTCGCCGTCGGCGAGCTGCCAGGTCTGCACCGGAGTGCCGTTGACGGTCGTGCCGTTCGTCGAACCGATGTCCGCGAGCGTCGCGCTCTGCCCGTCCCAGGTGATCTCCAGATGACGACGGGAGACCCCGGTGTCCGGCAGCCGGAAGTCGGCGTCCTGGCCACGCCCCACGACGTTCCCGCCCTGCTTCAGCGAGTACGAGCGGTTCGAGCCGTCGTCCAGCTGAAGGCTCGCGGCGAGCTGACGGGCCGCCGCCGGCTGGCCGCCATAACCGCCACCCTGCGCGTACGGGTCCGCGGCGGGCTGGCCGTACGCCTGCTGGGCGCCGCCGTACTGGTCGTACCCGCCTTGCTGCGGCTGGCCGTACTGGTCATAGCCAGGCTGCTGAGCCCCACCGGCGTAACCCTGGTCATAGCCGGGCTGTTGCTGCTGGCCGCCGTACTGGTCGTACCCGGGCTGCTGAGCGCCGCCGTAACCCTGGTCGTACCCAGGCTGCTGCGGCTGGCCGTACTGGTCGTAACCAGGCTGCTGAGCGCCGCCATAGCCCTGGTCATAGCCAGGCTGCTGTTGCTGCTGGCCGCCGTACTGGTCGTAGCCGGGCTGCTGGGCGCCGCCGTAACCCTGGTCGTAGCCGCCCTGCTGAGCGCCATAACCCTGGTCGTACCCGGGCTGCTGCTGGCCAGCCTGCTGTCCGTAGCCGTACTGGCCCTGCTGGCCGTACGGGTCACCCTGGTCGTATTGGCCGTAGCCGGGGGGCTGGCTCATTGCTGGGTCTCCTGCGTTGCTGGGTCGTGCCGACCGTGACGAACCTTCGGCGCCGTGGGGCTTGACGTCGGGATCGACGGACGAACGGGTCTTGAACTGTCCAGTATGCAGCGCCTCATTGCGCTCGAGCGAAACTACGACGTCACCATAGGTGTCCCAACCGTGCTCGGCGAGATGTTCCTTGACCGCCCCCGCCAACACCGACGTGACCCGAAGCTCGTCTCCGGCCATGCGCTCGTGATCAGCCTGCCCCAACGACACGACATAGTGATTCGGGGCGAGCTGTCGACCACCGGCCAGCTCACGAACGTTCTCCTCGCTCTCGCGCTCAAGCGCCACCGCCACTTCCTGCGTGACGACGTTGCCACCGAACATGCGCGCGAAGGTATTGCCCACGAGGTTCTCGAGCCGCCTATCAAAGCGCTCAACGCGGCCCACCGGGCAACCTCCTCACACGTGTGCTTCCCCGTCGATCCTATCCGGGTACGGCCAGTCGGACACGGCCCCCGGTGAAACCCGTGAAATCAGCCTGCTACGCTTTGCGAGCTGTCAGAGAACGAAGCACTCGGGCGAGTGGCGGAATGGCAGACGCGCACGGTTCAGGTCCGTGTGTCCGAAAGGACGTGAGGGTTCAACTCCCTCCTCGCCCACTCGTGGTCAGAGGCCCGGCGCTAGCGCGCCGGGCCTCTTTTCATGTGGTCGTCGCTCGTCAGTTCCCGGGGGGCCGAGCCCCCGGACCCCCCACGGTGCGTGAAGCGGCGGTTGGCGAGTGGGGTCGGCCTCGGGCCTGGCCTGTGAGGGAGAGTGGCGGGGCGGTTACGTCGGGTAGGGTCGGGAGCTCACCGTGGGGAGGGGCGGGGAGTGAACGAGGGGCACGACGATCATTTCGGTGGGCAAGCCCACAATTCGGTGCAGGGGCGGGAGAGCGACGGCGGGCCGGCTTTTCACGGTCGGGCGCCTCGCCGGACGATGGTGCCACGCCAGGTCACCAAAGAGCCCACGCACTACACCAATTACGAGCGGCAACTCGGCGAACTGGACGAGATCCTCGGCCACGAGAACCGGGCCGCCGGACCGGCCATCGCCCTCGTGTACGGACCACCGGGCAGCGGCCGCAGCACCCTCTGCCGCAAATGGGTCCATTCCCAGGACGTAACCTCGTTCGCCGACGGGACCTTCTATGTCTCGCTCGCCTTGGCGGCACAGCGGGCTTCGGATGCTCTCGAAGACCTGCTGCGCGCGGTGGGCTATCAGACCGACGAAATCCCGTCCGGCCTCGAAGCGCGGACGGCCATGTGGCGCAGCTGGAGCTATGGCAAGAAGATCGCGGTCATCATCGACAACGCCCTGATCGCGGCCGAGATCGTTCCCCTGATCCCCGGACCGGGACCCTCCGTCGTGCTCGTCGTCACCGGTGGCAAGTCGCATCAGCTCCAGGCCGAGTTCTCGGGACGGCGGGTGCGCATCGCGCCGCTGTCCGAAGACGCCGCGCGACTGCTGCTCGGTCGCATGATCGGAACGGATCGGCTTGCCGCCGAAGCGGGTCCGATCACCGGACTGATCAAGCGCTGTGCCGGATCGGCGGTCGCGCTCACCGTGCTCGGAGCCTTGCTCGCCGAAGAGCCCGCCGCCAGGACCCTCCGCAGGATCGAGCGCAAGGGCGGCGTGCTCGAGGCGCTCGAGATCAGCCAGGTGTTCGATGTCGCGTACGACCTGCTTCCGCCCCTGGCGCAGGCCGTCTACCAGGTACTCGGTATCCATCCCGGCGACGGCGCCGTCGCCGCGAAGACCGTCGCGGACGTCCTCGGCGAGGACGAGTTCGACGTCTCCGACGCGCTTCAAGAACTGCGGAACCGGCATCTCGCTCACGAGGTCGCGGACGACCGGTACCTCATCGCGGGACAGCTCGTCCGGGACCATGCCGCGACGAAGGCCGACGGCGAACTGCCGCTCCGGCTGCTCGCCGCCTACCGTGGCGCCGGGCTCGCCGCGGAAGCCGCGTTGCCGAGCCGCGGCTGGATGGCCGAGCTCTGGCCCGATCTCAGGATCGCCCCGCTGCCGGACGCGGACGCCGCGCGGGTCTGGCTCGCCACCGAGCGCGAGAACCTGGAAGCAGTGCTCGAACTGGCGTATCAGCACGGACGACACGAGTGGGTTTGTCAGCTGTGTCTGGTGCTCTGGCCGGACCATCTCAACGGCGAGCACTCCGAAGACATGGTCCGTGCGAACGAACGCGGTGTCGAAGCCGCTCGGGCGTGGGGCGATGACCTCGCCGCCGCCGTGATGACCTTCCAGGTGGGTTTCGCCTACCGGCAGGCTCATCGGGCGGACTTCGCGGCCGACCGGTTCGAGGAATCGATCGACTTCGCGAGCAAGGCCGGTTCGATGACCGCGCTGGGAACGGCCATCGAGTCATTGGGGTTGGCGAAGCTCGACCTCGGTGAGCCAAGCGAGGCGGAAGAACTGTTTCGGCGCGCTCTCGAACTGGCGAAGCAGATCGGCGACGACCGCAGGCAGGCTGTCGCCCGCTTTCATCTGGCGAAGGTCCGCCCGCCGTCGGAGGCGATCGAATTGCTCGCCGCCGCCGAGGCCGTCCTCGGCGCCGAGCACCTCAACCAGGTCAAAATCGCTTTGTGGCGTGGCAAGAAGCTCCTGGAAGCCGGCGTTCATGCCGAGGCGGCCGCCATTTTGCACCGGACGCTCGACCTGGCGACGGAGCGTTCCTTGAACCGCGAACGCGCCGAAGCGAACGAAGCCTTGGCCGAGTTGTCGTTCGCGACGGCCAGGCCGGCCGAGGCGCGTACGTTCGGGGAAGCCGCGAAAGAGATCTACTACTTTTACGGCTTCACGCCCGACTACGACCGGATCAAGGCCAAACTGGCGAATGCGGCCGACGACGGTTCTTCGCCAGCACAGTGACCTTCGCCGAGTAGGTCACCGAGCCGCGACGTAGGCGGAGTTCTTCCGGTACGGCACCGGCCTCCTGCCGAAGCAAGGCGTGGACGACCGAGACGAACGCGGACTCGACGCTGTCGATCCCGAGCAGAAGACCGCCGTCGGTTTCGATCCGCCATTCGGCTTCGCCCGCGCGGGTGGCCGCGACCCGGCAACCCGGTAGCGCTCGCAACGTCGCGGCGGTCCACGCGTCCGGGTCGGGCGTGCGGTCCGGCCGCACCACGACCTCGGCCAGCTTCAGCAGGGTGATGTCCGGCTCGTCCGTTCCCACGACCAGGTGGGTGTTCGCTTTGCCGAGTGTCTGCTTCTCGCGGCCGTCGACGGGGAAACGCGCCATGGTGGCCGTCCCGTCGGCGTCGAACGTCACTTCGGCGGTCCATGCCCTTGGCTTCGGCGGAACGATTTCCGGGACCGGGAGTGCCTTCGGTGAGGGGGTGATCGACGGTGGGGACAACTCGATCGTGGAATAGACGAGATCACGCAGCAGATCGGCGGACTTACCCGGCACGGAGGTGGCGAGGTCGGTGATCTCCGCATACCTTCCCGGTCGATGCGCGTCGATGACCTCGTCGATTCGCGCCCAGGGTTTCGAGCCTGGCTCCAGCCGGGGCGCCGTCCGCAGGAGCTGGGCGATGGGGGAATCCGGGTGGACGGTCTCTTCCGGAGCGGAGCCGAGGATGATCGGGGTGCCGAGACAGGCCGAATAGAAGGTCACGGAACCGTGGTCGCCGATCGTCAGGTCGGCGGCGGCGAGAGCCGGGCGCCAGAGATCCTCGTCTTCGAAGACCAGGACACCCGCTCGCGCGCATTCGTCGAGCCACATTTTCGTCTGCCAGGGAGAATGGCCTCGAATGATATTGGGATGCAGGGCGACGGCTATCCGGTACGAATCGTGTGGAAGCTCGTGAGCGAGTTCCAGCACCAGTGACGAGTTCGCGCCGAGCAGTGACGCGGTGCCCCACGTCGACGAAACGACCACGAATCGCTGATCCTTGTCGAGTCCGAACGCCTGCCGGTATGTCTCCCGCAGTGGTGTGCTCGCCCGCAATCGGTCGAGACAGGGATCGCCTGCGACGACAGCGCGTTCGACGGCCTCGGGGCAGGCGGCGCGCAGTCGTTCCAGCTGTTCCTCATGGGAAAGGACGATATGGGTGGCGACGACCTTGCCGTCGTGCATCAGCCAGGGGGCGGAAAGTCCGAATACGTTTCCGCTTTCCGCTTTCCGCTTTCCGCTTTCCGCTTTCCGCTTTCCGCTTTCCGCTTTCCGCTTTCCGCTTTCCGCTTTCCAAGAATTTATTGTAGCCCATTCCGTGTGGAATGACGATCAGTGGTGCTTTGATTTCGTGCAGGTCGCCCCCGTAGCTCGCCGAAATCGCCGAGTCGAAACGGGTCCGGATCGCGCGGTCCCACGGCAAGGTGGTCACGCCGCGTGCCGCGAGGTATTCGGAGGTGCCGTCGGTGAAGGCGCTGGAGCCCGGGCAGGTGAAGACGATCTGGACGCGCGGGTCGCCCGCGAAGAGTTCGAGGACGTCGAACAGCCGGGTGGCGGCCGTGACGTTGTGCACGACAGCGAGGACCGTCCGCTCGGTGGCGACTGTCCTCCACTGTGCAGAGAGGGGGACAGTGGGCACGAAGGGCGATGCTACCCATTGGCGAACGTCGAGTTCAGAAGCTCGTGGTGCCGTGTAGGTCACCCCGGCGGCCCGGCGGAACGGGTCCGCCGGGCCGGGGAACGAAACGGGTCAGTTCACGCTGACCAGGTCGACCACGAAGATGAGGGTCTCGTTCGGCTTGATGACGCCGCCGGCGCCACGGTCGCCGTAGGCCAGATGCGGCGGGATGACCAGCTTGCGGCGGCCGCCGACCTTCATCCCGGCGACACCCTGGTCCCAGCCGGGGATGACCTGGCCGCTGCCGAGGCCGAAGCGAAGCGGTTCGCCGCGGTTCCAGGACGCGTCGAACTCGGCGCCGGTCGAATGCGAGACGCCGACGTAGTGCACGGAGACGGTGTCGCCGGTCTTGGCCTCCTGGCCATCGCCGACGGTGATGTCGGTGGTCTCCAGGTCGGCGGGCGCGGCGCCCTCCGGGCGGTCGATCTGGGGCTTTTCCAAAGGCATGCCCACAACCTACCTACGCAGGTCCGGGGTTCGCAGGCCGAGTGTTCCGCCGAACGGTGGCAAGAATGCGAAAAGTCTTCACAAAATTCGATACCCGTCGGTAGTGTGCGCCTCGTCACGCTCCGACGACGGAGGTCTTTCATGCGACGAGGCATACGGATCCTGACCACGCTGGCGGGCCTGACCCTGGTGGCGGGGATCGTCCCGGCACTGCAGGCGAACGCGGCCGAAGCCCAGAACTCGGTGGTGGCTGCCGCGCTCGACGACTACTGCGGCGGTCAGTGCGGCGACATCCTGCCGCCCGGCACCAAGGGGAACGCCACCCTCGCCGAGATTCTGGCGCACAAGGCGTTCGGCACCCGGCCGGCGCATTCCGCCGACCAGCTCGGGAAGTACGCCTCGCTCGCCGACGGCTACCAGACGCTGACCACGGAAAAGATCAACCAGTTCTTCAACGACGCCTCCTTCGGCGTCCAGTCCGGGCAGGTCGAGAGCACGATCCAACCGCGATCGGACGTGACGATCACCCGCGACAAGGCGACCGGCGTCCCCCGGATCGTCGGCACGACACGGCCGGGCACGATGTACGGCGCCGGATACGCCGCCGGGCAGGATCGCCTGTGGCTGATGGACATCATGCGCCGCGTCGGCCGCGGCCAGCTGACCTCGTACGCCGGGGGCGCGCAGGGGAACCGCGAACTCGAGCAGAGCTTCTTCGCGTCGGCGCCCTACACCGAACAGGAACTGCAGGCGCAGATCGACCGCGCCGCGGCGAGCGGTCCGCGCGGCGCGCAGGGCAAGGCCGACGCCGAGGCCTACGTCCAGGGCATCAACAAGTACATCTCCGACGCGCACAGCGGCCGCTACTTCCCCGGCGAGTACGTCCTCACCGGCCACGTCGACTCGATCACCAACGCCGGGACCATCGAGCCGTTCAAGCTGACCGACCTCGTCGTGCTCGCCGGGGTGGTCGGCGCGCAGTTCGGCGCGGGCGGCGGCGGTGAGGTCCAGAACGCCATCGCGAAGATGGCGATGCAGGAGAAGTACGGTCTCGAACAGGGTGACAAGGTCTGGAAGAGCCTCCGGTCCGAAGACGACCCCGAGACCGTCAAAACCCTCCACAATGGACAGACCTTCGCCTACGGCAAGGCCCCGGCGAACCCGCAGGGCGCCGCGATGCCGGACAAGGGCACCGTTTCCGGGCAGCAACTGGTCTTCGACCCGACCGGTTCCGCCGGGACGGCCACGCCGGCCAAGGTGGACGTTCCCGCGCCCGACGACCAGAAGGCCGTCCGCGGCATCTTCGACGACGGCGTCCTGCCCGGCAACATGCTGTCCGAGAAGCACGGCATGTCCAACGCGCTGGTGGTCTCCGGCGCCAAGACGGCGAGCGGTCACCCGGTCGCGGTCTTCGGCCCGCAGGCCGGGTACTTCGCCCCGCAATTGCTGATGTTGCAGGAACTCCAGGGCCCCGGCATCAGCGCTCGCGGTGCCTCTTTCGCGGGCATCAGCATGTACGTGCTGCTCGGCCGCGGCAAGGATTACTCGTGGAGCGCGACTTCGGCGGCGCAGGACATCACCGACACCTACGCCGTCGAACTGTGCGAGCAGAACGGTTCCGCGCCGACGAAGAACTCCAACTTCTACCGCTTCCGCGGCCAGTGCCTGCCGTTCGAGATCGTCGAGCGCAAGAACGCCTGGAAGCCCACCGTCGCCGACGGCACCGCGGAAGGTTCGTACACCCTGCGCAGCTTCCGCACGAAGTACGGTCCGGTGACGAGCCGGGCGCTGGTCGGCGGCAAACCGGTCGCGTACACGTCGCTGCGGTCGACCTTCCAGCACGAGATCGACACGATCATCGGCTTCCAGAAGTTCAACGATCCGGACGCGATCAAATCCGCGCAGGACTTCCAGGCCGCCGCGGCCGACGTCAACCAGACCTACAACTGGTTCTACGCCGACTCCCGTGACGTCGCCTACTTCAACTCCGGCTCGAACCCGGTCCGCAATCCGAACGTCGACCCGGCCTTGCCGGTGAAGGGCGACGCCGGATTCGACTGGCAGGGCTGGAACCCCGACGGCAACGTCGCGAACTACACGCCGTCGTCGCAGCATCCGCAGTCGGTCAACCAGGACTACTACATCAGCTGGAACAACGCACAGGCCAACGGTTACGCGGCCAGCGGCGCGGACAAGAGCTCCGTGCACCGCGGTGATCTGATCGACGCGCGGGTCAAGAAGATGATCTCCAGTGGCACCAGGGTGACGCGCGTGAACCTCACGCAGGCCATGGAGGAGGCGGCACTCGCCGATCTCCGGGCGGAGAAGGTGCTGCCGGAACTGTTCAAGGTGATCGACAAGGCGCCGGTGACCGGTCCGGCCGCGGACGCGGTGGCGAAGCTGAAGACCTGGCTCGCGGCGGGCGGCCTGCGTTCGGAGACCGCGCCCGGCAGCAAGGCGTACGCGAACGCCGACGCGATCCGCATCATGGACGCCTGGTGGCCGCTGCTGGTCAACGCCCAGTTCAAACCCGGCATGGGCGACGCCGCCTACGCCGCGATGGTCGGCGTGCTGAAGATCAACGAGTCACCGTCCGGCTGGCAGAACGAGGTTCCCGGCAAGCACGTCGGCCAGCCGCACGCGGGTTCGTCGTACCAGGCGGGCTGGTGGGGCTACGTGCACAAGGACATCCGTTCGGTCCTCGGGCAGAACGTCGCCGGTCCGCTCGGCGCGAAGTTCTGTGGCGGCGGTGACGTCAACGCCTGCCGTCAGGTGCTGCTCGACTCGCTGACGCAGGCGGCCGCGCAGCCTGCCAACACCGTGTACCCCGGTGACGGCGACTGTGCCGCGGGCGACCAGTGGTGCGCCGACACGATCATCCACCGCGCGCTCGGCGGGATCACCCAGGACAAGATGAGCACCCAGAACCGGCCGACCTTCCAGCAGGTCGTGGAGTTCCCGGCGAAGCGCGGCGACAACATCGCCAACCTCGCCACCGGCCGGTCGGCGAGCGCCAGCAGCCACGAGACCGGCTGGTTCGACTCGCCGCCGTCCAAGGCCATCGACGTCGACCTGTCGACGCGCTGGGCGAGCGACTGGAGCGACAATCAGTCGATCACCGTCGACCTTGGTTCGGTGCAGCGCGTGTCCCGTGTCGTCCTGCGCTGGGAATCCGCGTACGGCAAGGCGTACCAGGTGCAGGTGTCATCGGACGGGACGAACTGGCGCGACGTGGCATCCATAGTGGACGGAGACGGCGGGCAGGACAACGTCGCCTTCGAAGCGGTGGACGGCCGTCATGTCCGGATGGCCGGTGTCCAGCGCGGCACGAAGTACGGCTATTCCCTCTACGAGTTCGAGGTGTACGCCCACTAGCGCGGGGACGGTTTACGGTGGCGGGGTGGACACGAACGCTTGGTCACCCCGCACCCTCGCCGTCGCAGCCGGACGTCCGGAGGGCCCCGGCGAACCGCTGAACGTGCCGATCGTCGCGGCGAGCACCTTCGACGCCGGTGCCGACCGCGCCTATTCACGCGAGGACGGCACGCCGACCTGGGAGGCGCTCGAAGCCGCGATCGGCGCGCTCGAAGGCGGGCACGCCACCGCGTTCGCTTCGGGGATCGCGACGCTCAGCGCTGTCGTCGACACGCTGCGGGTCGGCGCGAAGGTCTGTGTTCCGACGTACTCCTACGCCGGGTCTCGCGGACTGCTCGCGCACGCTCAGCGCACCGGCCGCCTGGTGGTCACCGAGATCGCCCCGGACGACACGGACGCGTGGGTCGCGGCCGCGGACGCCGACCTGCTCTGGCTCGAATCGCCGACCAACCCCACACTCGACGTCATCGACATCGAGACGATCGCCGCCGCCGCGAACGGGTTGGTCACCGTCGACAACACCTTCGCGACGCCGCTCGGGCAGCGGCCGTTGGACCTCGGCGCCGACATCGTCGTGCACAGCGCGACGAAACTCATCGGCGGGCACAGCGATCTGCTGCTCGGACTGACGATCGCGGCCGACGAAGCCGTCGCCAAGGACCTGCGCGACGCGCGCACCAGGATGGGGGCGACCCCGGGAGCGCTCGAAGCCTGGCTGGCCCTGCGCGGACTGCGGACGCTGCCGGTCCGGCTGGCCGAGCAGACCCGTACGGCCGCGCTCCTCGCCGCGCGGCTGGTCGACCACCCCGCGATCACCCGGGTGCGTTATCCCGGCTCCGGCACGATGATCGCGTTCGAACTCCCGGACGCGGAGACCGCGGACAAGGTCATCGGCTCGCTGCGGCTGATCCGCGCCGCCACCAGCCTCGGCGGGGTGGAGAGCCTGGTCGAACGGCGGGCGTGGCTCGCGGGCGACGCCCACGTGCCCGCCGGACTCGTCCGGTTCAGCGTCGGGCTCGAAGATCCGGAAGATCTCTGGACGGATCTGGCCTCGGCACTGGTGTTCTGATCGTGACCTTCAGGTTGCCGGGCACCGGTTTTCGCCTCCGGTCGGCCAATATTTCACCGCCAGGCACTCCGAAAGGGTGAACCGGTCGGTGACGAAGCTGAGATAATCACGGTGAGGCACGGCTTCGGCCAGGAAAACGGGAGTTTTCGTGCTGTTCGAAGGAAGCGGAAAGAATGCTTCCGGAGCGCGGTCGTTCCGGCCCTCCAGGTGTTAACATTCCTTCGTCGCCGCGAGGATTTCCCTCTGTTGAGCGGACTTCGGGCCCTTGTATCGGGCAGGGCCGTTCCGGCGTTACCGGTTTTCCCAGTGGGTCTTGTCACTGTCTATTCGCTACAGTCCGGCGGTCTTTTTACGGCAGGATCGCGCTGTCACCCGAACGAGGTAATCCCTCGGGTGGTCGCATGGTGGGGGTCACCGTGCGTTGCGATGCTTTTCCACTGGGAGATCACTTTGAAGAAGACGTTGGGCCGCGTCGCGGGCGCGGTGCTGGCCGGCGCCCTCATCTCGCTGGCCGTGACGCCGGTCGCCATGGCGCAGACCGAAGCCACGACCTCGTCCCCCTCGGCTCCGCCCGAGACGACGTCCTCCGCTCCGGCGGGGCCGACCTACACGGGTGGTCCGGTGACCACGGCCCCGCCCGAGACGAGCACTCCGGGTTCGTCGTCGCAGCAGCCGACGCCGACCTCGACCAGCGGCAAGCCGACTTCCGGCTCGCCCTCGCCGACCTCCACCTCGGAGAAGCCGACCACCACCACCCCGCCGAAGCCCGAGCTGAACGTCGGCGCCGGGTACGTCGAGGGCACCGAGGGTGCGCTGGCGATCTTCTGCGGTTCGGAGCCCGCCAACGTCACCGCGCCGGACTACAACATCGTCGAGATGTTCCAGGACGGCGGCGAAGCCTACCTGTGGATCTACATGATCGAGGCGAAGCCCGGCTTCAAGGGCACCTCGAGCACCTTCACCTGGACCTGCGACGGCAAGCCGGGCAAGGGTGACATCGAGATCGAGGGGACGGTCGGCGGCGGCTCGACCGCGCCGGGTGTCAAGCCGAAGAAGCAGGTCAAGCTGAAGCCCAAGGGCGGCATCGAGACCGGTTTCGGCGCCACCGCGGCCTGATCGGATGAAGCTCCTGACGCAGGGCGGCCGCCTGGCCGCGGCCGCCCTTGTCCTTTCACTCGCGCTGACAGGCTGCGGCACCGACGAACCCGCCCAGCCCGCCGCGCAGGCGGCGCCGTCGGAATCGACTCCGCCGGTCGTCAAGCCGTTCGACGGGGTTCGCCCGACGAGCGTGAAGATTCCCAAGATCGGTGCGGAATCGAGCCTGGTCACGGTCGCGATCGGCAAGGACGGCAAGATGTCCGTCCCGTCGGCGAAGAACCCGATGCAGGCCGCCTGGTACCGGCTTTCCCCGGTGCCCGGCGACGTCGGCCCCGCGATCCTGCTCGGGCACGTCGACGGCAACAAGCAGCCGGGCATCTTCTACAAGCTCAAGGACGTCAACCCCGGCGACGAGATCCTCGTCGACCGCAGTGACGGCAAGGTCCTGAAGTTCGTGGTCGAGAAGAAGGACCAGGTTCCCAAGGACCAGTTCCCCGAGGACGCGGTCTACGGCAACACGGACAAACCGCAGCTTCGGGTGATCACCTGTGGCGGTGTGTTCGACAAGGAAGAGCACAGCTACAAGGACAACATCGTCGTCTACGCGAACCTGGTCGCCTGACCACAAGCGCGCCATGAAAGGTCCTTTCCTTGCAAATTTCGCAAGGAAAGGACCTTTCATCGCATGGGGGGACGCTCAGCCGACGCCAGACTTCGGGAACGGGAAGCCCGCCGGAGCCGCCGCCTCACGCACGACCCACCGCCGCATCCCCGCGTCACAAGCCGCGTAACCCCAGTTGATCAACCGCTCCTGCATCGCTTCCGGCAGCTTCGTCAGCCGGGTGGGTGTTTCCGCCAGCTTGTGCGTGAGGCCGACCGGCGCCGCCAGCGCATCCGCCAGCTCGAAGTTCTCCAGATCGACGTAGGTTCCCCAGTAGCCGCCCGCGAATTCCTTCTCCACATAGGACTTCAGCAGCGCACCGCGCCGCAGCTCGCGGACCTGGTTGTCGATGACGTCGAGGACCCGCAGCAGCTGCCGTCCCCAGTCGCTGTTGACCTTCTGCTTGATCTTCATCCGCTTGCCGGCGTCGCTGACCAGCACCGTCGCGCACTGTCCTTCGACGGGGTCGAGGCCGAGGTTGTCGTAGACGCCGGCGTCGCTCAGCACGATCTTCTTGCGTGCCTTGGCCGAAAGCGGATCGTGGATGACCACCGGCGAGAGCATCGGCGGGAACGCCGACGACGCGGCCACCGCGGTCGCGAGCGGGATGTTCCCGTGCGGCCCGTCCTGTCGGAAGAACCACCACAGCGCGCCGTCCTGCAGGTTGGTCGCGGTGAAGACGAACTGCGGTCCCGCCGGGTCCAGATCCCGGAGACAGCAGTCGCCGAACAGGTGTTTCGCGTATACCCGCGCGAGTTCCTCGCCGGCGCTTCGCCACGGGATGGCCATGGCGCGCAAGGTGACCGGGATGTCGAGCCGCGTACGCGCCAGTTTGCGGACCGGCGAGACGACCTCGTCGTGGAAGTTGTTGGCGACGCCGTTCCGGAAGTCCAGATCCGGCCACGCGTGCGCGAGGATCCCGGCCGCGATCGAACCGCCGGAGACACTGGAGAACGTCGAGATCTTCGACAGCCAGCCGAGTTCGTTGAGCCGCCACAGGGCTCCGGTGTGGAAGAGCATCGCGCGGTAGCCGCCGCCGGACAAGGCGAGACCGACACCTTGCCGGGCTGTCGAAGGCTCCATGGCATCCCCCACTTGAGCGAGTGTAGAAATGAGTCGGCCCGGCGCGACAGAGTGTTACGAAAGCAGTGGCTGTAAGAGACGACGTTGTTCTTCGGGGACGTGCTCGGCGTAATTGTCGTACAGCGCCTGCTTCGCCAGTCGCGAGGCGCGCGCGCCGTCCGAGTCCCGGATCGCCCCCAGTACCTCTTCGTGATGCGTGAGCCAGTTGCGCATCAACGCCGTCCGGTCGTCGGCGTGCTCCAGTTTGTCTTCGATGAGTTCGAGGACGACGCCGCGCACGACCTCGCCGCTGATCACCAGCAGGGGATTCCCCGTCGCGCGGGCGATGGCCTCGTGGAACGCGACGTCCGCGTGGCTGAATTCGGCGAACCCCTCCGAGACCCCGGCGCGCATCGCCTCCAGCGCGGTGTCCAGTTCGATGAGATGGTCTTCGGTCCTGAGCTGCGCGGCGAGCAGATGTGCGGAACCGTCGAGCACCATGCGGAACTGCAGGAGTTCGGAGAGACCGATGTGGTCGGCCCGCGCCAGCCGGTGCATGGACCGGTGCAGGGCGGCGGGTGAGGCGGCCAGGACCTCGGGGCCGCGCGGGTCGCCGGGCCGCGAACGGATCATTTCCGCTGCCTGGAGCACTCGGAGCGCTTCCCGCACCGTCGAGCGGCCGACGTCGAACTGGACCATCAGCTCGCGTTCGCTCGGGAGCCGGTCGCCGGGTTTGATCCGGCCGCTGAACACGGCTTCTTCGATCTGCTCGACGACTCGTTGGTACGCGCTGACAGGGGAGACCGGCTCGAATTCCATCTTGACCCTGCCGTCTCGTCTGGTTTACTGGTCAGACCAGTCTACCGGTCAGGGGGCAGGATGAAAGCCCGGATCCACGCGGCGGCGTTGACGTTGTTGCTGGTGACGTCCGGGTGCTCGGCCGGTTCGAGTGCCACCGTCGCCAAGGATCCAGGCACCCTCGCGGTCGGGTACACCGCGGAACCCGCGAACTTCGACTTCACCCGCACCGACGGCGCCGCCATCCCGCAGGCCTTGCTCTACAACGTCTACGAGGGCCTGGTGAAACTCGACGCGGACGCGAAGATCGTGCCGCTGCTGGCCGAATCGTGGACGGTTTCCCCCGACGGCAAGACCTACGACTTCAAGCTGCGGAAGAACGCGAGGTTCAGCAACGGCGCGCCGTTCACCGCCGAGGACGTCAAATTCTCGCTGATGCGGGTCAAAGCCGACTGGACCGTGTCGATCAAGTCCACAATGGACGTCGTCGACCGGGTCGACGTCGTGGCGCCCGATCACGCGCGGGTCATGCTCACGAAGCCCAGCAACGGCTGGCTGTTCAGCCTGACCAGCCGTCTCGGCGCGATGTTCACCCCGACCGGTGTCGCGGATCTGGCGAACAAACCGGTCGGCACCGGGCCGTACACGGTGTCCGCGCGACGGCGCGGCGATTCCATCGTGCTCAAGGAGAATCCCGCGTACTGGGGCCGGAAACCGGCGTACTCGACGGTGGTGCTCAAGTACATCAAGGATCCGACGGCACTCAACAACGCCTTGCTCAGCAACGGGATCGACGTCATCTCCGCGATCACCGTGCCGGATTCGATCCCGCAGTTCCAGAGCGACGACCGGTTCACCGTCGTCGAGGGCACGACGAACAGCGAGGTCACGCTCGCGTTCAACAACGCCCGTCCGCCGATGGACGACGTCCGCGTGCGGCGCGCGTTGTCCTCCGCGATCGACCGGAAAGCCTTGCTGGACACCGCTTGGGCCGGACGAGGCACGCTCATCGGCAGTATGGTCCCGCCGACGGACCCTTGGTATGAGGATCTCTCGAACGCGTACCCGTTCGATCCCGCGAAAGCGAAAGCACTGCTCGCCGAAGTCGGACGGCCGGTTCCGCCGCTGCGGCTGAGGATCCCGAACCTGCCGTACGCCGTCTCGGCGGCGCAGGTGGTGGCGTCACAACTGGCGGACGTCGGGGTCACGGTGACGATCGAGCCGCTGGACTTCCCGGCGGTGTGGCTCAAGCAGGTCTTCACCGACCACGACTACGACCTCTCGATCATTCAGCACGTCGAGGCGCGCGACATCGTCACCTTCGGCAGGCCGAAGTACTACTGGGGTTACGACAGCAAGCCCGTCCAGCAGAACCTGGCGAAGGCCGACAGCGGGACGCCCCAGGAGCAGATCGAAGCGATGCGGAAGGTCGCCCGGCAGCTGTCCGAGGACGCCGCCGCGGACTGGCTCTTCCTGTTCCCCAACGTGATCGTGGCGAAGAACAAGGTGACCGGCTTCGTGCGCAACCAGGTCAGCGAGTCCTTCGATCTCACGGGATTGGCGCCGCGATGACGGTCAGGGTCCTTCGCCGCTTGGCGATCCTCGTGGCCAGTGTGCTGGTCGCGTCCATCGTGGTGTTCCTGTTCATGGCCGTGCTGCCTGGCGATCCGGCGCAGGTCGCGCTCGGCGTCAACGCGACCCCGGAACTGGTCGCGAAGACCCGTGCCGAATTCGGCATCGACCGGCCGCTGGTGACGCAGTACTTCGACTGGATCGGCGGTGTCCTGCAAGGCGACTTCGGCCGCTCGTACGTCACCCGCGAGGAGATCGGGCCGGCCCTGGCCGACCGGCTCGGGGTGACGTTGTGGCTGGTCGGCGCCGGAATGCTGGTGGCGTTGCTGATCGCCGTCCCGGCAGGCACGTTCGCCGCGGTGCGACACCGGAAGGCCGACGGCACCGCGGTTTCCGGGCTCTCGCAGCTCGGTGTCGCGATCCCCGCGTTCCTCGCCGGCATCATCCTGGTGCAGATCTTCGCGGTGCAGTTGCGGTGGCTGCCTTCCGGTGGCTGGACGCCGCCGGTGCAGGATCCCGGCGAATTCCTTCGCGGTCTCGTCCTTCCCGCCTTGTCGCTGGGACTCGTGCAGGGAGCCGTGCTGACGCGATATGTCCGTTCCGCGGTGCTCGACACACTCGGGCAGGACTATCTGCGCACGGCGCGTTCCAAGGGACTCCGGCCGTTTCAGGCGTTGTTCCGGCACGGGCTGCGCAACGCCGCCGTGCCGGTGGTGACGGTGCTCGGCCTGCAACTGGCGACGCTGCTGGTCGGCGCGGTCGTCGTCGAGCGCGTGTTCGTCCTGCCGGGGCTGGGCAGCTTGCTGCTCGACTCGGTGGCGTCGCGCGATCTGCTGTCCGTGCAGGGGATCGTGCTGGTGCTGGTGGTCGGCGTGCTGCTGGTGAACTTCGTGGTCGACGTCCTCTACACGGTGCTCGACCCGAGATTGCGGGGTTCCTGATGCGCAACCGCAGTCTCGTGATCGGCGCCGTCCTGGTCACGCTGATCGTGCTCGCCGCACTGCTTTCCTTCGTCTGGACGCCGTTCGACCCGGCGCGGGTCGACGCGGCCAACCGGCTGCACGGGTTCAGCGGCTCGAACCTGCTCGGCACGGACAGCTTCGGCCGTGACGTGCTCAGCCAGCTGATGGTCGGCGCGCGGACGACGTTGTACGTCGGCGTGGTCGCGGTCGGCATCGCCGCGCTGATCGGGACGCCGCTGGGCATCCTCGCCGGGATGTCGTCGCGTTGGCTGGGCGAATTCGTCATGCGGGTGAACGATCTCGTGCTCGCGTTCCCCGCGCTGCTGCTGGCGATCATGTTCGGCGCGGTGTTCGGGGCGGACACGCTGACCGCGATGGTGGCGATCGGCATCGCGACCATCCCGTCGTTCGCGCGGATCGCGCGCTCGGGCACGCTGCAGGTGATGAGCAGCGAGTTCGTGCTGGCCGCGCGGTCGGCGGGCCGGTCGCGGCTGAACATCGCGGCCCGGCATGTGCTGCCGAACATCTCCGGACTGCTGATCGTGCAGGCGTCCGTGTCGTTCGCGATCGCCGTGCTCGCGGAAGCGGCGTTGTCGTTCCTCGGCTTCGGCACGCGCCCGCCGACCCCGTCGTGGGGCCGGATGCTGCAGGAATCGCAGGTGTTCCTGACCCTGCACCCGCGGCTCGCACTCGTGCCAGGGGTCGCGATCGCCATCGCGGTCCTCGGGTTCAACCTGCTCGGGGACGGCCTCCGCGATCGACTCGACCCCCGATTGGCGGCGCGGCTATGACCCTCGAAGTCCACGGCCTCGGGATCGGCGACCTGGTCCGCGGCGTCTCGTTCGACATCGCGCGAGGTGAGCGGGTCGGGCTGATCGGCGAGTCCGGTTCCGGGAAGTCGTTGACGGCGTTGTCGATCATGGGACTGCTGCCCGAAGAACTCGCCGCGTCCGGCTCGGTGAAGCTCGACGGCCGCGAGCTGCTCGGCGCGCCGGAGCGGGAGCTTTCGCGGCTGCGGGGCAACGAACTGTCGATGGTGTTCCAGGAACCGATGACCGCGCTGAACCCGGCGATGCGCGTCGGCGCGCAGGTGGCGGAACCCGTCCGGATCCACCGCAACGGCGGGAATCCGCGTGCGGCCGCCGAGGCCTTGCTGGAGTCCGTCGGGCTGCCAGGCACTTTCCGCGCCTATCCACACCAGCTGTCCGGCGGGCAGCGGCAACGCGTCGTCCTCGCGATCGCGCTGGCCAACAGCCCGAAGCTGCTGATCTGCGACGAGCCGACGACGGCGCTGGACGTCACCGTGCAGGCGCAGATCCTGGAGCTGATCCTTGACGGCGTCCGCGAGCGGGAGAGCGCGCTGCTGTTCATCACGCACGACCTCGCCGTCGTGGCGTCGGTCTGCGAACGGGTGCTGGTGATGCTGGACGGCGAGATCGTCGAATCCGGCACCACGCGCGAAGTCC
The DNA here is from genome assembly GCF_055598845.1 of Amycolatopsis sp. NPDC039088. Taxonomy (NCBI): domain Bacteria; kingdom Bacillati; phylum Actinomycetota; class Actinomycetes; order Pseudonocardiales; family Pseudonocardiaceae; genus Amycolatopsis; species Amycolatopsis sp. NPDC039088. The sequence goes on along the minus strand of NZ_JBVKAE010000014.1, from coordinate 92,931 downwards.
TGACCACGCCGAAGCACGAGTACACCAAGAAGCTTTTGGCCGCTTCGGATCTGGAGGCGAGCCGATGATGATCTCGGTGCGGGACCTCGAACGCCGCTACGCCCGCCGTGACGTGCACGCGTTGCGCGGCGTTTCGTTCGACGTCGAGGCCGGTCAGCGCTTCGGCATCGTCGGCGAGTCCGGTTCGGGAAAGTCCACTTTGGTCAGATTGCTGGCCGCCCTCGACAAGCCGACGGCAGGTAGCGTCTCGTTCCAGGGCAAGCGCATCGACACGCTGCCCGAACGCAAACTCGGCTTCCTGCGGTCGGAACTGCAGATCGTCTTCCAGGATCCGATGGGTTCGCTCGATCCGCGGATGCGGGTGCGCGACATCATCTCCGAGCCGCTGGGTCGCCGGGATCCCGCGCGGGTTTCCGAATTGCTGAAGGCGGTCGGCCTGCCGGAAGACGCCGCCGGGCGGTACCCGCACCAGTTCTCCGGCGGGCAGCGGCAACGCATCTCGATCGCACGGGCGCTCGCGCCGAACCCGAGCGTCCTGATCGCGGACGAACCGGTCAGCGCGCTCGACGTCTCCGTGCGGAAACAGATCCTCGACCTGCTCGCGTCGCTGGTCGAGCTGTACTCCCTGACGTTGATCTTCGTCTCGCACGACCTCGGTGTGGTGCGGCACGTCTGCGACCGGGTCGCGGTGATGCGGCGCGGGGAGATCGTCGAACTGGGCGACGTCGACCAGGTCTACGACGCGCCGGAACACGAGTACACCAGGGAACTGCTGGCCGCCGCGCCGAATCTGCGGGCCGAGCTGGCGCGGTTGCGGGGAGGGGACGATGGCTGACTATCCCGAAGGCCTGCCGATCGGTGACGGCTGGTTGTCCACTGTAGACACAGCGCTGGTGACGTTCCCGTACGACGGAAGCGAGATCGGCCGTGCGCCGGTCGGGACGCCCGAGCTGGCGACGCGCGCGATCGACGAGGCGGTCGCGGTGTTCAAGCAGGTCGCCGCCTTGCCGTCCCGGATGCGGCGTTCGCTCTTGAACGACGTCGCCGCGGCACTGGAAGCCCGGCGTGAAGACTTCGAACAGTTGCTGGTCCTCGAAACGGGCAAGCCGTTGGTCGACTGCCGGGTCGAGGTCGCCCGCACGATCGTCACCTGGCAGGCCGCCGCCGAAGAGGTCTCGCGGCTGCACGGGGAGACCGTGCCGCTCGATCTGCTCCCGTCCGGCGACGGGCTCGTCGGGTTCTGGAAACGCAAGCCGATCGGCGTGGTCGTCGGCATCGCCGGGTTCAACTACCCGCTGCTGCTGGCTTCGCACAAGATCGCGCCCGCGATCGCGGCCGGTTGCCCGGTCGTGGTGAAACCCGCGCCGCAGACGCCGCTGGCGACGTTGTGGCTCGTGCATTTGGTGCGCGAGCTGACCGACGTGCCCGCGATGGTCCAACTGGTCACCGGCGATGCGGCCGTCGGATCCGCGTTGGTCACGGACCGGCGCGTCGGCGCGGTGTCGTTCACCGGCTCCGCGCTGGTCGGGCACCGGATCGCGCGCGACGCGGCGCCCACGAAGACGTTGCTGGAGCTGGGGTCCAACGCCGCGCTCGTCGTTGCGGAAGACGCCGAACTCGACGCCGCTGTGGACGCGGTGCTGCGCGGCGGGTTCTACGCGTCCGGGCAGGCGTGCATCTCGGTGCAGCGGGTGCTGGTGGTCGAGCCGGTGGCCCAGGAGTTCACCGAACGGCTGTTGGCGCGGCTCGGCGAGGTCGTCGCGGGAGACCCGCGTGACGAGAAGACGCGGGTGTCGGCATTGATCGATCCCGGGTCGACCCAGCGCGTCCAGGAGTGGGTCGACAAAGCGACTTCGGCAGGTGCGCGGCTCGCGGGTGGCGGAGTGGACGGCACGGTGTTGCGGCCGACGGTGCTGCTCGACGTGCCCGACGGCCTCGAATGCTGGGACGAGGAGATCTTCGGCCCGGTCGTCTGCGTCCGCACGGTGCCAGGAGTGGACGAGGCGTTCGACGCGGTCAACGCGTCACGCTACGGCCTGCACGCTTCGGTGTTCAGCACGTCCTTGAAGACCGCGTTCCGCGCGCTCGACGAACTCGAAGTCGGCGGCGTCGTGGTCAACGAGGTGCCCGGTTTCCGGTCCGACACCATGCCGTACGGCGGGGTGAAGGATTCCGGGATCGGGCGGGAAGGGCCGCGGTTCGCGGTCGAAGAACTGACCGTGACGAGGATGGCGGTGCTGCGGCCGTGACCTATGAGAACCTGTTCCGCCTCGACGGACGGCGGGCCGTGGTGCTCGGCGGCGGCAGCGGGATCGGCCGTGAAGCCGCGCGTGCGCTGGCCGCGCACGGCGCCGAAGTGATCGTCGCCGACCGTGATGTCGCCGCGGCCGAGGAAACCGGCGCGGGGGAGGCGTACGAGATCGACCTGCTCGCGGACGGTGCCGCCGCACGAGCGGCGGAGGAACTCGGCGAGATCGACGTGGTGGTGCTGACCGCCGCGACGAACGTGCGCAAACGACTGCTCGAGTACACCCGCGAGGAATTCGACCGGGTGATCGCGTTGAACCTCGGCGCGACGTTCGAGGTCGTCCGGGCATTCGGTGCCGGGATGGTCGAACGCGGGCGGGGCAGCATCATCGGGTTCTCCTCGATCCGCGGCACCACCGTCGAACCGGGACAGGGTCCGTACGCGGCGACGAAAGCCGGTCTGGTGCAGCTTTTCCGCACGGCCGCGGCGGAGTTCGGCCCGGCCGGGGTGCGGGTGAACGCCATCGCGCCCGGCGTCGTCGAGACTCCCCTGACAGCGCAGATCAAAGCGAATCCTGCCTGGTACGACGCTTACGCGACCAAGGGCGCGCTCGGCCGATGGGCTCGTCCCGACGAACTCGCCGGCGCCGTCGTCTACCTGGCCTCGGCCGCGTCGTCGTTCGTGACCGGCGCTGTGCTGGCGGTGGACGGCGGCTGGACCGCGGTCGACGGCCGCTTCGAACCGCCCGCAACGTGAGGAGGCCCGCTGTGCCGGAGTTGCCCGACCTGACCGCTGTCGAACTGGTCGCCCAGTACCGCGCCGGGACGCTGTCGCCAGTCGAGGTGACCGAAGCCGTCCTCGCGCGCATCGAGGCGCGTGAACCCGAACTGCACGCGCTGTACGCGTACGACCCGGGTGCCGCACGCCAAGATGCGAAGGCGTCCGAGAGCCGCTGGCACGCCGGGGAACAGGCCGGGCCGATCGACGGCGTTCCCTTGACACTCAAGGAGAACATCGCGACCCGCGGTACGCCGGTCCCGCTCGGGACGGCCGCTTCCGAACTGACGCCGGCGGTTCAAGACGCCCCGGCGGCCGCCCGCGTGCGCGAGTCCGGCGGTGTCCTGCTGGGCAAGACGACCATGCCGGACTACGGGATGCTGACGTCCGGGCTGTCGAGTTTCCACACCGCGTCGCGGAATCCGTGGGACCTCGCACGCACGCCCGGTGGTTCCAGCGCCGGAGCCGGTTCGGCGGCCGCCGCCGGTTACGGCCCGCTGCATGTCGGCACCGACATCGGCGGCTCGATCCGGTTGCCTGCCGGATGGTGTGGTCTGGTGGGTTTGAAGCCGAGTTTCGGCCGGGTGCCGGTGGATCCGCCGTTCCTCGGCCGCGTCGCCGGGCCGATGACCAGGACCGTCGCCGACACCGCGCTGCTGATGAGCGTTCTGTCCGGTGTGGACGGTCGCGACCACCTTTCGCTGCCACCGGCCTCGCTCGACTGGACCGCGCTGTCCTGCGAGGTCAAGGGACTGCGGATCGGGCTGCACCTCGATCCGGGCGTCGGACTCCCGGTTCTGCCGGAAACGATCGCCGCCGTCACCGAAGCCGCGCGGCTGTTCGAGAGCGCGGGTGCCTTGGTGGAGGAGGTTTCGCCCTTCCTGCGCCGCGAAATGCTCGACGGGCTCGACACCTTCTGGCGCGTCCGTGCCTGGTCGGACATGTCGGAGCTGCCCGAGGAGCGCCGCGCGAAGGTGCTGCCGTACATCGCCGACTGGGCCGCCGGTGGCGCCGACGTCAGCGGCGTCGACGCCTATCGCGGCTTCGCGCAGATCGACGCCATCGCCGTCGCGGCCCTGCGCGCCACCGAACGCTTCGACGTCGTCCTGTCGCCGACCTGCCCGGTCTCGGCCCCGCCCGCGGCATGGCCGTCGCCGACCAACGATTCTCGGCGGCCTTTCGAGCACATCGCGTTCACCGTGCCGTACAACATGTCCGGCCAGCCCGCGCTCTCGATCAACTGCGGCTACACGAGCGACGACCAGCCCATCGGCCTCCAGATCAGCAGCCGCCGCTTCGCCGACCTCGACGTCCTCCGCGCCGCTGCCGCCTACGAAACCCTTCGGCCCACACCCCGCCCCTGGCCCTGACCCGCGTTTCGTCCTCTGAATGCGGTCCTTGCACACGCAACTACCGCACTCAGAGGACTAAACGCGTCATACCCGTGAGTCGAGTTGGGTCAACCAGGATCCGCGAGAAAGTTGCTTTGCCCGCCGGCAACAGAAAGATCAAAGCCCCGGTGACATGACCACAAGGTCAGGGGCCATCCGGGGCTATTCGTCGGCCAGCTTAGCAGAGGAGCTACGAGAGTGACCAGCGCTTGCGCGGGGGACTGGATCGAAACCTGGCTCTCGAAGCCGAGGTTCGACGTCTACCTGCAAGCGGCGAACCAGGATCGAGAGCAGGCCGCGCGCTTGTACGAGTGGAACGCGGCCGTGTCCGCAGCATTCCATCACGACCTGTCCCACTTGGAAGTCGCCTTGCGGAACGCCTACGACCGGGCGCTGGCTCACGCCGTCGCGGCAGGGAAGCAACATTGGGTATTCCAGGCGACGACGATCTTCCCGTCGCGGTGGCAGAAGGCGGCGAATGGTACGCGATACGATGTCAACGAGAGAAGCCGAAGGCTGCTTGCCGAAGCCATCAAGAGCGCGACTCCGAAGGTCCGACGCCCCGACGGTTCGGGCAAGCCACCTGCGTCACCGTCGCCTGGAAAGGTGATCGCCGAGCTGAGTTTCGGCTTCTGGCGATATCTGTCGGCGAGACGTCATCACGACCCTCTGTGGATTCCTTATCTGCACTTGGCTTTTCGCACCGGTACTGATCGCCGTGACATCGACAAGCACGTCGAGCGCTTGCACCGGCTTCGCAACCGTATCGCTCACCATGAGCCATTACTGGCCGTCGACCTCCACGGTCACTGGAAGGACATACAAGACCTCGCAGGTCTCATCTCGCCGCAGGTCGCCGCCTACATCATGGCCAACAGCTCGTGTGCGCGTCTGCTGGCCGCTCGTCCCTGCTGACCCTCGCATTTAGTCCTCTGAATGCGGTCCTTGCACACGCAACTACCGCATTCAGAGGACGAAACGCGTTATACCCGTGAGCCGAGTTGGGTCAGCCAGGCGGCGAAGTGCGGGCACTGGGCTTGGAGACCTTCGATGCCCAGGTCGGCGATCGCCAGCGGTCCTTCGAGCGTTTTCACATAACCAGGGCAGTACCTGGCCAGGCGCTTCGAAGGCGCGTTCTTCGGGTCGTCGTTGACGAGTTCCGGCCCACCGGCCTCCGTGCAGTCTTGCTTGAGCCGCTCGGCGACCGCGGGATCGTCACGAAGGAAGCCGAGTTGCTCCCCGGCGGCGAACACCCAGGACTCCAGTTCGTGTTGGACGAGATGAGGCACGAAGCGGTGATCGCCCACGGCTGTTCGCAACGCCTCTTCGACGTGCTCGACCTTGCCGGTGGCGACACCGGCCGGACGGGTCGCCATCCCCGGCGCGTCAGAAGGAAAGCCGTAGTAGTCGAACAGCGTCGTCAGCACGGTCAGCCGTGGACTGGCGAGAAGTTCTTTGATCTCCCGGTACAGCTTCGGCCACGACGTGACGCCGCCACGGTAGGTGACGGACGACGTTTGAGTGCGGACTGTCGAGTAGGTGACGAACCAGCCCTGACGCTGAAGGTGTCCGGAGAGCAGGTCACGGACGACGGTCGCCTCGGTCTGGCCTTCCACCAACAGGTGCAGACGTTTCTGATCAGGCATCGAGAACGCTGCCCAGCGATCCCGGCTGACCGCCGATGATGTTCTTCTCCCAGAGTTCGCCGAGTGAGTACTCGTCGAGCCAGGTTTCCAACGCGGCTTTGTTCGGCCGGCTGAAGGACGAGTTGCCCTCTCGTTGCTCGACGACGATCAAGTCTTCGGCGGAGAACTGGTTCATCAACGTCACCGACTGAGTAGCGATCAGGACCTGACTGCGAGTGGATGCCGATCGCAGCATGTCCGCCAATTGGACGATGGCGAACGGGTGGAGGCCGAGTTCCGGCTCGTCGAGCACGACGAGCGCCGGGAGCTCCGGTTGCAGCAACAGCGTGGCGAGGCAGACGAAACGCAGGGTTCCGTCGGACATTTGGTTCGCCGAGAAGATCGTCTCCGAACCCTGCCGATGCCAGCGAAGCAGAATGCGGTCGGTGCTGTCCGGCTGGAGGACGAAGTCGCGGAAGAACGGCGCGACGAGCCGGATCGCGCCGACGATCCGGCGATACGCGACCTTGTCCGCCCGGTCTTCGCTGTCCCGCAGCCTCAGCAGAACCGCGGCGATGTTCCCCGCGTCCGCTCGGAGCGCGAGATCGTCCGCGGTCGGAGTCAGCCTCTTCACCGGTGCGTCAGCACTTGTGTCGTGGAAGTGGTAGACGCGGCAGCCTTGGAGCAGCTCAGTGATGTGCGAAGCCACCGAGTTCGTTCCGCGTTCTTCCACGACGTCGTTGAGGCGGCTCTCCCGGTGCCCGCGGCCGATCGATCTCGTCCATGGCTGTTCGTGTCCAGGGCCGTGATACGAAATCGATTCTTCGTCGAAGATCAGTTCTTCACCGGGTGCCGCCGCCAGATGGGCTTGGTAGCTGTTGGGCGGCGCCTCCAGTTTGAGGCTGATCCGCAAGGTGTCCGCGGCGTCGTTGATCAGCGCCGACGCGCCGCCGTTGCGTCCCACGAACAGGTTCAGCAGATCTTCGCTGATCCTGCCCAAGAGCTCGAAGGCCTGGACGAAGTTGCTCTTGCCCGCGCCGTTCGCGCCGATGAGCACGTTCATCGCGCCCAGTTCGACGCGCGCCGAACGGATCGAGGTGAACCCCTCGATCTCGATCGACGTCAGCTGCTGTCGGGTCATGCGCACAGCTTAGGCAATCGTCTGTGAAAGTTGACGATTCACTCGTTCGAGCCCCTGACCCGCCCACCACCCTCGCATTTAGTCCTCTGAATGCGGTCCTTGCACACGCAACTACCGCATTCAGAGGACGAAACGCGTTACTTGCCGATCGCGTCGGCGAGCGCCAGGATCCGCCGCGCGTTGTCCACGTGCAGGTTCTCGATCATCCGCCCGTCCACGGTCACGACGCCCTGCCCGGCCGCCTGAGCCTCTTCGAACGCCGAGATGATCTTCCGCGACCGCTCGATCTCTTCCTCCGACGGCGCGAAGACGCGGTTGCACGGCTCCAATTGCGAAGGGTGGATCAGTGTCTTGCCGTCGAAGCCGAACTGGCGCCCCTGAAGGCATTCGGCCTCGAAGCCTTCGAGGTCCTTAACGTCGTTGTAGACGCCGTCGAGGATCGCCTTGCCGGTCGCGCGGGCGGCCAGCAGTGCCAAGGAAAGCCCGCCGAGCAGCGGCGCGCGGCCGGGGACGAACTCGGCGTGCAGTTCCTTCGCCAGGTCGTTCGTGCCCATGACCAGCACGGTCAGCCGTTCGGACGCCGCCGCGATCTCCTCGGCGTGCAGCATCGCGACGGGGGTTTCGACCATCGCCCAGATCTTCGTGTGGTCGGGGGCGCCGCCGAGTTCCAGCGCGCGCTCGATGTTGTGCACCTCGGCGGCGGAGTTCACCTTCGGCACCACGATCGCGGCCGGACCGGCCTGCGCGGCGGCCCGGAGGTCCGCGTCGTGCCACTCGGTGTCGAGGCCGTTCACGCGGATGGTCACCTCGCGCGAGCCGTACTCCTTCGACGACGCGGCCGCGCAAACGCGTTCACGTGCGGCTTCCTTCGCGTCGGGCGCGACGGCGTCTTCGAGGTCGAGGATGAGCCCGTCCGCGTCCAGCGTCTTGGCCTTTTCCAGCGCTCTTCCGTTCGCGCCCGGCATGTACAGCACCGAGCGGCGGGGCTTCAAAGCCGCGGAAGTCATGAGAGGGCCTCCTTGGTGGCCGCGTCGTAGGCGGCGGCGAGTTCGGGGTCGTCTGCGGCCAGCGCGTCGGCGAGTTCGGCGACCACGCGGCACTGCTTCACCGACGCGTCGTCCTGCATCTTCCCGTCGATCATCACGGCGCCGGTGCCGTCACCCATCGCGGCGATCACGCGCCGCGCCCAGGCGACGTCCTCGGGGGACGGCGAGAACACCTTCTTGGCGATGTCGATCTGCACCGGGTGCAGGCTCCACGCGCCGACACAGCCGAGCAGGAACGCGTTGCGGAACTGGTCTTCGCAGGCCACGACGTCGCGGATGTCGCCGAACGGCCCGTAGTACGGCAGGATCCCGTTCGCCGCGCAGGCGTCGACCATCCGCGCGACGGTGTAGTGCCAGAGGTCCTGCTGATACGTCGTGCGTCCCTCGTTCAGGTCTTCGCCGGTCGGGTCCGTGCGCACGAGGTAACCGGGGTGTCCGCCACCCACCCGGGTGGTCTTCATCCGGCGGCTCGCGGCGAGGTCGGCCGGGCCGAGCGAGATGCCCTGCATGCGAGGGCTCGCGCCGGCGATCTCCTCGACGTTCGCGACGCCGCTGGCGGTCTCCAGGATGGCGTGCACCAGCAGCGGTTTGGTCAGGCCGGCGCGCGCTTCGAGCTGCGCGAGGAGCCTGTCGACGTAGTGGATGTCCTGCGCGCCTTCGACCTTCGGCACCATGATCACGTCGAGCTTGTCGCCGATCTCGGTGACCAGGGTGATCAGGTCGTCGAGCACCCAAGGCGAGTCGAGGCTGTTGACGCGGGTCCACAGCTGCGTCTTGCCGAAGTCGGTCGACTTCGCGATGGAGACGAGCCCGTTCCGCGCCGCCTCCTTGCGGTCGGCCCGCACCGCGTCCTCTAGATTCCCGAGCAGGACGTCGACCTTCTTGGCGATGGCCGGGACCTTGGCGGCCATCTTCTCGTTGCTGGGGTCGAAGAAGTGGATCATCCGCGAAGGAGGCACGGGGATCTGGCGGAGCGGTTCCGGCGCCCCTACCGCGAGCGGGGCGAAGAAATCCTTCGGCGAACGCATCGTTCCTCCATCGCAACGGGTCAAGTGACCGACGAGTAACCCTAAACCCGGAACCCGGGGAACCGCTGCGGCGCAGCTCACCTCCAAGGGGACACGATCGGGAATCGCGGAGGATTCTGTGGACGACTGGGCCTTGCCGGGTTTCACCGAGATGGGGTCGCTCGGGGAGGGCGGTTTCGGTCGGGTCGTGCTGGCGCGGCACGACGAATCCGCCCAGGTCGTGGCCATCAAATACCTGTACGCGAGGTTCGCGGCCGATCCGGTGAGGCTGGCCGAATTCCGCCACGAGGCGCAGATCCTGAGCCGCGTTTCGGGGCCGCATATCGCCCGTCTGCACCAGTTCGTGGAAACCCCGCAAGGTGCCGCCATCATCATGGAAGCGGTGCACGGGATCTCCCTGAAAGAGATCCTCGGCCGCCAGGAGAAGCTCCAACCCGAAGCCGCGCTGGCCATCCTCAAAGGCTCGCTGCTCGGCCTCGCCGGCGCGCACGCCGCGGGCACCGTCCACCGCGACTACAAACCGGCCAACGTCCTGGTCACCCGTGAGGGTGAAAGCAAACTCGTCGACTTCGGCATCGCCGTACTCGCCGGGCAGACCGGCGTCGCCGCGGGCACACCCGCGTACATGGCGCCCGAGCAGTGGGCCGGCGGGGTCGCCACCCCCGCCACCGACGTCTACGCCGCGACCTGCGTGTTCTTCCAGTGCGTCGCCGGGCACCGGCCGTACGAGGCCGAACAGACCGAAGTGCTGCGCACGCTGCACGAATACGCGCCGATCCCGTTCGGCGAGGTGCCGGAGCCGGTACGCGACCTCATCGCGCGCGGCATGGCGAAGGACGTCGCCCAGCGGCCGTCGGGCGCCGCCGAGTTCGTCACCGAACTGGAGACGTCCGCGCGGAAGGCGTACGGCGACGACTGGGAGCGCAACGGCTGGCACTGGCTCGCCAAGGGCGCCGGGGTCCTGGTCGCCCTGTCCCCGCTGGCCCTGCTCGGGGCCGGGACCGCCGCCGCGCCGGTCGTCGCGGGCGGCGCGGCGGGTGGTGTCGCGGCGACCACCGGCGGCGGGATCGCGCTCGGGCTCAAGGTGACCGCCGCGATCGCCGCCGTCACCGCGGCCGCCGTCGGCACGGTCGTGGTGATCAACGCCAACGGCGACGAGACACCGCCGCGGACGACGGTGGCCGCGATGCAGGTCGACCTGCTCACCCGCACCGAGAAGCTCGACGGCTACGACTACAACGGCAAGTACGTCCGGATCAGCGGGTTGAAGGACAAGGCCGCCGAGGATCGGGTGAACAAGGCGCTGATGGCGCCCATCGACGGTTGGCTCGAGAACTTCTGGCCGGACAGCTACCTGCCGCAGAAGGAACCCGACGGCGACATCCCGCACATGAAGACCGAGGCCGAGATCCTGCGCAGAGACGACAAACTGCTCTCGGTCGTCTACAAACGCTCGATCGACTCCATCCAGTTCGGCAACCACGGCGGGTTCAGCATCCGCCCGATCGTCATCGACCTGACGAAGGGTGAACAGGTCTCCACCGCGCACCTGTTCGACAACGTCGACGGCACCGCCGCGCGGATGCGGATGGTGGAAGACCAGATCCTGGAGGCCGCGAAGCCGGGTGACTGCCTCACCGGGGCACGCAACGACGTCGAGCACCTTCCGGTGGACGCGATGTCGGCGCGCTACACCTTCGACTACGACTCCATCGTGCAGGCGGCGCCGACCGCGAACGGCATGCGGTTCTTCGTCTACGGCTCCGCGCTCGGCTTCCCCCGCGCCTGCGATCCGACGGAGGTCACCGTCGACTACGCCCGCCTGTCCGGCCTGATGAGCCCCACCGTCACGAACCTGCTCGGCCTCACCGGCGGCGGCACGCAGGGCAAACGGACCAAAGAGGACAACGTCGGCCCCTTCACCATCACCACGCCGGAGAAATGGTGGCTGCTGTCCAGCGCCCCCATCGAGCGCTATCTGGTGACCGACGATCAGTGCTCGAACAGCGGCACGCAGCCTTTCCACTGCGCGGGCGTCCTCTTCAGCGACAACTCGCGGGTCGATCCGGCCACTCCGGCGTATGAACCGGGCAAACCGTACAACCGCTCGCTCGGTTCGCGTCCGTGTCATTCGATCGGGGCGCCTGGCGAATCGCAGGGGTCGCCCGTCCTGCAGAAGAAGGAACTGCGTCCGGTCGGGACGAAGAGAGCCGCGTACGAGGAGTGGCGGCTCACGTGCACCGGCGGCGGTTCTGTCACCCAGCGGGTCTGGTTCCTGCCGAAAACGCAGCTCGTGATCGTCGACGAGTGGAACACTCCAGGTCTCGACAAGATTCTGGAAGAGGCACGGTGGAACTAAGTGACGAGTGGAGACTGCCCGGTTTCACCGAACTGGAGCAGCTGGGCACGGGCACCTTCGGTCGCGTGGTGCTGGCCCGCCAGGACAACACGGGCCACGTCGTCGCGATCAAGTACCTCTTCTCCCGCTTCGCCGCGGACCCCGCCTACCTGGCAGCGTTCCGGCAGGAGGCGCTGGCGCTGCATCGGGTGACGAGCCCGCACGTAGTCCGCCTGTACGAGTTCTTCGAGACACCGCAGGGCGCGGCGATCGTGATGGAGGCGATCAACGGCGTCTCCCTGCTTTCCGTGCTTCGGGCCGAAGGCGCTCTCGAACCCGAAGCAGCGCTCGCGGTGCTGAAGGGTTCGCTGCTCGGCCTGGCCGCGGCGCACTCCGTCGACGTCGTCCACCGGGACTACAAACCGGGCAACGTCCTCGTCGCCGACACCGGCGAAAGCAAACTGGTCGACTTCGGCACGGCCGTCCTGGCGGGTGAGCAGGGGCCGTCCGTCGGAACGCCGGCGTACATGGCGCCCGAGCAGTGGGCAGGCGGCCCGGCCACTCCCGCCACCGACGTCTATGCCGCGACCTGTGTGTTCTTCCAATGCGTCGCCGGGCACCGGCCGTACCAGGCCGAAGAAACCGAGATACTCCGCACGCTGCACCAGCACGCGCCCATCCCGTTCGGCGAGGCCCCCGACCAGGTGCACGAGCTCATCGCGCTGGGGATGGCGAAGGATCCCTCGAAGCGGCCGGTCGACGCGCTCACCTTCGTCGGCGAACTGGAACGCGTCGCCCGTGCGGGTTACGGCGACGACTGGGAGCGCAAGGGCTGGTCACGGCTGGCGAAGGCGACGGGTCTCCTCGTCGCGGCGACACCGCTGGTCCTGCTCGGCGCGGGGACGGCGGCCGCGCCCGGCGTCGCCGCCGCCGGAACGGGCGCGGTGGCCGCGTCGACCGGCGGGATCGCGGCCGGACTGAAGATCGCCATCGGCGTCGTCGCGGCGACCGCCGCGGTGGTCGGCTCCGTGGTCGTCTTCTCCGACGCGAGCACCCCGCCGCCATCGCCGCCGACCACCCAGCAGGCCGTCGCGCTGAAGGTCGCCATGAAGACCAAGACCGGGACGGTCCCCGGCACGAACATCGCCTACAGCGGCGACTACCCCGAGGTGACCGGGACCACCGACCAGGCCTGGTTGAAACGGGTCAACGACGCCTTGGCGGCGCCGATCGACGATTGGAACCGCAAAACCGGCCCCGGCGCCGCTGGGCTGGAGCCGGAACGCGGTCCGTACACGCTCCTCACGAAGGCCGACGTGCGCTCGCAGAACGAGCGGTACCTCTCGGTCCGCTACTCGCACGATCTCGCGAACAAACCGCATCCGACCTGGAGTTACGGCCGGGCCACGGTGACGATCGACCTGAAGGAAGGCAAGGCGCTCACCCCTGGCGAGCTGTTCGCCCCCGGGAAGTTCACCGACGACGGACTGCTGGCTCTCACCGAGCGCATTTGGCCGGACAAGGAGCAGTGCGGGCCCGTCAGCACCACGTTCCCGTATCGGCCGCTCAAGACGGTGGATCTCACCGACGAGCGGAAGGCGTGGCTCGCCTTCACACCGACGGCCGTCGAGATCACCGTCAACATGACCGATCTCGGTTTCTCCACCGCCTGCGCCGTCCAGGACTACTCGCTGCCCTACGACAAGGTGGCCGATCTGCTGAACCCGGCCCTCGTGGCGGGCGTGACCGGCGGGAAGCCGGTGAAGGGGACGTCGTCCGCGCCGCCTCCCCAAGGACTCACCGATGTCCCCGTCGGCGCGTTGACCCTGCACCTGCCGCCGGGCTGGTCGGTGCAGTCGCAGGGACTCGAGAAGGTCATCGTCGATTCGAGCTGCCCGGATCCGAAGAAGTACTTCAACTGCCGGTACTTCCTGGTCACCGACAACACACAGGAGTCGGCGGAGCAGCCGTCGTACCGGCCGGGCGAGTTCTACCGCCGCAGTGCTGGAGGCCGTGCCTGCAACGCCGCCGGCCGCAAGGACCTCCGCCAAGAGGGTGACGCCACGGCCACGGTTTCCGCCACCGCACCGATCGGGGCCGCGACGGCGACCTACCAGGAGTGGATCATCAGCTGTGTTCCTCGTGGACAGACCGGTGGGAACGGCGAGACGCGGGTGACCCAGCGGATCTGGTTCCTTGCGGAAAAGCAGATCGTCGTCATGGACGAGTGGCAGACCCCCGGCGTCGAAGAACTCCTCCGGACCGCGACGGTCTCATGACCCTGACCTGCGAAGGTCCACAGTGGAATGACTATTCACTGGGCTGAATGGACTAGCGCACTACTTCCGTTGCCGCGCCTGTGTTCGGTGGCGGCCCGTTCGTGCCTGTGACCGTTCGGAGACGCCGGGTAACACCACTTACCTCGCTCTCACTCGGTTGGCGGCACGGTCGGACTGAAGTCCGATGACCGCCCACCGACCGGTCACCGATCGCAAGGCGCCGCCGATCGCAGCCACTCCCGTTGTCCGGCGCCGCCGCCTTCCGGCCCTGTTAGACAGTTCATGTGCCGCTTCCACCGAGGCGGCACGGGATGAAGAGCCTTAGGGAAACCAGGTTCGAAGGAGGCGGAACGTGGCGGCTACACCGAACATGGAGAGCTCGACGGTCGCCGGTGGCGCGAAGCGCAGCCGGTCACTGCCGAGCCGGGTGGTGCCGCCGGTCGAACTGCCCGCGAGCGTCGAGGAGCTTTCGCGCAAGGCCGCGGCCCTGCTCGGTTGGAACGGCATCGTGTTGCCGGAGACCACCGTGCTCGGCCGCAAGATCTGCGTGGTCGCCCGGCTCCGTACCGACGTGCACGCGGAGCGCATCGCGATGGGCATGGGTCCCGTCGTCGATCGCGCCACCGTCGACACCTGGACATGGCCAGAGCTGGCCGCGACCGCACCCGCGCCGGCCGCCGAGATCATCGGCGTCCTCGCGGTCGCCCGGCACTGGCGCACCGCGATGGCCTCCGCGGTCCCGTTCGCACGCTACGGCGAGGCCGCGATGGTGCTCCCATCGCCAGCCGTACTGACCGAAGACTACGTCGGCAACTGCCTGCCGCGTGCCCGCGCCTACGGGCTCGCGATCGTCAGCGCCGACCCCAACGCGGTCACCGACCTCGACCTCGAGGGCCACAACGAGCGCATGATCTTGGACGAGGACCCGGTGTCGCGCCTGGTCAACGAGATCGTCTACGACCAGCTGCTGCGGGCCACCGAGCTCCCTGCCGAAGTGGACTGAAGCCACTACTGTCGGTGCCATGCGAGTCGTCATTGCGGGTGGACACGGACAGATCGCGCTGAAGCTGGAGAAACTCCTCTCGGCGCGCGGTGATCAGGCGGTGGGGATCGTGCGCAATCCCGATCACGTCGCCGATCTCGAAGCGGCAGGCGCCGAAGCCGTCGTCCTCGACCTGGAGAAGTCCGATGTGGACGCCGTGGCGAAGGTGCTCGACGGCGCCGACGCCGCCGTCTTCGCCGCGGGCGCGGGCCCGGGCAGCGGCACGGCCCGTAAGGACACTGTGGACAGGGCCGCCGCGGCACTTTTCGCGGCGGCGTCCGAACAGGCCGGTGTCCGGCGGCACATCCAGGTCGGCTCCATCAACGCCGACGTATGGGAAACCGCGGACGTGCCGGACGATTTCCGGCTCTACCTCAAAGCCAAGAAAGCTGCCGAAGACGATCTGCGCGCCCGCGACCTCGACTGGACGATCCTGCGACCGGGTCAGCTCACCAACGACGAAGGCACCGGCAAGGTCCTCATCGCCGACTCCACCGAACGCGGCCCCATTCCCCGTCAGGATGTCGCCGCGATCCTGGTCGCGCTGCTCGACGATCCGTCGACGGCGGGACGTATCCTCACCGCGATCTCAGGTGATACTGCTATCTCTCAGGCCGTTTCCGCTTTGTGAAACCATAGTGTGTGGACGTAATCCGTCTTTTGACCGAACGGAGTAGGTCCTTGCGCGAGGACATCGCGGTTTTCAGCGGTAGCGCACATCCCGAGCTCGCCGAGGAAATCTGCACGCATCTGGGCGTCCCGTTGCATCCCGTGCGGGTTCAGCGGTTCGCCAACGACTGTCTCGAAGTCCAGCTCCAGGCGAACTGCCGCGAACGCGACGTCTTCCTGATCCAGCCACTGGTGCGGCCGGTGCAGGAGAACCTCGTCGAGCTGCTGTTGATGCTGGACGCCGCGCGGGGCGCGTCGGCGAAGCGGATCACCGTCGTCATGCCGCACTATTCGTACGCTCGATCGGACAAAAAGGACGCGCCGCGGATTTCGATCGGCGGCCGTCTCGTCGCCGACCTGATGGCGACCGCGGGCGCCGATCGCGTCCTCGCGATGACCCTGCACTCGCCGCAGGTGCACGGTTTCTTCAGCGTCCCGGTCGACCATCTGCACGCGTTGCAGGAGCTGGCCAAGTACTTCCGCCAGTACGACCTCTCCGCGACCACCGTGGTCTCGCCGGATCTCGGCAACGCCAAGGAGGCCGCGCATTTCGCTCGGCTGCTCGGGGTTCAGGTCGCCGCCGGCGCGAAGCAGCGCTTCGCCGACGACAGGGTCGAGATCAGCTCGGTGATCGGTGAGATCACCGGCCGCGACGTGATCGTCCTCGACGACGAGATCGCCAAGGGCAGCACGGTGCTCGAACTGCTCACCAAGCTGCGGGAACTGAAGCCGCGCTCGATCCGCGTCGCGTGCACGCACGGGCTGTTCTCCAGCGGCGCGCTGAAGCGGATCGGCGGCCAGCCGGACGTGCTGGAGATCGTCTGCACGAACACGGTGCCGATCGCGCCCGAGGAACAGAGCCCGAAGCTGCGGGTCCTGTCGATCGCGCCAGCGCTGGCGGAGGCGATGCGGCGGATCCACAACGGAGAGTCGGTCAGCGCACTCTTTGAGACGGCCTAGCTAAACGGTGCCGAGAACCCGGTCGAGGTACGTGTTCGCGAAGACCCCGGCCGGGTCCACCTCCTTGCGGACCCGCGAAAAGTCGTCGAACCGCGGATAGCGCGAGCGCAGGGTCGCGGCGTCGAGGTCGTGCATCTTGCCCCAGTGCGGGCGGCCGCCGACCTCGCCGACGATCGAGGCGAATCCGGCGAAATACTCGCGGTAGGGCATGCCGACGAACTGGTGGATCGCGATGTAGGCGGAGTCGCGGCCGTTCGCCGTCGAGAGCCAGATGTCGTCCGCGGCGGCGACGCGCACCTCGACCGGGAACGCGACCGGGTTCTCCAGTTTCGGTACCAGCGCGCGGAGTTCGGCGAAGACGTCGAGCAGCGACTCACGCGGGACCGCGAACTCCGACTCGACGAACCGCACCCCGCGATGGGTCACGAAGACGCGATGCGACGTGTCGCTGTACTCGCGGGCGGAGAGGACGTTCGAGGCGAACCCGCCGAGCGGCCGCACGAGTCTCGGTACGGCCCGGCCGAGGCGGCACAGCCCGCCGAACGCGAGGTTCTCCGTGATCTCGTAGTCGACGAATTCCTTCAGCTTGGTCAGTGGACGGCGCTCGCTGCCCGCCGGGAGCCGGTTGTTGCGTTTGACCAGTGCGTTCTTGCCGTAGGGGAACCAGTAGAACTCGAAGTGGTCGTTCTCGTCGGCGAACTGGTCGAAGCCTTCGAGAACCTGTTCGAGCGGTTCCGGTCGTTCCTGCGCGGACAGCAGGAACGACGGTTCACACTGCAGGGTGACGGTGCTGATGACGCCGAGCGCGCCGAGGCCGACGCGCGCGGCGGCGAACAGTTCGGGCCGCTCGTCCGCCGAACAGGTGACCACGGTGCCGTCCGCGAGGACGAGTTCGAGCGCGGCGATCTGCGTGGCGATGCCGCCGAGCCGGGCGCCGGTGCCGTGGGTGCCGGTGGAGATCGCGCCCGCGACGGTCTGCGCGTCGATGTCGCCGAGGTTGGTCATCGCCAGCCCCAGCGCGTCGAGTTCGGCGTTGAGCTGCTTGAGCGTGGTGCCCGAACGGACCGTGACCAGGCCTTTGGCGACATCCGCCGACGCGATTCCTGTCCAGCCGGTCAGGTCCATCGCGTCCGAATTCGCCGCGGCGATCGCGGTGAACGAGTGGCCGCTGCCCAGCGGGCGCAGGCGGCGTCCGTCCGCGACCGTACGGCCGATCGCTTCGGCGATGCCGTTCGTGTCGCGCGGTCGATGCACGCGCAGCGGCGACGCCGTCGCGGTGCCGGCCCAGTTGCTCCACCGTGTCATGCGCCACCCGTTCCGTGAGTGTTCGAGTGCCGAAACAGTAAGTGAATAGTATTCGCGTTTCAAGCCCTTCTGTCGTACCTTAGTTCGGGTGACCAGTGCGACGGTGTACGACTTGGCGACGAAGGACCTGGATCCTCCGTTCGCGGTTGTCGACTTGGATGCTTTCGACGCGAACGGCGCCGACCTGCTGCGGCGGGCGGGCGGCAAGCCGATCCGCGTGGTCAGCAAGTCCGTCCGTTGCCGGTACCTGCTCGACCGGGTGCTCGCGCGGCCCGGCTTCGAGGGCCTCATGTGCTACTCGCTCGCCGAAGCCGTGTGGCACGTGGAGCAGGGGACGACCGATGACATCGTCGTCGCGTACCCGACCGCCGACCACGGCGCGCTGCGGCGGCTGGCGGCGAACGACCGCGCGCGGGCGGCGATCTCGATCATGGTCGACTCGCCGGAACACCTCGACCTCGTCGACGCCGCGCTCGGACAGGACCACCCCGAGATCCGGGTCTGTCTCGAACTCGACGCTTCGTGGCGGCCGCTGCCCGGCGTGCACGTCGGCACCAGGCGCTCGCCGGTGTTCAGCCCGCGGCAGGCTGCGGATCTGACGCGGACCATCTTGTCCCGCAAGGGTTTCCGGCTCGTCGGGATGATGGCGTACGAAGGTCAGATCGCCGGGCTCGGTGACGCGGCGGGCAGCGGCGTCAAGAACGCTGTCGTCGGCTGGATGCAGCGAAAGTCCATTGTGGAGATCGCGAAGCGCCGCGCGGCCGCTGTCCGGGCGGTGCGGGCGCTGGCGGAGCTGGAATTCGTCAACGGCGGCGGCAGCGGCAGCGTCGAATCGACCGGTGCCGAGGAAGCCGTCACCGAGATCGCCGCGGGCTCCGGCCTCATCGGGCCCACGCTCTTCGACGGCTACGCGCACTTCTCGCCGCGACCGGCCGCGATGTTCGCGCTTCCTGTCGTCCGGCGCCCCGCCCCGAAGATCGCGACGCTCTTCTCCGGTGGCTACATCGCTTCGGGCCCGGCAGAGTCTTCGCGACTCCCGACGCCGTACCTGCCCGAAGGACTTTCGCTGCTCGGCTTCGAAGGCGCCGGCGAAGTCCAGACCCCCGTGTCCGGCGAAGCCGCCCGTCACCTGCGGCTCGGCGACCGCGTCTGGCTGCGCCACGCGAAAGCCGGCGAACTCGCCGAACGCTTCACGCACTACCACGTCGTCGTCGGCGACCGCGTCGACCGGACCGTCCCCACCTACCGAGGCGAACACCAGAACTTCGGCTGACCCGCGCGACCCCATCCCCCACCCGTCCCTGGGGGGCGCGCCCCGCACCAGCGTATCGGGAGGGGGTGTCGGGGAGTGGGGTCCCAAGGGGTGAGGGGCGAGGTTGTCCACAACTGTGGGTGGGTGTGGACAACTTATGTGGACAACTGGATAAGGCCAGGTCAGGGCGTATAGCGGCGTGGTTGGTGGGGGTTGTGTGACTGCTGGGGCGCCGGATCCTGTCGTCGATGGACACGAATGGAGCAGGGGGATTCATCGGTGACGGGGCGGCCGTCTTCGGGACGTTGAGCGTCCTGAAGACGGCTGGCCCAGCGGCAGCAGCGCCAGAAACCCTCAGGCCTCGCCGAACTTGCTCGCCAAGTACCCCTTGACCACCGACTTCGCCTCCGCGACGATCCGCTCGTCCCCGCGCGGGTCACGACGGAACGCCAGCTTCAGCAGCGCGTCGGCCGTCTCGTTCGCGATCGTCAGCGCGAACCGGATGTCGTCCAGCGGCGACGAGATCCGCGCCGAAAGCACCTTGGTGAGCTCGTCGACGATGACGGCGTTGTTGTCGCGGGTCTCGTCCAGGAGCTGCCGGTCCACGACATCACCGAAGTGGACCTTCGAGAACCCGGGGACCTCGCGGTGCATGTCGAGATAGATGTCGAGGATCGAGTCCACGACGTCCCACCAGTGCTCGGGCGCCAGCTGGTTCAACGTCTCCGACACCGAGGCGACGAACCGTTCGAGATTGCGCTGCGTCAATGCCTGCACCACGGCCCGCTTGTCGGGGAAGAACTGGTACAGCGACCCGACGGCCACCCCTGCGCGCTTCGCGATCAGTGTGGTCGTCAATGCGTCGTAACCGAGTTCGTCGATCAGCTGGGCGCTGGCGTCGAGCATCTGCTCCACCCGCTTGGCGCTGCGTTGCTGGACGGGCTGCCGCCGCAGCGGAGTCGTCTCCGCCGGCGGTTTCGCGGCCTGGATGTCGGACACTCGGGCTCCTCCTTCGCTGATCTGCGACTTTATCGTGCCGACGGGGTTCCCCACGGTCGAGTGAAGGCATAGTATCTGAGAACTTTTCATGTTCGGCCGTGTCTCCGAAGAAAGGTGCGTAGCCGGTGGAAAAATCGATCTTCCCGTCCGAATTCCTGTGGGGTGTTTCGACCTCCGCCTTCCAGATCGAGGGGGCGACCGGCGAAGGCGGCCGAGGACAGTCCATTTGGGACACATTCACCGAAACGGAGGGAAAGATCGCGCGGGCTGAGCACGCAAAGGTAGCCGCCGATCACTTCCACCGCTACTCCGAAGACATCGCGCTGATGGCCGACCTCGGTGTCGGCGCCTACCGGATGTCCTTCGCCTGGCCGAGGATCCAGCCCGACGGCGACGGAAAGCCCAACGCCGAAGGCCTTGCCTTCTACGACAAGCTCATCGACGAGGTCTGCGCCGCCGGAATCGACCCGGCGGGGACGCTCTTTCACTGGGACCTCCCGCAGGCGCTCGAGGACGAGGGTGGCTGGCTCGCCCGTGACACCGCAGAGCGGTTCGGCGAATACGCCGCCATCGTGGGCGAGCGATTCTCCGATCGGGTGAAAATGTGGATCCCGCTCAACGAGCCCATGGTCATGTCGATCTTCGGCTACGCGATCGGCGAATACGCCCCCGGCAAGATGCTCCTGCTCGACGCCCTGCCCACCGCGCACTACCAGAATCTCGCTCACGGGCTCGCCGTCCAAGCCCTGCGCGCGGCAGGTGCCCGCAGCGTCGGCACCGCCAACAACCATTCACCCATCTGGCCCGCCTCCGATTCACCGGAAGACAAGGCCGCCGGCGAATGGATCGACGCCCTCATCAACCGGACGTACGCGGATCCCGTGCTGCTGGGCCGTTATCCCGAACAAGTCGTCCCGCATCTCCCCGCGGGCTTCGCGGAAGATCTCGCCACCATCGCGCAGCCGCTCGACTTCTACGGGGTGAACTACTACGAGCCGCAGGGCGTCGCCGCGCCCGGTGAAGGCAATCCGCTGCCTTTCGAGCTTCGCGCGATCGAGGGATATCCCATGACCACCAACGATTCGCCGATCGTCCCCCAGGGATTGCGCGAACTGCTCGTCGGTTTCCACGAGCGCTACCGGGAGCATCTCCCGCCCGTCTACATCACCGAAAACGGCTGCAGTTTCGACGACGTCGTCGCCGAAGACGGACGCGTGCACGATCAGGAGCGCATCGACTTCCTCGAAAGTCACCTCGTCGCGGTCCGGGAAGCGATGGACGCCGGCGTCGACGTCCGCGGGTACTTCGTCTGGTCGCTGATGGACAACTTCGAATGGTCGAAGGGCTACCAGCCGCGGTTCGGCCTGGTGCACATCGACTACGAGACGCAGCGGCGGACACCGAAGGATTCCTTCGGCTGGTACCGGAAACTGATCCGCCATGAGTGAGGTCAAGGCGCTGCCCGAGGCACTCGCCGAGCCGGTCGCCAGGGTCCGCGCGGGCTGGATGAGCCTGCTGTTCTTCGCGAACATCGCGCTCTGGCTCGGGGTTTACGCGCCCATTCAGGTTCTCCTGCCGAAACAGGCCGAGATTCTGGACGCCGCCGGCAAGGAGGCCGTGTTCAGTCTGGTCACCGGGATCGGCGCGCTCGTCGCGCTGATCGCCAACCCCGCCGTCGGCCTGCTCTCGGACCGGACCTGTTCCGTCCGCGGCCGCCGCCATCCGTGGACGGCGGCCGGTGCGGTGGTCGCCGCGGCCGGACTGCTCGTCCTCGCGTTCGCGCCGAACATCGCGGTCATGGTGCTCGGCTGGTGCCTCGTCCAGGCCGGGCTGAACGGGATGCTCGCGATGCTGGTCTCGGCGATCGCGGACCGGGTGCCGGTGCCCCAGCGCGCGCAGGTCGGCGGTCTGGTGGGCATCGCCCAGATGCTCGGGACCGTGCTCGGTGCGGTGGTGGTCGTCGTGATGCTGGATGTCGCGGGACTGCCCCTGGGCTACGCGGTGTGCGCGGCCATCGTGCTGGCGGGGGCGGCGGCGTTCGTCCTGCGCACGCCGGACGCGCGGCTGCCGGTCGCGTTCCGGCCGTCCGTCCGGACCAAGGACGTGCTGGCGAACCTGTGGATCTCCCCGCGTAAGCATCCGGACTTCGCCTGGGCGTGGGGATGCCACTTCATGATCAACCTCGGCAACGCCTTCGGCACGTTGTACCTGCTGTTCTTCCTCAAGGACGCGGTGCACTACGAAGATCCGGACACCGGACTGTTGATCATGATGGGGCTCTACGGGGCGGCGCTCATCGTCGGCGCGCTCATCGCCGGGCATTTCTCCGACAAGTCCGGACGGCGTAAGCCCTACGTCCTGGCGGCATCGGTGGTGATGGCGATCGCCGCGCTGCTGCTGGTCGTCTGGCAGAACTGGACGGCCGCGCTCGTGGCGTCACCGTTGCTGGGCGTCGGCTTCGGCGCGTACATGGCCGTCGCGCTGGCGATGCTCACCCAGGTGCTGCCCACCGCGCAGGACCGGGCGAAGGACCTCGGGGTCATCAACATCGCGAACTCGCTGCCGCAGGTGGTGGCGCCGATGCTGACCGCGCCGATCCTGGCCTACCTTGGCGGATATCCGAGCCTCTTCGCGGCGTCGGCGCTGTCCACAGTTCTCGCCGCGGTGCTGGTCACGCGGGTGAAGGCGGTCAGCTGAAGGGCGGTTGGAGACCGCGGACCGGTGCCGGTCGGGGGAGGGGAGTGCAACGGCACCGGCCCGCGGGGTTCGGGGGATGACAACGCGGAACCGAAGGAAACTCGCGTTGCGTTTGTGATCATCAACTTAGCGACCGATTACGGCGTTCGCTAGGTGTTCTGCCGATAATTTTCGATTAATCGCGGTGGGGACCGGGGTGATTACCGAGAGCGGCTCGTCACGTTCGGGGGTACGGGCGAACCGCTTCCGGCGGAGGCGAGATCGTGGCGTGGTTGCCGAGGGGGCGCTCGGACCGCCGTTCACTCGCCGACATCTTTCAGGCTGCTTCTTTCAAAATGAGTCAGGCTGCGGCATCTTTTCAGGCGTGTACGCCGCCGATGGCGGGCCTGCGCGGGTTGACCAGCGCGTGCCTGCCGGTGGTTTCGGCCGCGGTCACCCTGGTCTGCCCGGGGACACGGCGGCGGGCTTCGCGCCGGTGGTCCTGGGAGGCCGCGGTCTGCTGAGGGGCGAGGCCGCCGGCGACCAGATGCTCGTGCGCGACCTGCCAGACCGAGCAGGGGGCCTTGCACTTGTGCCAGCGGGTCGAGCAAGTGGGGCAATCCCCACGCTCGTCGGGCTCGTGCGCCTGGAGCATGGCGCGCCAACCCTCGGTCAGCCGGGGGAGCTCCGAGCGGGCGACCGACACGAGCGACTGCGCGTCGGCCCGGTTCGCGAGATCGGAGAGCATGTCGAGGCGTTCCCAAACCGCGTTGCGGAGGACTTGCCCTAGGACCTGATCCACGGAGAACTCACCGTTACCTTTCCGCCATCTTGGCGGCTTCGTTGAGCGCGGCCCTGAGCTGTCCGAGCTGGCCGGACGTCAGGCGCGCGGTCTCTCCTGGCGGCGAGACGAGAACCACCTGGTTGTCTTCGACGAACACGGTGACGGCACGCTCGCGGCTGATGAGATCGCCGCACTGCACCCGCCAGACCAGTTGTCCGCCTTCATAACGGCGCACGCTCGCGGTACGGGGGTCGACCGGGGCGGACGGCGAGACCGGACGGTTGGCGCCGGGGGCGACGGCGACCGCCTGCTGACCGGCGGGGCCGGTCGCACGCAGGTGGCGCGTGGCCATACCGGGCCGTCCCGCGGTGATGGAGCCTGTTGCGATCGAGTCCACGAACTCCACTGGCTCTGCTCCGCTCTCTCGTTCCACGTCGTCTTCGTAACCGCGTATCCGCACCTGTAGGGGGTTCGGAGACTGGTAGCTCTCTGTGATCGCTGCCGGTGGCCGGTAGGTCACGGAGATCTGACAACTACAGTGATGTGAAACCGAGTTCGATAGAAGGTCGAACCGCCGTCATAGCGGTGACCGGACGAGGTTTCACGGTGAGCGGTCAAACGACTTCTGCCGGGCCGATCACGGCGGGCATTCCGGTGTTTCGCGCGGTTGAATAGGTGTGCCTACGCTGTTTCTCGACCCCAACGGAACTGTGAGGGGGCGCAATGGACGCCAGTATCGGTGGCGGCGCTGTCGCCGGCTCGGACACGAATGTCAAGGGCCGCCAGAGTCACCCCGTGCCACCGGATGCCTGGGAGCAGCCGGAGATGCGAGCCGCACTGGCCAGCCGGGAGATCTCTTCCGTGTACCGGCTGTTGCGCAAGCACGGTGTTTCGCAGCGTCAGATCGCCGCGATGACCGGCCAGTCGCAGTCCGAGGTGTCCGAGATCCTCAAAGGTCGCCAGGTGATGGCGTACGACGTGCTCACCCGCATCGCTGACGGCCTTGGTGTCCCACGGGGATACATGGGTCTCGCCTACGACGAGGCGACAGCGATAAAGGTCGTCGGCGCTGCCGACGGCCAGCAGGCGGAGGAGGACGAGTCCGTGAAGCGACGGAGGTTCCTCGCGCACGCCGCCCAGGTCACGATGGGGGCGGCGGTGTTCGGTCCGGAATCGGGTACGTGGTCCGCGGGACCGGCGAAGACGCCGGCACCCGGGCGGATCGGCATGACCGACGTCCGTCAGGTGGAAGCCGCGACCAGGGCGCTCCGCTCCCTCGACTACCAGTACGGCGGCGGTTTCTGCCGCGACGCCGTGGTCGCCCAGCTGTCCTGGGGACAGCAGATGCTCGAGTCCAGCGGCACCGAAATGGTCAAGAACCGCCTCTACGTCGCGCTGGCCGACCTGCACAGCCTGGCCGGCTGGACGTCCTTCGACACCGGCCTCATGGACTCCGCCCGCGGACATTTCGCCAACGCGCTCGACCTGGCCAAACAGGGCGACAACCACCCACTCGTGGCCAACGTGCTGTACCGGATGGGCCGCGTCTACCTGCACCAGGACGCGCCGAACGACGCGCTGAAACTGTTCCAGCTCGGCCAGATCGCCGCCCAGGAATCGGGCTCCGAACTGGCGGTCGCCGTGCTCTGCGCCAACGAGGCGTGGGCCTACGCGATGATGGGCAACGAGGAACAGGCCGTGAAGCTGCTCGGCCGGAGCAAGGACGAATTCGCCCGCGCCAACCTGGCCGAGGCCGAGTCCTGGGTCAAGTTCTTCACCGAAACCGACGTCTACGCCATGATCGGCACCGTGCACACGGTGCTCGCCGCGAAGAACGCCGAGCACACCAAGTACGCGATCCCCGCACTGACCAAGGCCGTCGAGTCCTACGACGACGACATGGCCCGCAGCAAGACCTTCATGCTCAGCGCGCTGGCCACGAATCACCTGCTCGAAGGCGATCTCGATCACGGCTCCAAGGTGGGCTCGAAGGCCGTCGACTGCGCCGAGGGCATCAAGTCGGAGCGGGTGAAGGACCGGATGCGGCCGCTGCAGGTCGAGGCGGAGCGTCGCCGGAACAACGCCGACGCCCGTGACCTCGCCGACCGCCTCAATTCCTTCTACGCCGCCTGAGCCGACCGGGTTGGACGGCCGGTTCACGCCCGGCAAACTGCACGATGCCCTGGGGCGGACGTGCGAACTGCTGGGCGTGGACCCCG
This sequence comes from Amycolatopsis sp. NPDC039088, assembly GCF_055598845.1. Lineage (NCBI taxonomy): Bacteria > Bacillati > Actinomycetota > Actinomycetes > Pseudonocardiales > Pseudonocardiaceae > Amycolatopsis > Amycolatopsis sp. NPDC039088. The sequence continues at coordinate 67,152 of NZ_JBVKAE010000014.1, read as the reverse complement.
CCGGGGCCCGGCTGCTGAGGTTCACCAACAACGCCGTCTACGAGCTGGCGAGCGCGCCGTTCGTCGTCCGGATCGTCGGCTCCACCCTGCTGCGGCACCGCGTCGGCACGGTCGTGCGGGTCGCGCGCCACTTCGAACGGCACGGGGTGCCTGCCATCCGCCTTCTTCCCGGCTTCGAACAGCCCATCCCGGTCGGCGAGCATCTCGTGACGGTGTGGTGGAAAGTGCCGTCCACCGGCCGGAAGGCCCGATCCTCGGACCTCGCCGCGTTGCTGCGCCGGGTCCACGCGCTCAAGCCGCCGGACGGGCTGCCCGAGTGGGCGCCGTTCGCCGCGGTCCGTGCCCGGGTTTCGGACGCGGAGGAGCTGGCCGACGGCGACCGGCGGTTCCTGCTCGAACGCTGCGCCGAGGTCGAGGCCGCGCTCGCGACACTCGACTTCCCGCTGCCGAGGGGCCTGATCCACGGCGACGCGCACACCGGGAATGTGATCACGGGACCGGACGGACCGGTGCTGTGCGATTTCGATTCCTCCTGCGTCGGGCCGCCGGAATGGGACCTGACCCCGCTCGCCGTCGGCCGCGAACGGTTCGGTGATCCACCCGCCCGCTATCGCGTGTTCGCCGAGCGGTACGGATTCGACGTGACCACATGGTCCGGATTCCCGGTGCTGCGGGCGATCCGCGAACTGAAGCTCACTACGAGTGTTCTCCCGATTCTCCGCAGTCATCCCAACGTACGGGATGAGCTGCGGAAACGGTTGGACGATCTCCGGAACGGGCGCACCGGTGCCCGCTGGAACCGGTATCGATGATTAGCGGAACGACCAACTTGCACGTGCATTCGCCGACGGCGAATGACCGTTCGTCGCTTGCCCGAAATGGCCCATCAATGAGTGACTAATTCGCCCGCGCTAATCACTTCCATTGGCTCAGTGCTCCCCCAAATGTGCAAGTTGCAGCTACGCTCCGTTAATTGGCGCGCGGGGTTCACCTCGTCGTTGTGCACCGATCGGTGCCCTGGGGTCACAGTTGTTCCAAACGCGTACGCAGAGCGTCGGCCTCCGGGCGTCCAAGTCCGACGAAAATCGGCAGGGCCTGGTCGTAGTGGCGCCGGGCTTCCTCGGGTTCCCCCTGTGCCTCGGCGATCTCGCCGAACGCCGAAAGCACCCTGGCCACCTCGAACCTCGACCCGCTGGCCTCCATCGTGGCGCGGGCGGTTTCGAGTTCGGCCCGTGCGGCCGAGAGCTCCCCGGTGGCCGTGAGGACGCGGCCGAGTTCGATCCTGGCGCGGGCCACGTTGTAGTCGTCGCCGTCGAGGATGTCGCGAGCGCGGGTGAGGTCGGCGATCGCGGCTTCGGCCTGTCCGGCCTTGGCGCGGGTCGCGCCGAGGTTGATCAGCGCCAGCCCGATGTCGTGCGGACGCTCCTGCCGTTCACTGAGCGCGAGGTCCTCGGTGAACCACTCGATCGCGTCGTCGAGCCTGCCCTGCTGCAGAGCGACCAGGCCGAGCCCCTCCACCGACCGGATCTCGACGACGTGGTCGCCCGCCGCCCGCGCGGCGTCGCGTCCGGCCAGGTAGTGCCGGACGGCGTCGTCGTAGCGGCCGGTGCCGCGGCAAGCGGCGCCGCCGCGGTTGCGCATCAACGCCTCCGCGGAGGTGTTGCCCCACGCCTTGGCGCAGTCGACACCGAGCTCACTCACCCGCAGGAAGTCCGGGTAGTGCTTGCGCAGCAGGAAAAGCGGCCACATCGCGGCGGCGAGCTGCCAGCCGAGCTCCGGAAGCTGCGCGTCGAGTGCCGTCTTGACCGCGGCGATGAGGTTCTCGCGTTCCAGCTCCAGCCACGCGAGCGCCTCTTCGGAGGACTCGAACCTGACCCGCGTCGCCGGACGGTACTCGTAGTCGTACGGGATCTCGTCCTGGTCGGGCGTGGTCAGGCTCGCGGTCGCGGAAGCCGCGTACAGGTACCACTCGAGCATGCGGCGCACGGCGATCTCGCGGTCGTGCTCGTTGCCCGCCGTCTTCTCCTTGGCGTGCAGCCGCGCGAGGTCGTGGAAGGTGTACCGGTCATCGCCGCGGTCGATCAGCAATCCGACGTCGACGAGCTGGTCCAGCAGATCGTCGGCGACCTCGGGGCGGATGCCGATCGAAGCGGCCGCGACCCCGACGCCGAAGTCGGGGCCGGGGTGCAGGCCGAGCGCCGAGTACAGCGCGGCCGCGTCGGAGGGGAGCTCGTCATAGGACAGGTTGAAGCTGGCTTCCACCGATTGGGCCTCTTTCGTCGAGAGCGTAGCCAGTCGACGATATTCCTTCCCCAGCTCGGTGGCGATCTTCTCCAACGACATTTTCGGCCGTCCGGCCAGCTTCGCGCTGATCGTGGTGAGGGCGATCGGCAGACCGCCGCACAGGTTGACGATGTCGCGCGCGTGGCCTGCTTCGGCACCGACCCGCTCGGCGCCGACCGCGCGGTCCAGCAGTTCGGCGCTGTGCGCGGAGCCGAAGGGGGCCAGCTCGATCAGCTTCGCGCGATGTTCGGTCTGGAGCCTGCCCAGCCGGCGCCTCGAAGTCACGATCACGAGGCTTTCCCCGCAGGACGGCAGCAGCGGCAGCACCTGATCGGTCGACCCCGCGTTGTCGAGCAGCAGAAGCAAGGGCCGGTCGGCGGTCGTCGTGCGGTAGAGAGCGGCGAGTTCCTCGACGTCCGAAGGCAGCCCTTCCGGCGGAACGCCCAGCGCGCGAAGGAACCGGCCGAGCGCTTCACTCGCGGAGAGCGGGCCGTTGGTGCTGAACCCGCCGAGATCCGCCCAGAGGTGCCCGTCCGGGAACCGGTCACCGAGGCGGCGGCCCCACGCGGTGGCCAACGCCGTCTTCCCGATCCCGCCCTGGCCGCTGATCAGGTGCACCGCCGGCCGGTCGACGTCGGTATCGGCCTGTGTCAGCAGCTTTTCGAGCAGCGTGAGTTCGGCCGTGCGGTTGGTGAAATGCGCCGGTACGGGCGGAAGCTGACGTGGACCGGAACTCACCTGCCTGGTGAGCGGGGCCGCCGAACGCTGGCGCGGTACTCGCGGCGTGCCTGCTTCGACGGCTTCACTGTCACCCGGCAACGGGCTGCCCATCCACTATCCCCTCTTCGGGTTAACCCCAGCGATCGCGTAGAGCATCCCGGCGAAGGTCCGAAGAGGACAGCGAAACCGGCCAAATGCGGCCGGATGGAGCAAGGTGTGTAACAGCTAGCCGGTCGGCACCACCGGCGTGGGTAAGGCCTCTTGCGACGAAGTGCAATTGAGCGCATTCATGAGCTACGCTCGACATGTCGGATCGGCTTGCCGGTGCGGCAACGAGAAGGTCCTACTACTCGTTGAGAGCGTGTCGTCGCGGACGTCGCGCGAGTCGCAAGGCCAGGTGACCTGGGGCATGACCGGGAGCCTGGCCTTACGCATGTCCAGTGCTGGTCAGGTCGGCATATCGATCCGGACCTCATGCACGCAGCCGCTGAGCGGCTGAAAGAACGCGTCATTGCCGACAATCCGAGCCCGGACCGCCCCGGCCACGACGTCGGAGATCCACAGCAGAGGCTCATCCTTGCCGAAGCGGTGTTCGATCCGGAACGCTGCCCCCTTGGGCAGGTGCAGTCGCGCGTACCGGACGCTGTCGACGTCGCGCTTGTTCAGGTCGGCTTGCCGGGCTTCGGCGACGAGAGTGTCGACGCCGACGTCGTGCAGTTCGACGACCAGTCGCTGCAGACACAGCGCGCGACCACGCTCCTGTCTCTTCGGCCGCACTGGGGTGCCGACAGTGACCACGTGCAGTTCATCGAGATCGGCGACGCGCTTGGCGACGTCGAGCTTCTCCTGGTGATCCATCGGATACCAGTGCAGCTTGCTGCTACGACGGCCGCCACGAACGTCCAGCATCACCTGGCGCAGCTCGGCGTGCCGAGCGATCGGCAACACCGCGGCCGCGAGTACGTAGAAGCCTCCGGAAGGGTCTTCGTGGAACGACTCGTCGGCGAAGGCCTGCGGCGGGGACATTCAGCAAGCGTAGGCGGCGCCCCTGACAGCACCTTTCAGCGACGCGGACGTGTTCGTCTTCCGCTGTCTTCTTCGCCCGGGAACAGCTAGCCGGTCGGCACCACCGGCGCGCGAGTGAGGACGACGGCGAAACCGAACGCCAGCCCCATCACGGTCAGCTCCAGTGTCGCCCAGGCGGCCAGCGCCGTCCGGTCGTGCCGGATGATCCGCGGCATCAGTTTCCACCGCGTGTAGGCGCCGAGTCCCGCGATCACGCCGGTACACGACAGCTTGAGCAGCACCAATTGCCCGTACGGCGTGGTGAACAAGCCTTCCCAGAAGCCGAGCGACGGGTTGAGCGTGATCTCGATCAGCCCGTTGAACAGTCCGGTCGCCGCGCCGAGGACCAGGCACAGCGTCGCCAGTTTGGAAAACCGCGGCAGCGCGTGCGCCAGCAGCGTCCGGTTCCCGATGAGCAGCACCGTCATCGCGCCGAGTCCGCCGGTCCAGGCGACGGCGCTCATCACGTGCAGTTCCATCGAGATCATCGTGTAGTCGTGGTAGTTCCAGTTCGACGCGTGCCCGGTGACCGGCAGTGGAAGCAGCGCGAACAGCCCGAGTCCGACGCGGACCTCGGCGGGCACCTTCTCGCCGTGCTTCAGCGCCAGGATCCCGAGTCCCGCGTGCAGCAGCGCCAGTACCGCGACGATCAGCAGCGCCTTCCCGGCGCCGACGTCGGCGATGTAGCTCCCGACGTCCGACATCGACAGCGTGCTGGAGCCGGGCCGGTACTCGGCGGTCTGCAGGATCAGCGCGACGAGCGCGGTGGTCGCCCAGACCAGCGCGGCCGCGACGCTCGCCGGCCGCGCGACCCGCATGATCGGCTCGGAGAGCTTCGGCCGGTCGTAACCGACCAGCACCGAAAGCAGCGCCAGCCCGATGGTGGCGACCGCCGAGATGTCCAGCAGTACCCGCACGATCGGGATGGAGACCGAGACCACCTCGCTGACCTGCGCGACCCCGGGCACCGGGGCGGTCGCCGTCAGCGCGACGCCGATCAGGACGCCGACCATCGCCGCCGCCACCACACAGAACAGGACGGCGACGCGGGCGCGTGAGGTGGTCTCGGCCTGTGTCATGACCCGCTCTTCTCCTTGTCACCGGCGCCGGTGCGCAACGCGACGGTCAGCCCGACGGCGAGCAGAACGACGGCACCCGCGATCCACACCCAGATCGGTACCCCGGACGAGCCTTCGCCGCCGGTCGCCGGTGTGTTCGCCGATTCGCCGCCGCCGCTCTTGGCGGCGTCGACGGACGCCGGTGTCCCGGTGCCCGCGGTGGTGACGGTGAACGGCACCTCGCCGGTCACGGCGTGCCCGTCCGCGGAGAGGATCCGGTAGCCGATCTTGTACTCGCCCGCCGGGCCGAGCGGCCGCAGCGGCACGGTCACGACACTGTCGCGGACCTCGACCTGTCCTTCGGCCCACTGGCCGCCGCCCGGTCCGATGACCGCGATCTGGTTGACGTTCGCGTTCTGGACGTATTGGTCGAACGTGAGCGTGACCTTCGCCGGTCCGGTGGCGAGCGAAGCGCCCTTCGCCGGGTCGGACGAGATCAGCACGTTGTGCGCCAGCGCCGGGGTGGCGGTGGCGAGCCACGCCACCCCGGTGATCGCCAGCGCGATGAGCGCCTTACGCATTTACTTGGTTCCCTCGGTGTTCTTGGTGGCGGCGGCCGTGGTGGCGCGGCGCGCGCGCAGGGTGGCGCCGACGCCGACCCCGAGTCCGAGGGCGCCGACGACCAGACCGGCGCCGCCCAGCCAGCGGGCGGTGTCGTCGGACGACGAAGCGTGCGATTCCTCGGAGGCCTTCGCGTCGGAGCCGTGGCCGCCGCCGTGTCCGTCGCCGCTCTTCTCGGCGAGTTTCACGCTCGGCGCGGGGTGCTCCGGCTCTTCACCCGAAGCCGGGGTCGGCTGGTCCCAGTTGACGACCTTGCCGTTCTCGTACGTCTGGGTGGCCGGGAACTCCAGCGCGTCGACGGTGGTCGGGAACTGGCCCGCGCTGATCTGGAACTCCTGGAATTCGGCCGAACCGGCGGCGATCTTGGTGCCGGGCTCCGCGGTCCAGGAGACCTTGGTGACGGCCTCGGTGATCTGCGTGCCGGACGCGGTGGTCACCGGGGCGGGCAGCTTCGACTTGACGACCTCGGCCTTCCAGCCGGGGATCGGCTTGGTGCGCACCGAACTGAGCGCGTACTCGGGCTTGACGGCGACCTCGACCTTGATCGTGCCGGCGTCCTTCTCCTCGTTGGGTACGCGGAAGAAGATCGACCCGTAGCCGCCCTTTTCGGGCTGGGGGCCGTAGACGTTGGCGGTGACGTGGGCCGAAGCGATCCCGGCCGAGAGCAGACCGGTGATGCCGATGGTGGCGGCCAGGACACCGGCGCGCTTGAAGACGTGCTTGGACACGAAAACTCCTGGACGTGACTGGGAAGGCGGGTTCGGGGACCTCGCCGGAGTACGGGGGATGAAGTGAGGTTTCAGGAGAAGAGCGGCGGGCCGCGTCTGCCGTGCACCCGGCGAAGGTCCACGCGGACGAGGTGACCCGGTCCCGCCGGACGGGCGAGCACCGGCGCCGTCGGCCGGGCGGGCACCGGAAGCGCGTTGAGGATGAAGGGGACCAGCGCGCGCAGGCAGGCGAGGACGCCGAGCAGCAGTCCATCGGCCTTGGCCAGCAGCAACGCGGTGACCAGTGTCGCCACGACGTGGGCCGCGGTCATCGCGAACCCGCCCGAAAGGGGTGTGGGTTCGCTGTGCGGTTCGTGACTGCTCAGCGAACTGAGCACGAGATGCATCACGACCTGACCGGCGCCGAGATCGACGATCGTGGCCAGCGGCCCGCGAGCCTTCGCGGCGAGCGCGGCGGCGTTCCAGCCGATGAGCACGGTGAGCAACAACGTCATCGCCGTATCGGGGAGATCGCCGTCCCCGATCATGTGAGCGGTCACGGCCAGCGCCGCGGAACTGACGCCGAGCAACCCACCGCGTACAGCACGTAACGCGCTTCGGTGATGGCTGCCTTTACTCACGGGTGAAGAGTATTCGACGTACCGCTGGGTGGTCGATCTCCTCCCGGCTGTTGAGCAGTGGGAAAGACGCTGGCCGCGCGGCGCGTGCGTTTGCCCATTCACGCCGAGTGGGGAAGGTTTACAGGACAAAAGGCGGTAAACAGGGGTTTGGCCGCACACTTTTTGGGTAGTCAGGCTCCCGATACAGCTACTCCGAATGGGTGAGGACTCTCACTCAGAGGCGGCGGGAGAACCAGCACGCGATGAATCTCTTCGAGTACATCTCGGATCGGTGGGACAGAGTCGCCCTCCAAGGGCTTCTCCACGTCAGCGCGGTCGTGCAGTGCACGATCCTGGCCGCCGTGCTCGGCGTGCTGATCGGCGTCGCCGTCTATCGCAGCCCGCTCGGGTCCGCGGTGGCCACGGCGTTGGCGAGCACGATCCTCACCGTCCCCTCCTTCGCGCTCTTGGGCCTCCTCATCCCCGTCTTCGGCCTCGGCGCGAACACCACCGTCATCGCCCTCGTGCTCTACGCGCTGCTGCCGATCGTGCGGAACACGATCGTCGGGCTCGGTGGGGTCGATCCGGCGGTCAGCGACGCGGCGCGCGGTATCGGCATGAGCCGGTTCGGCGTGCTGACCAGGGTGGAGCTGCGGCTCGCCTGGCCCGCCATCCTCGCCGGGATGCGGGTCGCGACGCAGATGCTCATGGGCATCGCGGTCATCGCGGCCTACGCGAAGGGCCCGGGCCTCGGCTCGGAGGTCTTCTCCGGGCTCACGAACGCGGGGAGCACGAACTCCCTCAATCAGGCATTGACCGGGACGCTCGGCGTGGTCGTCCTCGCGCTGGTCCTCGACGCCGTTTACGTCCTGATCAACCGTTTGACCGTCTCAAGGGGTGTCCGTGGCTGAACACGCTGAAACCGTATCCGGTGTCGAAATCCAGCTGGAGAACGTCAGCAAGCGTTACCCCGGCACCCGCGAACCGGCGGTCGACGACTTCTCGATGGTGGTGCCCGCCGGCAAGATCGTGGTCTTCGTCGGCCCGTCCGGCTGCGGCAAGACCACGACCATGCGGATGATCAACCGGCTGATCGAGCCGACGTCCGGCCGGATCACCATCGGCGGCGACGACGCGCTGAAACTCGACGTCGACACCCTGCGCCGACGCATCGGCTACGCGATCCAGCAGGCCGGGCTGTTCCCGCATTTCACCGTCGCGCAGAACATCGCGGTGGTGCCGGGGCTGCTCGGCTGGGACAAGAAGAAGGTCAACGACCGGGTCGAGGAGATGATGGACCTGGTCGGGCTCGACCCGATCGACTTCCGCGACCGCTTCCCGCGTCAGCTGTCCGGTGGGCAGCAGCAGCGGGTCGGGGTGGCGCGGGCGCTCGCGGCGGATCCGCCGGTGCTGCTGATGGACGAACCGTTCGGCGCGGTCGACCCGATCACGCGTGGCAACCTGCAGGACGAACTACTGCGGCTGCAGACCGAGCTGAAGAAGACGATCGTCTTCGTCACCCACGACTTCGACGAGGCCGTGAAGCTCGGCGACAAGATCGCGGTGCTCGGCAACCAGTCGAAGATCCTCCAGTACGACACCCCGGACGCGATCCTCGCGAACCCGGCGGACGACACGGTCGCCGGGTTCGTCGGCGCCGGTGCCTCACTGAAGCAGCTGACACTGCTGCGGGTCCGCGACGTCGAGCTGAAGCAGGACGCGCTGACGGCGACCGTCAGCGAATCGCCGTCGGACGTGCGCGAGAAGCTGACCAAGCAGCGCAAGCATTTCGTGCTGGTGCTCGATCAGCGCCGTCGGCCGATGCGGTGGGTCCACGTGCGGGAACTGACCGCGGGCACGTCGCTGGCCACCGCCGGCAAACCGCTGCGTGACTCGGTCAGCCTCCAGTCGACGCTGCAGGACGCGCTCGAAGCGATGCTCGCCGAGGGCGGCAGCGTCCCGGTCACGGGCGCGCGCGGTGAGTACGCCGGGACGATCGAGCTCGACACCGTCATCGCGACGATCCAGCAACTGCGCGAGGAGCACGCGGACGACAACCCGGCGGAAGGTGTGACCGCATGACGGCCGTCGATACCGGGTTCTCCACCGAATCCTCGTCAAGAAGGGCCGAGCGGGTCCGGCTGTTCGCCCAGCCCGCGGCGGTGCTGCTGATCGTCGCCGGGGTGCTGATCTGGGTCTTCGCCGGCGACCTGACCGCGACGGAGAAGGAGACGCTCAACGCCGCCGGGTTGCTCGCCGCGCTGCGCGACCACCTGGCGATGACCATCGTGGTGACCGCGATCGTGGTCGCCGTCGCGGTGCCGCTCGGCGTGCTGGTGACCCGGCCATGGGCGAAGTGGGCGGCGCCGGTGTTCCTGGCGGTCGCGAACATCGGCCAGGCCGCGCCCGCGCTCGGTGTGCTGGTGCTGTGGTTCATCGTCACCGGCGCGACCGGTGGGCTGTGGGTCGCGGCGCTGCCGCTGGCGTTCTATTCGCTGCTTCCGGTGCTGCGGAACACGATGGTCGGCCTGCAGCAGATCGACCCCGCCCTGATCGACGCCGGCCGCGGCATCGGCATGTCGGCGTCCGGCGTGCTGTGGCGGGTCGAATTCCCGCTGGCCATCCCGCTGATCCTGGCGGGCCTGCGGACGTCGCTGGTGCTGGCGGTCGGCACGGCGACGTTCGGCATGTTCGTCAACGCCGGCGGTTTCGGCCTGCTCATCGACACCGGCTACAAGCTCAACCTGACGAAGGTGCTGATCACCGGTTCGGTGCTCGCCGTCGCGCTGGCGCTGCTGGTGGACTGGCTCGGCGCGGTCGCGGAACAGTTCTTCGGACCGAAGGGACTGCGCTGACATGCGAGTGAAAGCCATTCTTGGCGCGATCCTGTTGTGCGGCACGCTTTCCGCGTGCGGACTCGAGGTCAACACCGCGCTGCCGTACAAGATCGAACCCGGTTCCATCCAGCCCATCGAGTCGCTCAAGGGTGTCGAGGTGACGGTGGGGTCCAAGGACTTCACCGAGAACATCATCCTCGGCTACATGGCCGAAATGGCGCTTTCCGCGGCGGGCGCGGACGTCGTCGACCTGACCGATATCAAGGGCTCGAACTCGTCGCGGCAGGCGTTGCTCGCCGGGCAGACCGACGTCACCTGGGAGTACACCGGCACCGGCTGGATCAACTACCAGGGCAACGAACTCCCCGTCCCCGGCGGGGAACAGGCCCAGTACGAAGCCACGAAGGCGGCCGACGAGGCGAAGTACGGCGTCACCTGGCTGAACTACTCGCCGCTCAACGACCAGTACGCCTTCGCGGTCACCGAGGCCTACGGCGCGGCGAACAACCTGAAGACGACGTCGGATCTGGCGGAGTTCCTGAAGCGGAAGCCCGACCAGAACGTGTTCTGCCTGGAGACCGAATTCACCAGCCGCCAGGACGGTTTCCCCGCCGCCGTGCGGGCCTACGGATTCCAGAACCCGGTGATCAAGAACTTCGGCATCGGCACGATCTACTCGGCCGTGGCGAGCGGGACCTGCCCGATCGGCGAGATCTTCACGACCGACGGCCGCATCGCCGGACTCAACCTGCGCGTCCTCGAAGACGACAAGAAAGCGTTCCCGCAGTACAACGCCGTGCCGACGCTGCGGACGGACTTCCTCAAGCAGCACCCGGAACTGCGCGGCCCGCTCGACGCCGTCAGCGCGGCCCTCGACAACGAGCAGATGATCGAACTGTGCAAGCAGGTCGACGTCGACGGCCGTGACCAGGGCGAAGTCGCCTACGAGTGGATGAAGAAGAAGGGATTTATCAAGTAGCCCGCTTCTCCCTCGCGACGTGTCATAAGGGGTCCCCATAGGACGGAATTCGTCCCATGGGGACCCCTTATGGCATCCGTCAGGTCTCCGCCGACGCGAGGCTCAGATCCCCAGGCGGTGCAGCAGCTTCCCCTCCAGCTGGTCCAGCTCCCCGGCGACAGCCCGATGCGCCGCCTTGCGCCGCGCGGCGGGCATCCGCTCCGCGGCACGGACGGTCGCCGAAAGCTGCTCCAGCGTTCCTTGGGTGTCCTTCGCGAAGCTCACGTCGGCGTCGGTCGCCTTCGCGGACTTCTTCAGCTCCGCGAGCCCCTGCGTCAGTCCCGCGATCCGCGCGTGCAACGCGGCACCGCGTCCGCTGAACTCGCTGAGCTGGTCGACGGCGACGCCGAGCTTCTTCGCCTGATAACGGTCGTACAGCTCTCGCGCGGCACCCGCCGCTCGAACGGCGTACGGCGCGATCACCGGCAGTACGGCCGGTCCGAGCACTTTGGCCACCGCGACGGCGTTTTTCGCCTTCTTCGGGGTGAACCTGCCTTCGCCCTCGATGGCTTTGGCCTTGCGCGCCATGGCACCTCCCACGCTGTGTCACAGACGAACTTACTGGTCCCCGAAGTGGCGGGCATGTCGGCTTGCCGGTCGCCTTCTAGAGTGTTGTCTGTGAGTAACGAGGTGCTACTGGACGCGGGAGCGGTGAGCCGCTGCCGGCGTCGCGTGCACCTTGAACACGATCCGGCGATGCGCGAGGTTCCGCTCGCCCCACCCGACCCCGCCGCGCAGCAGCGGATCGCCGACGCGTCAGCCCATCGCGAGGCCATTGTCCAGCGCTTGATGGACGCGACCGGCCCGGACGGGGGCTGGGTCAAGATCGCCCGAGACCTCCCTGCCGCCGAACGCGTGCAGCTCACCGAAGATGCCCTCGCCGCCGAAGCGCGCTACATCTGGGGTGCGTTGCTGCCGGTGGATCGCGCGGGTCACCGGCGTGGCGGCTCCGAGCTCCTGGTCCACACGGGCGCCGGGTATGTGCCGGTGCTGGTCGTACGGCATCGCATCACCGATCGCGGCGCGGGTGCGCCGACCACGGTGATGACCGACCTCGATCCGGCGAACCGGCTGCCCGATCCGGCGCGAAAGGTTCGCTCGCAACCGCGGGACCAGATGCGGCTCGCGCACCTCTACCGGATGCTCGAAGCGCTCGGGAAGCACGAAGGGCACCGCGCGATCGGTGGCGTCATCGGTCTCGACGCGGACGTCGTCGTCTGGCACGACCTGTCCGCGGGCACCTGGCCGGGCGGCCGAAGCGCGCTGACGGAGTACCAGAGCCGCTTCGCCGACAGGCTCGCCATCGCGACCGCGGCAGCCGAAGGCGAAGAACCGCTCGCCGAACCGTCACGTGTCCTCGAATGCCGTCGCTGTCCCTGGTGGCCGACGTGCGAGGTCGTGCTCACCGAAACCCGCGACGTCAGCCTGGTCGTCCGCGGCGAGGACGCGATGGAACTGCGCCGCGCCGGAGTGTCCACAGTGGACAAGCTGGCGGCGCTCGATCCGGCCGACGAGCCGCCGCCGATGAACTGGACCGGCGGCACCTTCGCCGACGCGATCATCCTTGCGCGCGCCTGGCTCGCCGATCTCACGATGGTGCGCAAGGTCGACCGCATCGAGGTCTCCCGCGGCGACGTCGAGGTGGACGTCGACATGGAGAGCTTCGGTGATTCCGGCGCGTATCTGTGGGGCTCGCTGCTGTCCGGCGCCGACATCGGGATGGAGCAGGGCTACCGGGCCTTCGCGACCTGGGAGCCGCTGCCGACCGCGGACGAGGCCCGGTCGTTCGCCGAATTCTGGGCCTGGTTCAAGGAAGTCCGGGAGCGCACCCTCGCGGCCGGGCTGACCTTCCGCGCCTACTGCTACAACGCGCTCGCCGAGAACCGCTGGCTCTTCGGCTCCGTGGAACGGTTCGGCGATTACCCGGGCGTTCCCACGAAGGCCGAGATCGCGTCCTTTGTGGACTCCGAAGAATGGATCGACCTCTTCCGCAGCGTCACCGACCAGTTCCTGTGCTCGCACGGCAAGGGGCTCAAGGTGATCGCCCCGGTCGCCGGTTTCGCCTGGCGCGATCCGGAAGCGGGCGGCGAGGCGTCGATGAGCTGGTATCGCGACGCCGTCGGCATGGACGGCGGTGTCCCGGACGATGTCCAGCGTGAGCGCCTGCTGCGTTACAACGAGGACGACGTGCTGGCCACGCACGCGCTGCGCAACTGGATGACCGACCACGCGCAGACGTCCGTGCCGTACATGAACGACCTCTGATCTCTCAGCGACTAAGAGACTTGCGATCAAGCCCGCTTCTGCGGATACTCGTAGACGAGTACTCGTAAACGAGGAGGCGACTTGAAGCGGCGGAAGGTCGGGAATCTGCTCGCGCTGGCGATCCTGTCGACGCTGAACGAGCGGCCGATGCATCCGTACGAAATGGCCTCGGTCCTGAAGAGTCGCGGCAAGGACCGCGATATGGGGATCAAATGGGGCTCGTTCTACACCGTCGTCGGCAACCTGCGGAAACACGGCTTCATCGAAGCCGTCGAGAGCGGCCGCGACGGTGCCCTCCCCGAGCGCACGGTGTACCGGATCACCGACGCCGGCCGTGACGAAATGCTCGACTGGCTGCGCGAGCTGCTCGGCGAACTCGCGCCGGAGGAGCCGAAGTTCGTCGCCGGTCTGTCGGTGTTGGGCTGGCTCGGCCCGGACGAGGTGATCGCCCTGTTCCGCACCCGGCTGGCCGCACTGGACGAAGACATCGCCTCGACCCGGGCCGAACTGACGCGGCTCCTCGAGGAGATTCCGCGGCTCGTGCTGCTCGAGGTCGAGTACCACTTGGCGATGCGCGTCGCGGAAGCCGAGTGGGTCCGCACGATCCTCGGAGAACTGACCTCCGGCTCGATGCCCGGACTCGCCGAATGGCGGGCCCTGTTGGCCGAAAGGGGGAGTACCCGCAGTTGAAAGAGCCCCGGCGAGGTGTTGCAGCACCCCGCCGGGGCGACGATCCCGCAACCGGAACCCGGCCACGAGAAGGCATCTTGAGGATAGCCGGGCTCCGGGCGAACAACCTGGAGAGACCATGTCGAACATCAAGGACAGGAAGCGGTTCAAGCTCATCCCGGAGATGGGCGGCGCGCTGGCCCGGAACTACGCCCGGCAGCGCGGCACCGAACCGCAGATCGAACTCTGGCGGAAGCAGGCCCGCGAACTCACCGCGGACCTGCCGGAAGGCGCGAAGATCCTCGAAGTCGCCTTCGGCCCCGGCTACTTCGCCGTCGAACTGGCGCGGCTGGGGTTCACCGTCACCGGACTGGACGTCGCGCCGACGTTCGTCGAGATCGCGAGTGAGTACGCGCGGACTCAAGGCGTCGAGGTCGAGCTTCGCGAGGGGGACGTTTCACGGATGCCGTTCGACGACGAGTCGTTCGACTTCGTCGTCTGCCAGGCCGCGTTCAAGAACTTCGTGTGGCCGGTGAAGGCACTCGACGAGATGCACCGTGTGCTGCGTCCTGGTGGCACCGCCGTGGTGCAGGACATGAACCGGGACGCGACCGATGGTGACATCGCGGCCGAGGTGGAGGGCATGAAGCTCGGGAAACTGGCCGCTTTGACGACCCGGCAGACACTCGGTCAGCTGCGGCGGCGTGCCTACACGCCGGTCGACTTCAGCGGGCTTGTCGCCGAAACCGCGTTCCGGACGTGCGACGTCGTCACCGCCGGTATCGGCCTGGAAGTCCGTCTCACCCGCCCCTGACGCGCTATGAAAGGTCCTTTCCTTGCAAAATTTGCGAGGAAAGGACCTTTCCTCTCACGCGGGTGCGGCTCAGCGAGGAGCCATGCGCAGCGAGCCGTCCATCCGGACGACCTCGCCGTTCAGGTAGTCGTGGTCGATCAGCGACAGCGCGAGCTGCGCGTACTCGTCCGGCCGCGCGAGCCGCTTCGGGAACGGAACGCCCTCGGCCAGCGAAGCGCGGAACTCGTCGCTCACCGTCGCCAGCATGGGGGTGTCGACGATGCCCGGCGCGATGGTCAGCACCCGGATCCCGTGCGACGCGAGGTCACGGGCGGCGGGCAGGGTCATCCCGACGATTCCGCCCTTGGACGACGAGTACGCCACCTGCCCGATCTGACCGTCGAAGGCCGCGATCGACGCGGTGTTGATGATCACGCCACGCGCGTTGTCGGCGAGCGGTTCCGTCTTCGCGATGGCTTCGGCGGCCAGCGTCAGCACGTTGAAGGAGCCGATCAGGTTGATCTGGACGACCTTCGCGTACAGGGCGAGGTCGTGCGGGCCCTTCTTCGAAAGGATGCGGGCGGACGGCCCGATCCCGGCGCAGTTCACCACGGTCCGCAGCGGCACCCCGGACTCGGCGGCGGTCGCGACGGCGGTCCGCACCTGCTCCGGATCGGTCACGTCGGCCTCGACGTAGGTGATGCCCTCGACCTGCTCGGCGTTGGCGATGGCACCGGCGAGGTCCAGCGCGAAGACCCGAGCGCCCTTCGCCGCGAGCGCCTTCGCGGTCGCACCGCCGAGCCCGGACGCGCCACCCGTGACGAGCGCCGCGGTATCGGTGATCTGCATGTTCTCCCTTTCGTCGACAACCGGGTCTAGGTTAACGCTCGTTCGCATCGGTGCGGTGGGTGTGCTGGCTCACGTCGGTGCGAAGCATGTCGTGAGGAGTATTCGGGCCTGAAGCGTTCCGTTCGCTTCCAGGTCAACTCCGGCTGTCACCTTCAGCAGCATGAGCACTGCTCGGATCGTGGTGGTGGGGACCGGTTACGTCGGATTGACCACGGGGGCCTGCTTGGCCGGCCTGGGGCATCGAGTCACTTGTGTCGATGTCGACCAGGCGAAGGTCGCAAGGCTCTCCGCCGGACGGGTGGACATCCTGGAGCCGGGATTGTCCGAGCTGGTGTCGAGGGGGCTGACCAGCGGAAGACTCACTTTCGTGGTCGGCGCGCGCGACGCGGTTCGCGACGCGGAGGCCGTTTTCCTTTGTGTGCCGACACCGATGGGGGCTGGCGGGTCGGCGGACCTGCGTGCGGTCGAAGCGGTGACCAACGAGATCGGCGACGTCATCCCTCCGGGTTGTGCGCTGATCACCAAATCCACCGTTCCGGTGGGCACGTCGAAGCGCATCCAAGCGATGCTCGGCCGCACGGACGTGCCGGTCGTGTCGAATCCGGAGTTCTTGCGCGAGGGCACCGCGGTCGAGGACTTCCTCGGCCCGGACCGGATCGTCGTCGGCTCCGACGACGTCGCGGCCGCCCGCTGGGTCGGCGAGCTCTACGCCGATCTGGCCGCCCCGGTCGTCGTCGCCGACGCGGCCAGCGCGGAACTGGTGAAGTACGCGGCGAACTGCTTTCTCGCGATGAAACTGTCCTATGTGAACTCCATCGCCGAACTGTGCGAACGCCTCGGCGCGGACATCGACCTCGTCACCGAAGGAATGGGCTACGACCGGCGTATCGGCCGTTCGTTCCTGAAGCCCGGCCCGGGCTGGGGCGGTTCCTGCCTGCCGAAGGACACCAGCGCGCTGGTCAAGGTCGCCGAATCCGTGCAGTACGACTTCACGTTGCTGACCTCGGCGATCGAGGAGAACATCGCGCAGCGGGACCGGATCGTCGCGAAGATCGCCGGCGCCGTCGGCGGCACGCTGGCCGGTTCGCGGATCGGCATCCTCGGCCTGGCGTTCAAGGCCGGAACGAACGACCTGCGCGACTCACCCGCCCTCGCGGTCGCATCCGTGCTGGGCGCGCTCGGCGCGGAACTGACCGCTTACGACCCGGCCGTCGGCGGCCAGCTCGCCGGGATGACCGTGGTCGACGACCCGTACCAGGTCGCGAAGGCGGCCGACGCCGTCGTCGTGCTGACGGAATGGGACGAGTTCAAACGGCTCGACTGGCACTACATGGCCGAGCAGATGGACGGTGACTCGGTCGTCGACACACGCAATCTCCTGGACCCGCAACAGATTCTTGACGCGGGCCTTTCGTGGCAGGGCGTCGGACGGCCTCGGGCAGCGCTGCGGCGGAAGGTCGCCGTCTCCTGACCCGGCTGGACCTTTCATTGCACGAGGGAGACCAGCTTCATCAGCCCGTCCACGACCTCCTCGGCCGTCGGAGCGTTCTCCGGGTCGAGCATGTGTTGCAGCATCACGCCCGAGTTCAGCGCCGTGGCCACCGCTCCGATACGGCGCTCGTCCGCCTCGGTGAGGTTGTCCTCGTCGATCCCCAGCACTCCCGCCGCCATCCCACGACGACCCTCGCGCTGCGCCGCGGCGAGTTGTTTTCGCAGCTCAGGGTGATGCTCGGACTGCACGAACGCCTCGATCGAGGCAAGCCACAGCTGCCGGTTGCGCCCGTACGAGTCGATCATCGCCCGCCACGAGGCGCGGTACTGCTCGGACGGCGACGCCCCCGGGTCGATGGCGCTCCGCATCTCCCGCTGGACTTCCTTGCCCCACTCGTCCATTGCCTCGGAGAACGCCGTCAGCAGCAGAGTTTCCCGGGATCCGAAGTGGTAACCGATCGCCGCGTGGCTGACCCCGGCCGCCGCCGCGATGTCCCGCACCGTCGTCCGTGACCAGCCCTTTTCCTTCAAGCACTGGATGGCGCCCGCCATCAGGTCCTCGCGATTACCCATGCCCGAGATCCTAGACCACGCGGTTTATCCAAACGGTTTAACCATATGGCTTGACCAAGCGTGCAAATCTGCCGTACGGTCGTTCCCATCGCCGAGAACACCGAGGAGCAGCCATGACGACCACCGTTCTGATCTCCGGCGCCGGCATCGCGGGTCCGGCCCTCGCCTTCTGGTTGCGGGAGCGCGGTTTCGCGCCGACCGTCGTCGAACGCGCCCCGGCCCTGCGCGAAGGCGGCAGCGCGGTCGACTTCCGCGGCGAGCAGATGACCCTGCTGAAGCGCATGGGGATCCTCGAAGACGTTCGCGCGAAGGAAACCGCGATGGGCGCGCAGGTCATCGTCGACCCGCGAGGCAAGAAGGTCGCGCAGATGCCGTCGGTCTTCTTCAGCGGCGAAGTCGAGATCGAACGCGGAGACCTGACGCGCATCCTCTACGACCACACGAAAGACGACGTCGAGTACGTCTTCGGCGACTGGATCACCGGGCTCGACGAACTCGCGGACGGTATCGACGTCAGCTTCGCCCATGGCGAGTCGCGTAGATTCGACCTCGTCGTCGGCGCGGACGGGCTGCACTCGGGGGTCAGACGGCTGGTCTTCGGCGAAGAAGAGCGGTTCCGCACGGATCTCGGCTTTCACACCGCGGGCTTCACCGCGCCCAACCACCTCGACCTCGACCACCTCGGCCAGATCTGCAGCGTCCCCGGCCGGACGGTGATGGTCGCCAGCGGCCGCGACCGCTCGGCGCTCAACGTCAGCTTCGTCTTCGCGTCGGGACCGTTGGAGGTCCACCGCCGCGACGTCGAGGGGCAGAAGAAGGTCCTCGCCGAGCGCTACGCCGACTTCGGCTGGGAAGTTCCGGCACTGCTGGAAGGCCTCGGCGACGTCGACGCGCTGTATTTCGATTCGCTCAGCCAGATCCACCTCGACAAGTGGTCACAGGGCCGGGTCGTGTTGCTCGGCGACGCCGCCTGGTGCGCGGGTCCTGGCGGTTCGGGAACCGGGCTCGCGATGATGGGCGCGTACGTCCTGGCGGGTGAACTCGCCGCCGCGCGTGGAGACCACGAGGTCGCCTTCGCGCGCTATGAGGAGAAGCTTCGAGGTCCGGTGAAGGTCTCGCAGAAGCAGGCGGCCGGGATCGGCACGTTCCTCGCGCCGAAGACGCGGTTCATGGTCGGCTACCGGAACTTCCTGTACCGAGTGCTGGGCTCGCGGCCGATGACCAAGGTGTTCACGTGGCTGACTTCGCGCGCGGCCAACGCGACGACGCTGGAAAACTATGACGTCCCGGTCGTCGCGGGATAGTTTCGGTGAGTGAGGGATTTTCGGAGGGCTTGTCACGAGGCGGCCAGGCTCGTCTCACAGATCCTTCCCGGCACCAAGGTGCTCAGCCGAGCCGAACTCGGAGGTCCTCTCGCCTTGGAGAAATGGCCCGGTATGTCGCAGCGCGAGGTGAATTGCTGGAAGCCGAAGAACCTTGGTGAAGCCTCTTCAACTACTGGGACTGAAAAAGTAGTTAGCAAAGCGTAGTATCGGCCGGGTGTTCACGACCAGGCCGGAACTGGCCGGCACCCACGGCATGGTGGCATCGACGCACTGGCTGGCTTCGGCCACCGGCATGGCGGTGCTCGAAAACGGCGGCAACGCCTTCGACGCGGCGGTAGCGGCCGGGTTCGTCCTGCAGATCGCCGAGCCGCATCTGTGCGGCCCGGCGGGGCAGGTCCCCGGCATCTTCGTCACCGCCGCCGATCGAACCCCGCGAGTCCTCGCGGGTCAGGGCGTCTCGCCCGCGGCAGCGACGCCGGAGCGTTTCGCGGACCTCGGGCTCGACCTGATCCCCGGCAGCGGTCTGCTTCCCGCGACCGTGCCGGGGGCGTGGGACGGCTGGCTGCTGCTCCTCCGGGATCACGGCACGAAGTCGTTGCGCGACGTGCTCGGTTACGCGATTTCCTATGCGCGCGACGGAATTCCGCTGGTCAGCCGGGTCGGCGAAACGATCCGCGCGGTGCAGGACCTGTTCACCGAGCATTGGCCGACGTCGGCGGCGCTGTGGCTCGCCGACGGCAAGCCCGTCGAGGGCCTGCATCGCAATCCGGCGCTCGCGGACACCTGGGAGCGGTTGCTCGCCGAGGCCGAGTCCGTCAGCGGCCGCGAGGCGCAGATCGACGCCGGACGGCGCGCCTGGTCGCAGGGCTTCGTCGCCGAGGCGATCGAGAAGTTCAGCCGCAAGGCCTTCCGCGATGACTCCGGCCGTGACCACGCCGGACTCCTCACCGGTGAGGACATCGCGAGCTGGGAAGCGACGTACGAAGACGCGCTGCAGGTCGACTTCGGTGACTGGGGCCTGGTGAAGATGGGCGCTTGGACCCAGGGGCCCGCCTTGCTGCAGCAGGCACGGTTGCTGGACGGCCTGCGCGATGAACTGTCCTATGTGGATGGAATCCCGACCGAACGCACGGTGCATTTGGCCGTCGAAGCGGCGAAACTGGCATTCGCCGATCGCGAGGCCTGGTACGGGGATTCGCCTGATGTGCCGATCGAGCTGCTGATTTCCCGTGAATACGCGGAAGCCCGCCGCGCCTTGATCACCGAAGAAGCATCAGCCGAACTCCGGCCGGGCGGCCCCTCGCCGCGGCTGCCCGCGATCCTCGAAAAGCTGCGCGGTCTCGAATCCGGTTCGGGCGCGACGGGGGAGCCGACGGTCGGGCCGCTGGGCGAGACCCGTGGCGACACCGTGCACATCGACGTCGTCGACGCGGCCGGGAACATGATCTCGGTGACGCCGTCGGGTGGCTGGCTGCAGTCGAGCCCGACGATTCCCGAACTCGGGTTCTGCCTCGACTCGCGTGGGCAGATGTTCTGGCTTGAGCAAGGTTTGCCGAACTCGCTGGCGCCGCGGAAACGGCCGCGGATCACACTTTCGCCGTCGATGGGCCTGCGCGACGGCGAGCCGGTGCTGGCGTTCGGGACGCCCGGCGGCGACCAGCAGGACCAGTGGCAGCTGTGTTTCTGGCTGGCGCACACGCTCGGCGGGCTGAACCTGCAGGAGTCGATCGATTCGCCCGCGTGGCATACGACGGCGTTCCCGAGTTCGTTCTATCCGCGTTCGTGGACGCCGCGGGAACTCGTGGTCGAATCGCGACTCGGCCAGTCCACAATGGACGCTCTGGCCGCGCGCGGGCACGCCGTGGTCGATGCCGGACCTTGGGCGCTGGGGCGGCTTTCGGCCGTGTCGCGTTCCGGCGGAGTCCTGCGCGCCGCCGCGAACGCGCGGGGAATGCAGGGCTACGCCGCCGGCCGCTGACGCCCACTGTGCCATGCCGTGAAGGCCTCCTTCCCTACCTTCAGGGTCAGGGTCCCGGCGAAGTCGCATAAGTGCTGGTCGGCTGCACCTCTATAGCGGGACAAGACGAACGCGTCGTGGTGGACACGGCGGGAGTGGGCCCACGCAAGGGGGCTCACCCGGGTCCGGACTGTCCATAAGGGCCACTTTTCGAGACAGAACTGCCCGATTTAGGCATCTTGCACGGTTTCGCGAGGGGGTCGTGGGGGGGGGGTTGTTTTTTTTCCCCACCCCCCCCCCCCAAACACGGTAAAAGGGGTGGTTTTTTGTTGCTGGAGGGGCGGCGAGTGTGGTC